>DVGA01000003.1 GCA_018712985.1 Candidatus Scatomorpha intestinavium
GGTTGAGCACGCTGCCGAGCACATAGCGGTAGCCGGAGTGCGTGGTGGCGTCCTCCACGGCCTCGCTTATCGCGCAGCCGAGCGAGCCGGTGGTTTCCGGGTCCTCGGCGAGGATTTTCCGGCCGACCTCGGTGGCCATGGAGGGGCTCGGCGTCACGCTCGCGCCGTAGGTGCGCATGACCTCGCGGCGGAAGGGCTTCTGCTCATAGGAGCACTTCACCATGTACACCCGGCAGTCGAGGCCGAGGTAGCCGCAGGCCATGGCGAGGGCGGTGCCCCACTGGCCGGCACCGGTCTCCGTGGTGACGCCCTTCAGCCCCTGCTGCTTGGCGTAATAGGCCTGGGCGATGGCGCTGTTGAGCTTGTGCGAGCCGGAGGTGTTGTTGCCCTCGAACTTGTAGTAGATCTTCGCCGGGGTCTTGAGCTTTTCCTCCAGGCAGTAGGCCCGCACGAGCGGGGAGGGGCGGTACATCTTGTAAAAATCGCGTATCTCCTGCGGGATGGGAATTTCCCGCGTGTCGTTATCCAGCTCCTGACGCACGAGCTCATCGCAGAAAACGCCGCGCAGCTCGTCGAAGGTCATCGGCTTGCCCGTGCCCGGGTTGAGCAGAGGCGCGGGCTTTATGGGCATATCTGCGCGGAGATTGTACCATGCCATGGGCATTTCGTCTTCAGAGAGGTAGATCTTGTAGGGTATTTTTTCGCTGGTCATGGCTGATTCTCCTTTTTGCATTTGATTTTGAAATAAAAAAACTGTCCCGTATGACCTTCTGGTCATACGGGACAGGATTTCACATTTTCCTGCGGTGCCACCCGAATTGGCGCGAACGCGCCCGCTTTGCCCGCGCCATCACGCGGCCGGCGCTGTAACGGGCGCTCACCCGGGAGTTAGCTTCGCTCCCCTCATGAGTCCATTCCCCGCGCCTTTGCGCTGCGGCGCTCACAGCATACGCGCCGCTCTCTGAAAGCCTCCGATGCGGGTACTCTTCTCAATCGTCGGTTTGGTTTGATTTAGTGATTCACAGTATAGGCGCGAAACGCGGATTTGTCAAACTGGCAAAATAGACAAAAATCTATGCCTGATTTTGTACACCATCCCCGGGCGCGGCCGGGGCAGAGCCGATATTGTCCACTATTTCGTCCAGCAGGGCGGAGAGCTCGGAGACTTCCGAGGGGCTGTGGCGCTCCTCGACGCGGCGCACGGCCTCGCACATGTCGCGCTCGAGAGTGCCAACGTAGCCGTAGTATTTGGGCGTGAGCACGAGATAGTACTCGCGGCGGTCGGCGCCGGAATTTTCCTTTTCGAGATAGCCCTTGTGTATCAGGTTTGCGACCTTATACGTCGCGTTCGACTGTGAGATGTTCAAAAACGCGGCGAACTGGCTCACCGTGGGCCGCCCGAGCTGGCGGATGACTTCCAGCGAGAAGGCCTCCATCGCCGAGAGCGAGCCGCGGCGCTCGCGCACAAGCGCGAACACCTGGCGGCAGAACTCGCTCTTGAGCTTCTCATAGACCCTCAGAAAGCTCTCCTGAAGCATTGTTATTCACTCCCGGCAAATAAATATACGTTACTTGTTCAGTATGAGGCCGATGAGGACAAGCGGCTCGGTGCCCTTGTTTATAATGCCGTGCTGCTCGCCGCTGTCGGTGAAGCTGACGTCGCCCGCGCGGAGCGTGGTGACGGTGCCGTTGTCGTTCAGCTCTCCCTCGCCGGAGAGGATGAAATAGGTCTCGCAGTCGCCCTCGTGCTTGTGCAGGCCGACGCCGCAGCCGGGCTCAAGAGTGATAACACTGTAGAGCCGGCCCATGCCGTCCAGCAGCTCGGCGGGGAGTATGGAGAGGAGCCTGGCGTAGCCCGGGCCGTCGCGCATGCCTTCCCAGATTCGTTCGTTGCGTTCTTCAGCTCTGATGACCATTTTGTTTCCTCCTTGTTTTCAGCGGCAGATTTCAGCCGCGGCCAGTGCGAAGATCTTCACCGCGGTGAGCGCGTCCTGTATATTTATCCGTTCGTTGGCGCCGTGCAGGTTGCTCTCGAAGCCGGGCATGGATATGCCGAAGCCCACGCCGCCCTTGATGTCGTGGACATAGGTGCCGCCGCCAGTCTTCAGGCACTCGCCGCGGCGGCCGGAATAGGTCTCGTACGCGCTGAGCAGCGTGCGGACGAAGGCCCCGTCGCCCGGGGTGTGGTGCGGCGCGGTGAGCTCGCCCTCGGCGGTGATGCCGGCGGCGGACATGGCCTTCATGGCAACGGCGCAGCAGTTGTCATAGCTGGCGCAGATGGGTACGCGGCAGTCGAGCAGGCCCGTGAGGCCCTCCTCGTTCAGGTTGATGACGTTGAGCGAGGCGGTGAGCGCGCCGGAAATTTCGTCGGCCTGGGCTATGCCGAGTCCCTCGCCGCCGTAAGCCCCGTGCGGGAAGAGGTCGGCGAGCGCGCGGACGGCGGCGTTCGCCGGCGCGTCCTGCGCGAGCGGCAGGGAGGCGAGGATTGCGAGCAGCGCCGTGAGGGCGTTGTTGGCCCCGTCCGGATAGGCCGCGTGGCCCTGCGTGCCGTGCACGCTCACGCGCACGCCGCCCTCGGCGGGCTCGCAGAGCATGTCCACGCCGCAGCGCCCGGCCGTGTCGTGCGCGGCCCAGAGCGCGGTGTCCGGGTCGATGCCGAGCACGACGGCGGAGGCATCGCCGGGGATTACGTTCACGCGGAAGCCGCCGTCAAGCGAGGACACGCGCGGCAGGGCGTCAGATTTGGCCCAGGCGGCGGAGAGGGAGGGCGCCCAGCGGCCCTTTTCGGTGTTATAGACCGGGAAGCCGGTGTCCGGCGTCACGGTGTTGGGCGCGGGCGCATTCGTGTTGTAGAAATACGGCAGGTCGCCGGAGCCGGACTCCTCGTCCGTGCCCATTATCAGGCGGCAGCCGTGGCTGAGCTCTATCCCGAGCTCCTTCAGGCAGCGCATGGCGTAGAGCGCGATCACGATGGGGCCCTTGTCGTCGTCGGTCCCGCGGCCGTAAAGGCAGCCGTCGTCCTTCTCGGTGGCGGTGTAGGGGTCGGTGTCCCAGCCCTCGCCCTCGCCCACGACGTCGAGGTGGCCGAGGATATCCAGCGCGCTGGGCAGTGAGCTGAATTCGGCCACGCCGACGGCGCCGCCGTATATTTTCGTCGCAAAGCCGTACTCCCCGCAGAGGGCCATGGCCTCGTCCAGCGCCGCGCGGGGGCCGGGGCCGAAGGGCGCGTCCTCGAGCGGCTCGCCGCGGACGCTCTTTATTGCCACGAGGCGGCCGATGTCGCGCAGCAGCTCGTCGCGGTGGGCGTCCACCCACTCGGATATCTTTTCTTTAATTTCCATCTTCAATCAGCTCCTTTGTGTGCCTTTCGGCCTCGGCGCAGATGCGCCCGGGGTCGTCTCCTACGAAGAATTCGCCGTTTTCATACAGTATGCGCCCGGCGACCATTGTCAGGCGCACGTTTTCCTTGGAACCGCTGTATACGAGGTTCCTGGCGGGGGAGTGGATGGGCCGCATGTTGGGCCTGTCGAGATCTATCACCGCGATGTCCGCCTGCTTGCCATCGGCGAGGCAGTCGCAGTCCGCGAGCCCCGTGGCGCGGGCCCCGCCGGAGCAGGCGGCGAGGAGGATGTCCTCGGCCGGGCAGGCGGCGGCGTCGCGCTCGCGCAGCTTCTGCAGCACGCAGGCGAGGTACATCTCGCGGAACATGTCCAGCGCGTTGTTGGACGAGGGGCCGTCAGTCCCCACGGCGAGGGGGATGCCGCGGCGCATGAATTCGGTGAGCGGCGCCACGCCGCTGGCCAGCTTGGCGTTGGAGGCGGGGCAGGTCACGGCGGTGAGGCCGCGCGCGGAGAAAATCTCCATGTCGTGTTCGGAGAGCCACACGCAGTGGTATCCGCCGCCGCCGAAGTCGTAGAGCCCGATGGAGTCGAAATACTCCGTCGGCGTCATGCCGCGGCGCTCTATGCCGCCGAGGGTTTCGCTCTCCGTCTCCGAATTGTGGGTCCAGAACGGGGCGCGCAGGCTGTGCACGAGCTCAGAGAGCTCCAGGGGGAGCGTGGAACCGGAGGTGTACTCGGCGTGCAGGCCGGGCAGGTAGCCGATGAGCGGGTGCAGATTGTTGAATTTCGCGTAGTCATCAGCCGCGGTGTTCACGCTGTCCCCCTCGGAGAGCGCTCCGCACATCACGGTGCGGAAGCCCATGTCGATGTTCGCCTGGGCGTAGGCGTCCCGGTGGAAATACATGTCGAAGCTCGCAGTGATGCCGCTGCTGAGGTATTCGAGCACCGCAAGGCGCGTGAAGGCGTAGACCCGCTCGGGATTCAGGCGGTCCTCCAGCGGGAAGACCTTCTCGTTCAGCCAGCGCAGCAGCGGCAGGTCGTCCGCATAGGAGCGCAGGAAGGTCATCGCCGAGTGCGTGTGCGCGTTCTTGAACCCGGGGATTATGAGCGAGCCGCCGAGGTCGATTTCGCGCTCGAACATCGGCAGCTCCCCGGCGCGGGGCGGCCCGGCGTAGGCTATTTTGTCCGCGTCCGCCCAGACCTCGCCGGAGAAGTACGAGCAGTCCCCCTGCATGGGCATCACGAGGGCGTTGTACAGGCGTATCAAAAAATCACATCCTTATCAAGTCCGGCGCTGCCGGCGGTATAAAGGTTATCACCGGCGCGGCGAAAAGTCAATTTGCAAAAGGGCAGCGGCTGTGCTATGCTCTGTGTTCAGGAGGCGATATGAATGCAGCCGCAGGAGTTCATGGATTTTGTACATATACTCGAGGGCCTGAAATGCCGCACGCGCCACAGCTACACGAGCACGCTCCGGCACGAGAGCGTGGCCGAGCACACCTTCCGCATAGCGGCGATGGCCCTGCTGCTCGAGGGGGAGTTCCCCGGCCTGGACATGGCGAAGGTCATAAAAATGTGCCTTGTCCACGACTGGGGCGAGGCTGTGACGGGAGACATCCCCTCCTTCCTCAAGACGGACGGCGACGAGGAGCGCGAGGCCGAGGCCGTGGAGGGCCTGCTCTCGCGCCTGCCGGACCGGAAGGCGGAGCTCGGCGCGCTCTTCGCGGAGCTCAACGCCCTTGAGACGCCGGAGGCGAAGCTCTATAAGGCGCTCGACCGCATCGAGGCCGTGATACAGCACAACGAGGCGCCGCTCTCCACCTGGATAGAGCGCGAGCGCACGCTGAACCTTGAATACGGCGTTTCCGACTGCGCGGCCTTCCCCTTCATGGCCGAGCTGCGCGCCATAGCGGCGAGGGAAACGGAGGAGAAGCTGAAAGTGGGCGAATAAGCCGCCCTCAGCCCTTCCAGCCGGCGCGGCGCAGCAGCTCAAGCGAGCGCGGCGCGGCGCGCTTTGCAAAGTCGGCGACGAAGCTCTCCAAATTCGGATATACGGGGATATATTTCATCCCCGGCGGGGCGGCCTCTTCCGGCGCTTCTGCCCGCGTTACGAGCACGCCGCCGGCCTCGGCCTCCTTCATTGCCACCGTGCCGGGGCGGTAAAAATGGTCGCGCCTTATATGCTCGAGCTCGTGCTCGAGCTTTGCGCGGCGCCGCTCCTCGCCGAGGCGCGAGTTGATGTAGATGTCAAAGCTGCCGTCGTCATTCGGGACGGTCACTCCCTCGACGGACGCCGGCAGCTCCACAAGGCGGACAAAGTAGTCCGGCGTCCACACGCCCGTCAGCTCCCTTCCCGGGCCCGGCGCAGAGCCTCTATTATGGCCACCGCCTGCTCTACGTCGGCCTTCGTGGCGTCCTTTGAGACGGAGAAGAGCATCCTCAGCTCCGGCCTTGCGGCGAGCTGCTCGAGATACTCGGTGAGCTCGTCGTCCCCGTTCACCGCGGCCCTCGACGGGCGCGCCGGAGCGTCCGCGCAGAGCTCCTCGGTGGTGACGCCGAAGTAGTCGGCGATCTTCGAGCGGGTGGCGTCCGTGGGCTGGCAGCCCTTTTTCCAGCGAGTCACGGCGGACTTCTGAAAGCCCAGCTCCGTCGCCACTGCGGTTGGCGCCTTGCCGACGCTGTTGCAGAGCCGTACGTAATTCTCGTAAAACATGCTCGAGCCTCCCACAGATTTACTGAATGAACAATACCACACTTTGTGAACTTTTGCAACCCGAATGTAGGGGAGAGGGCGGGAATTCCGGAGATTTTTTGCCTTTGCCCTCCTTCGGAGCGGCAGAAAAAGAGAGACACCGGCGGGCAGGGCTGCCCGCCGGTGTTTTTGCACTTATTCTGCCGCCGGAGCGGGGCATCAATCCGCCGTCGGGAAGACCTCGAGCTCTATGTCGCTCAGCGGGAAGCTGACGCAGGGGTGTATCCAGCCGAACTTCTTGTCGGCCAGGCGCCGGCCGTCGGCCTCCGCGGGGATATAGACCTGCCCGCTCACGAGCCGGGAGTGGCACCAGCCGCACTCGCCGCTGCGGCAGTGGCTCGGCGCGTTGATCGCGGCGCGCTCCATCGCCCAGAGCAGGCTCTCGCCGGCCTTGCAGGGGATTTTGGTGCGTTCGCCGTGGATGAGGACTGTGAGGCTGTATTCGCGGCCTATCTGGTCCTTGGGGTAGTCGGCGTTGTTCACCGCGCCCATGTAGTCGCCGCTCATCTCCGCGCGGTAGAGGCGCTTGGGCAGCCCGAGCTTTTTGCACTCGCCCACGCAGAAGTCGTACATGGCCTTCGGCCCGCACATCAGGACGCTGTATTCGCCCTCGCCGGCGTATTTTTTTATGAGCTCCGCCGTGACGAAGCCGTGCTCATAGCCCTCGCGCTCCTCGTCGGAGAGGACGTGGACCACCTTGACGCGCCCGCCGCTCTTCGCGGCGACCTCCTCGATCTCGTCGCGGAGCAATATGCCGTCCGCCGTACGGGAGCCGTAGAGGATGGTGAGGTCGAAGTCCTCCAGCCCACTGACTATGGCCGCGGCCATGGAGTAGAAGGGCGTTATTCCGCTGCCGCCGGCGACGGCCACAACGTGCTTCGCGTCGCGCAGGCCCTGGTAGTAGAAGTCCCCGAGCGGGCCGGAGATGTCCACGCAGTCGCCGGCTTTCCAGTTGTCGAGGATGTATGCGGAGGCGTAGGCGGGGTTCGTGCGCTTTATCGTGAGCGTGTAGCTCGTGTTCTCCGTCCCGAGGGCGTCCGCCGGGTTGGAGCGGATGGTGTACGGCTTGTGCACCAGCGCGCCGTCTATGTCCAGCCTGACGGATACGTACTGGCTGGCGCGGAAGAAGGCCATCTCCTGCGTGCCCTTTTCCCGGTCCGGCACGAGCACGAAGCTCTTCGCGTCCCCGTGGTCGGTTACGGAGTCGATGCGGCAGTGCTGCACCGCCGGGTGCAGGCGCTTCGCCAGGACGTTGGCGTTGAAAACCGAGGAGGGTATCGTGTCCGGCGCGGCGGCAATGGCCTCGTTGCGCGTCTTTACCTGGTGCAGGAACGCCCCGGTGGAAAGGCCCTTCAGAAGACTCTTGTCATAGTTGTATTTTGCCATGTCACTTGCCCTCCTTCTGCATGTCCAGAAGCATGTATCTCGCCTGCTCGGAGCCGGAGAGATACGCCTGCGAGAAGCCGTCCATCTGCGTGCCATGCCCGCCGCAGAAGCGCAGGCCCTTCACGGTGTAGTCCAGCTCGTGCCCGCACTGTACGCGCGGGAACATGCCGTCCCATTTGGCGGGCTCATAGCCGTAGACGTCGCCGCGCGGCGTGCCGAGGTAGCGCGCCCAGGTGACGGGGGAGGCTATGACGATCTCCTCGATGTGGCCGCGGATTTTGCAGCCTGTAACGGCCTCGTAGCGCTCCACGCACTCGAGGGCGATACGGTCCTTCAGCTTGAAATACTCCTCCTCCTTCACGTCCGCGAATGGGTCGCCGGTGTAGAACTTGGCGAACTCTATCATGCAGCGGTGCTCGCCGGACACGCCGGGGATGGCGTTGTCGAGGATGGTGACGGAGAAGTCCTTGTGCGTCTCGATTTTGTCATCGGAGAGGTACTGCTGGTGGTTGTCGGGGTTGTGGCGCAGGAAGGTGTCGTAGCCCTTCAGGCCAAGCTCTGCGGCGGAGGCGTCCAGGCCCATATAGACCGTCAGCGGCGCCTGCGCGAGCTTCTGCGCGTTCATAAGGCGCCTGCTGCGCTCGGGGACCTCGCTGTGGTCCACAAGGCGGTCGAACACCACGCTCGGCATCACGTTGGACATCACCCAGCCGCAGGGTATGTACTCGCCGGAGGCGAGCTCCACGCCGCGGACGCGGTTGTCCTTCACGTCGATGCGCCTGACCTCGCAGTTGTACCAGATGTCGCCGCCCAGCTCGCGTATGCGCGCGTCGAAGGCGAGCGAGATCTCATGGCTGCGGTCCTTGGAGACCCAGGGCATCTGCGTCAGGTACATGTAGGTCATGTAGGCGTAGACGGCGAAGGACATGCTCTTGGAGTCCGCCGAGACATAGGTCCAGTAGCTCTCAAAGATGTGTTTGGCCTTTTCAGGCAGGCCGACCATGTCGCACACCTCGTCGCAGGTGGCCGGGACGAGCTTCATTAGGTCGCCGTACTTGAGCAGCATTTCCACCTTGGCAAGCCCCTCGGGCTCGTTGTGGTGCTTTGCGAGCCAGTTCACGCCGTCCTCCACCATCCGGGCCATCTCCATGATCTGCGTCATGGGCTTGCGCGAGCCGGGCACCTGCCGCTCCATCTCGTCGATGAAGGCCTGCACGCCGACGGGCATCTCCACGTTGAAGCCGCCCTCGTCGGTCGCAATGGCGCAGAAGGCCTCGTTCACCGCGCGCCAGTCCACGTCCAGCTTGTACCTGTCGCTGAGCAGCTCGCGCACGGCGCCCTTCGGCCGGCCCTCCAGCCCGTCGCCCATCTGACACAGCTCGTGCAGGGCCGACTCGAACTCGTACGCCCCGCGCCTGAAGCTCGTCGCGCAGCCGCCGGGCAGGTTGTGCTTTTCGAGCACGAGGACCTTTTTGCCCTCTCCGGCGAGGTATGCGGCCGCCGAAAGGCCGCCGTTTCCGGCGCCAACGACAATTACATCGTATTTTTGCATGGTTTTCCTCCTTTTAAGAGTAATGCCGGTGGTTATACCAGAGTTGACAACAGTTTAACACATATGCCCGCGCACTTCAATGACTTTATGAAAAAATCCCGCCGTTATACAACGGCGGGAGGGGGTCATTTTTCATATTTGCGCCCGAGCGCGTCCATTCCGAGGCGGAGCAGGCGCTCCACACACTCCGCGGCGGCGTCCTCGTCCCCGGCGCGGATGTGCCCGAGCAGCTCCCTGTGCATCCGCGCCTCCGCGGCGATGTCCGCGTCGCGCATGGTGTAATAGCGCGTGATAAGCGTGGTTATTACCGGCTCAAAGGCCCGGAACATCATGGAAAAGATGCTGTTGCCCGAGGCCTGCGTGAGCAGGTAGTGATAGCGGTAGACTATGCCGGGCAGGTCGTCGCGCTCGGTCTCGATGCGTTCGGCTATTTCCCGCATCTCCTCGAACGTGCTCTCGTATATGTTCCGGCAGGCCCGGCGGGCGCAGCCGGTCTCGAGCCAGATGCGCGCGTCCATCATGTCGCGGAAGAGCGGCTCGTCTATCTCGATCGAGCCGTAGCCGAGCAGGGCGGAGAGCGACTGCGGCGTGGGGTGCTTGCGGTAATCAGCCACGACCGTGCCGCGCCGGGACTCGATCTTCAGGAAGCCCTGCGTCTCGAGCTGCAGCACCGCCTGGTGCAGGGAGCTGCGCGAGACGCCCATCTGCTCGGCCATGTCCCGCTCCGGGGGCAGGCGGTCGCCGGGGTGTAGCTCGCCGGAGAGGATCTTCCCCACCAGCTCGCCGCGTATTCTGTCTATCAGCGACTCGGCGCCGAGCCGTTCAAAGCTGACCATGGAATCACCAACCGAGAATCCGTAAATGTGCCGCGGCCGCTCAGGCCGACGCGGCGTAGATGAGGGCCGCGGCTATCAGCACGGCCTCGAAAAAGCAGATGAGCGGCATCCCGACGGTGAATGAGGTGTGCCGCGTCTTGTGCCGGAGGGTGTACATCGCGAGCATTATCCCGGGGCTGCCGCCGAGGAAGGCGATGAAGAACAGCGCCGCCTCCGAAACCCTCCGTCCGCCGCGCCGGGCGCGGGATTTGTCGACAGCCATCATGACAAAGCCGTCGATGTTGATAAAAAGCAGATACTCCCCCAAAAGGCAATAGAGCACTATCATGCCTCGTCCTCCAGTTCGCCGAAATACCAGCCGCTCACGCCGTTGTGCTTGCAGAGGAAGCCGCGGCTCGTCGTTTCCACAACGCCGACCTCGTCGCCGGGGGAGAGGGGGAGGACGTAGTCCGTGCAGTCGTTGCAGCGGACCGTGCCGTCGGGCCCGGCGCGCAGGTATTTTGTGAGGATGTCGAGCTCATAGCCCGTGCGCACGTGCCGGCAGCGGGAGAACTCCTCCCCGCGCTCGAGCACCTCCACCACGTTGTCGCCCCAGCGGATGTACGCGCTGTGCTCCGAGGCGGCCTGCGCGCTCCTGACGCGCCGGACGGGGAAGGGGTCGTAGGAGACGCAGCCGAAGTCCTCACTCCCGTTGAAGGGTATTACGAGGGCGTTGAGCTGGCCGTCGTCCTTCAACACGCAGCCGCCGTCGATGCTTATTATATGGCTCTCCCCGTCGACTATCGGGTTCGCGCAGGTGATGTCCCCGCCGTAGAGCACGACCGGCCAGTGGCCCACTATGACCCACCTGGAGAATTTCCGGCCCTGGCGCATGAAGTTGTCGTTTTTCATGCAGTCCCAGCCGTCCCAGCCGGAGGGGTCACCCTCCGGCAGGCCGCCGTGGGCAAAGACGTAGTGCTCCGTCACGAGGACGTGCGGCAGCGAGTCGATGAATTCGAGCTCCGGGGCAAAGGCGGCGGCGAGCGCCGGGCGCATGGCGGCGATGTCCGGCTCGGGCGTCAGTGGGAAGCCGATTTCGGCGCACATCTGCGCGAGCAGCCCGGGACCCCAGCCCGCGCCGTTCGAGGCGAGATAGCGCTTAAGGTATCCGTCCGAATAGCCCTGCGGGCGGTAGATCTCCTCCTGCCAGCAGTCGCAGTTGCCCTGCACGGCGAGGACGCGGCGCTTTTTCGAGAGGTCCATTATAAACCGCAGGGTGTCAAGGCTCTGCGGCCCCTTTTCCACCATGTCGCCGCAGAAAACGAGCGTGTCCTCCTCCGTGAGCGCCAGCTTGTCCAAAAGCGCGCGCAGATAGGGCAGGTTCCCGTGTATGTCGGATATCACGGCGATGCGCCCGTGCTCCGGCAGCTCCGCGCTCTCGATTTTCGCCGGCCACATCATATCGGGCGCTCCATCAGGTACTGCTCGGAGGACACTCCGGCGTCCGTCCTCAGCCGGCGGAAGCCATAGTGCTCGTAAAAGCCGATGGCGTGCTCGTTAGTCACTGCCACGTGCAGCCTGAGCGCGCGGCGGCCGAGCGCGTCGAAATACGCCGCGGCGCAGCCGATGAGCTGCACGCCGAGGCCGTGGCTGCGATACTCCGGCAGGAGGTAGAGCAGGCTTATCCAGCCGCAGCCGTCCTCGCGGCCGCGGCGCGGGTCGAGCTCGAGCACCCCGGCCGGGGTGCTGCCGCTCATCACCTTCAGCAGGCAGCCGGGGGACTTCGCCGCGTGCGAGCGCGCGCTGGAGAGGTATACGCTGGAGACAAAGCCGCTGTCGCTCCCGTGGGCCACCACCCAGCTGTCGCGGTAGCAGCGCAGGTAAAATGCGGCGTCGGCGTCCCGCTTCGGGTCGAGCGGCTCGAAGCGCAGGCTCGTCATGTCCTCCTTTTTCGTGTCCCGCCACCAGACCTGCTTTGCAAAGGTGGAGAGCTCGCCGAGGTGGCTGTTGTCGTTATAATACTCCACGTCTATTTTGCTGCCGTCCACGTGCAGGAGGGAGACGGAGGTGTTGTCCCCGTGCATCATGGCGTTTTCGCTCGTCAGGCCGAGCGCGCCCATGAGGAATATCTTTATCGCCATGCCGTGCGAGACCACGGCCACGGTCCTGCCCTCGTTTTCCGCGGCTATGTCCAAAATCGCGCCGGTGATGCGCCGCTGCACGCTCTCGAAGCTCTCGCTGCCCGGCACGGCCCAGTGCTCGATGTCGTTATTGAACTTGTACATCTCCTCCGGGTAGCGGTAGCTGAGCTCGCCCCAGGGCTGCCCCTCCCAGACGCCCATGCAGATTTCACGCAGCCGCTCGGTCTTGTGCAGCTCGAGATTTCGGCCGCGGAGGATGGCACCGGCGGTCTCCACCGTGCGGTCCAGGTCGCTCGAGTACACCGCATCTATATGTATGTCCCTGAAACGCTCCGCGAGCGCGTCTATCTGCTTTTTCCCACGCTCGGTTATCTTGCCGTTCCAGTGCCCCTGCGCGCGGCGGAAGAGGTTGCCCTCCGCCTCCGCGTGGCGTATGAGATAAATAGTAGTCATGGCTCTGCCTCCGTGTTCTGCGCGCCGCCGGCTGCGGGCCGTATTGACCCGGGGCTCCGGCTTGGGGTATAATAGGCGCGCAAAGCTATTTTACTATAAATATCAGGAATAGACAAGCGGGGGTTTGCAGCTTGAAAGTCATACATCTAATAAGCGGCGGGGACACCGGCGGGGCGAAGACCCACGTACACTCGCTGCTGCAGAACCTCTCGCGCAGCATAGACGTCACGCTCGTGTGCTTCCGCGGCGGGCCGTTCGCCGAGGAGGCCGCGGCGCTCGGGATAGACACGCGCGTGATGGACGGCGGGTTTTTCCGCGCGCTGCGCGGGGTGCGCGCGCTCATCGAGAGCGGCGGCTACGACATAGTCCACTGCCACGGCTCGCGGGCGAACCTGGCGGGGGCGCTGCTGCGCAGGAGCACGAAAAAGCCCGTGGTAAGCACGGTGCACAGCGACTACCGGCTCGATTACCTCGGCCGGCCCGCCGCCGCGCTTACTTACGGCAAGCTGAACGTATTCGCGCTCAGGCACATAAAGTACCACATCGGCGTGTCGGACGCGATGCGCGCGCTGCTCATCTCGCGCGGCTTCCCGCGCGCCACCACGTTCGCGATATACAACGGCCTCGACTTCTCCCGCACCCTGCCGGAGCGCAGCCGCGCGGAGTTTTACAAGCGCGTGGGCGCGGATGTCCGGGAGGGCGACATAGTCGTGGGCGCCGCGGCGAGGCTGGACCCCGTGAAGGACCTCGCCACGCTCGTGCGCGGCTTTGCGGAAGCGAAAAAGTCCGTCCCGGGGCTGAAGCTCATCATAGCCGGCGAGGGCGCGGAGCGGCCGAACCTCGAGTCC
This sequence comes from Candidatus Scatomorpha intestinavium, assembly GCA_018712985.1. Lineage (GTDB taxonomy): Bacteria > Bacillota > Clostridia > Oscillospirales > Oscillospiraceae > Scatomorpha > Scatomorpha intestinavium. The sequence continues at coordinate 13,289 of DVGA01000003.1, forward strand.
CTGGCGGCGTCGCTCGGCGTGGCGGACAGCGTGACGCTCGCCGGCTGGCTGGACGACATGGACGAGTACTACGGCGCGCTGGACATCAATACGCTCACCAGCATCTCCGAGACCTTCCCCTACGCCATAACCGAGGGCGCGGCGCACCGCCTGCCCACGGTCTCAAGCCGCGTAGGCGGCATACCGAGGCTCATCGAGGACGGCTTCACCGGCTATCTCTTCGAGCCCGGCGACTATGCCGCGCTCGGCGAGCGCATTGCGCGCCTTGCGTCGGACGCGCGGTTGCGTGAGAGGCTCGGCGAGGCCATATTCGAGCGCGCGGCGCGCGACTTCTCCATGGAGGCCACCTGCCGCGAGCAGTGCGCGGTTTACAGGGAGATACTCGACCGCGAGGCGCACGGCTCTCGCGCAGGCGTGCTCATCTGCGGGGCCTACGGCATGGGCAACGCGGGCGACGAGGCGATACTGGACGCCATAACCGCCGAGATGCGCTCCATAGACCCGCTCATGCCCATAACCGTCCTCTCCCGCGACCCGGAGGGCGCTGAAAAGCGCCTGGACGTGGACGCGATACACACCTTCAATGTCCCCGGCTTCCTGCGCGTCATGCGCCGCAGGACGCTGTATATAAACGGCGGCGGCAGCCTGATACAGGACGTCACCAGCCGCCGGAGCCTGTGGTTTTACCTCTTCACGCTCCGCGCCGCGCGGCGCTGCGGCTGCCGCGTGATGATGTACGGCTGCGGCATCGGGCCGGTAAGGAGGCCCGGCGGCGTGCGCAGCACGCGCAGGACGCTCAACTCCTGCGTGGACATCATCACGCTCCGCGAGCCGGACAGCATGGAGGAGCTCCACCGCTTCGGCGTGGAGGGCCCGGAGCTGATACTCGCGAGTGACCCGGCGCTGACGCTCTCCCCGGCTCCGGCCGAGGAGATAGACGCCGAGTTCAATTCCGCCGGTGCGGACCCGGAGGGGAAGTACATCTGCTTCGCGCTCCGCCGCTGGCCGGGCTTTGAGGAGAAGGCCCCTGCCTTTGCCGCCGCGGCCAGGTACGCCCATGAAAAATACGGCCTCACCCCCGCCTTCGTCTCAATAAACCACAAGAGCGACGGCGAGGCCGCCGCCGCGGTCGCGTCGCTGATGGACGGCGTGGAGCGCGTATTCATTCCCGGGCCGCTGCCCTCCGCCCTTGCCATCGGCGTCATGTCGCGCATGGAGATAGTCGTGTCCATGCGGCTGCACGGGCTGATCTTCGCCGCGGGGCAGGGCGTCCCGCTCGTGGGCGTGAGCTACGACCCGAAGGTCACCGCCTTCCTCCGCTGCGTGGACGGCGGCTGCGTCACGCTGGAGGACCTGACGGAGGACGGGCTCTGCCGGCTGATAGACGCCGCCGCGGCCCTACGCGAGGACCCCGCCGCCCTCGAGGCCTCCGTCGCGCGGCTGAGGGCGATAGAGCACAAAAATACTGCCTCTGCCGCGAGGCTGCTCGGCAAACAGGTGAATGATCAATAAAATACCGCCCTGCCCTCCAATCGGGCGCATGAAGCGCGATTGAAAAGGCCGCAGGCCGTTCAGGGCAGATTAAAACCCGCCCCGGGATTTCCCGGGGCGGGCTTGCGTTATTTATCCTTCAGGGGAGGGCGAGGGTGACGGCGACGGTGAGGGGGATGCAGTGCCAGACGGTTCGGCCGAGGGGGAGGGTGAAGCCTCCGTCCCCACGGGCAGGAACTGCAAATCGAGATCCACGTCGGCGTCTATTCCGGGTATCTGCCCCGTGAAGGAAAACTGCCAGATGTCGTGCTTGTAGTAAAAATCGTCCCACGCGCCGGGCGCGCCTATCCAGAGCGTGTAGTCGGCGAGCCGCGAGAGGTCGTACTCGTAATACGCGAGGTGGCGATAGGTGTAAACGCAGGGCGTATAGCCCGCGTCCTTTATCATCTCGCAGAAGACGAGGGCGGAGGAGGTCAGGGCCTCGCTGTCCACTTCCTCATAGCGCTCGGCCTCGGCCACGGGCTCCCAGTCGAAGGCTACGGGCATGGTGATGTCATAGCCCTCTATCAGGTCGAGGACGTACAGCGCCTCCTCGGCGGCCTCGATGGCCCCGAGGGACTGTGAGAAGAAGTACACGCCCACGTCCAGCCCTGCGGCGAGCGCGCCCTCCATGTTCTGGCGGAACATGGTGTCCTCGGCCATGTTGCCCTCGGCACCGTAGCCGCGGTAGCCGCAGCGGATCATGGCGAACTCGACCCCGGCGTCGGCAACCGCCTGCCAGTCGATCTCGCCCTGATAGAACGACACGTCGATGCCGAGGCGGGTTTCGTACTCTTCGCCGTTGTATTCGACTATGCCGTCGTCGCGGAGGGTGAAGTCCTCCTCGGTGAAATTGGAGAGCTCAAGCCCCTCTGCGGGGTAGATCCAGTCGTAATAGTCGCCGATGTTTATATAAACCATGCCCTCGTGGGGGTCCGGCGTGGCGCTCGGTTCGCTCTCGCCGCCGCAGCCGGAGAGGGGCAGCAGGCAGATGGCCGCGGCAAGCAGCAATGCAAATATGCTCTGTTTCTTCATTGGTCCGGTCCTTTCGACAGGCTTCGACCTATGCTACCACAAAGTCATAAAGAAATCAACCTGACGCTTCCCGGCGCGCCAGGTAAAAAAAGCCTCCGCCGCCCCGCAACAAGTTTTGCGTTTACCGCGGAGCGGCGGTGTGATAGACTGGCTGCAGGGAGGCGGCGGAAAATGACCTTTTCGGAAAAGCTGATAACGCTCCGCGCGGGGCGGGGCTGGTCGCAGGAGCAGCTCGCGAACAAGATAGGCGTGACACGCCAGGCGGTGGGGCGCTGGGAAAAGGGTGCGGGTTTGCCGGACGCGGTGAGCCTGACGAACCTGTCGAAGGCGTTCGATGTTACGCCCGAGTGGCTGATAGACGAAACGGCTTCCGGCCGCCCGGAGCCGCGCCGGGCCCGGCGCGTAAAGCTCGCATGGTTCGACTATGTAATGTTTGCCCTGACGGTGCTGTCTGCCACGGCCTGCTTGATACTCAGAGAACTGCTATACGGCGATGCGTTCAGCTCTTTTGACATTTGGGATGTTTATTCCGTACTTCAGCGCATTTATCAGGCAGCAGTGCTGCCGGCCATGTGGTTCTCAATGGGCTGGAGCGCCGCCGCACTGCTGTCTTACCTCGGGGTACGGTCGCTGACTTTGGGAAAATTTGCCCGGCCCGCGATGATAGTCCTTGGGGCTATGCTGCCGATTACGTTTGCCGTTACCGTCCTCGACGTACTCGTTTTGGAGCTCTGGTACCCTTATCACACACTGTGGCTTATAGGCACACCTTCGGCTCTTGCGCCCGGCGGACTGCTTTTGGGCCTTGCGGTAAAAAGAAAGGAGAAAACAAAATGAAGAAAACGAAAAAAATAGTGTCCGCAATTCTTGCACTGGCTGTTTTGGCTTCTATGAGCATGCCGTCGTTCGCGGCATATGGCAGCGGCAGCATAGCTTCCGAACTTCAGAGTTTTGTTGGAAATTCAGTTGGCGTGCTTACATGCGAGGGAGAAGAGGTGGCCCTCCGCCCTTCGAACACCGACATATTGCAACTGAGTGAAAGCAGGTATGCGGCGTCAGCATATTATGATGTGGAGTTGCGTGCAGGCGAAGGAGAAATAAGTGAAACCGGAACGGATGTTTCTGCCGGCGCAACGATTATACTTACCATTTACTTCGAAACTATGTCAGTTAGCAATTACAAATACGTCAGACTAAATAAAGTGTCAGTAAGTATTGACTGGTCTGACGATCAAATTGTACTTAGCGAAGTAACCTGCTCATATAAACAGGATGGCTTCGTAAGGCCAGGTCATGGCTATACTTATGAAGAAACTGGTAGCCACAGCTTTCCTATCTCAGGCCATTATTATAGCTGTAACACCGAATTTACAGAATTTGTATCGCCAGATCAGGAATTCTTTCTGTGCTCTGCCAAAGCAAATATCGCCTTTTCTCGAGGGACCTCAAACCAGTGGGATTTTGAAATCAACTGTTCTTACTGAGTGTTCTAAGGTTGTATAAAAGCCGCGGCGCGCTCAGCCCCGGCGGAAGAGCGCGCCGAAGAGCCAGTTTGTAAACGGCGCGGCGGCGAAGAAGTTCCAGAAAAAGGCCATCGGGAAGTTTTTCAGCGTCGTGCCTATCCAGATGACGGGGAGCTGCGCGACCGGCGCGCCGGCGAGGATGACGCTGAAGAGTATAGATGCCGCGAGGCTCATGGTGGGGCACATAACGGCCACGGTGCCGCCCTGACGGAGCAGGCGGCAGAAATAGGCGTTGTCCCGCTCCGGGTCGCAGTGGCGCGCGGCGAAGGCGCCTCCCGCCCGGTTGCCCCAGAGGCTGGAGAAAAGCAGGGCAAGCAGGCCCATATACGCGGTCTCGGCAAGCGCGTGGGCAAGGAGCGGATAGGTCAGGCCGCTCAGCCCGCCGGGGGCTGCCTGGACGCCGGACTGAATGGCCGTGTTGTAAATCTCCATACCTAACGCCATGGAGTATGACATTGCGATCCCGAAAACGAGACGCTCTTTCCTGCTCTTGAGCATATTTGCCTCCAAAGTATAGAATTTGCCGAAAAAAAGAAGCGCACGGCGCGATAAACGCGCTGTACGCTTTGCTTTTTGCTACACGGCTATTCTATTTTTATCACACGCGGGGCGAAAAAGTCAAGCGGTTTCTCCGCCCCGCGCGCCGTGCGGGCTTATTTCGCGGCGGTCCACTCCCAGTTGGTGACCTCGGGGAGGTCGACGCCGTATTTGGCGATATACTGCTTGTGCTCCACGAGCTTGTCCTTCATCTGCTGGATGAGGTAGGCCCCGCGGTTGCCGAGCTGCGGCAGGTTGTACACCGCGGTCTGGACAAGGTTGAAGCGGTCGAGCCGGTTGAGCACGCGCATGTCGAAGGGCGTTGTGATGGTGCCCTCCTCTATATAGCCGCGGACGTGGATGTTCTTGTTGCGGCGCTTATAGGTCATCTCGTGTATCAGGCTCGGATAGCCGTGGAAGGCGAACACGATGGGCTTGTCGGCCGTGAAGATGGCCTCGTATTCGCGCTGGCTCAGCCCGTGCGGGTGCTGCTCCTCGCTCTGCAGGCGCATCAGGTCGACGACGTTGACAACGCGGATCTTCAGCTCCGGGAAGGCGGAGCGCAGTATCGTCACGGCGGCGAGGGTCTCGAGCGTCGGCGTGTCGCCGCAGCAGGCCATGACGATGTCCGGCTCCGCGCCCTCGTCCGTGCTCGCCCACTGCCAGATGCCGATGCCCTGCGTGCAGTGCTTGACGGCCTGGTCCATTGTGAGCCACTGCGGGCGCGGGTGCTTGCTCGCAACGATGACGTTGACGTAGTTGCGGCTCCTTATGCAGTGGTCGAAGCAGCTCAGCAGGCAGTTGGCGTCCGGCGGCAGATAGAGCCGCACGACGTCCGCCTTCTTGTTCGCCACGTGGTCGAGGAAGCCGGGGTCCTGGTGCGTGAAGCCGTTGTGGTCCTGCTGCCAGACGTTGCTGGCGAGAACGTAGTTGAGGCTGGCGATGTCCGCGCGCCACGGGAGCTGGTTGCAGACCTTCAGCCACTTGGCGTGCTGGCTGAACATGCTGTCCACGATGCGGATGAAGGCCTCGTAGCTGTTGAAGAAGCCGTGCCGCCCGGTGAGCAGATAGCCCTCGAGCATGCCCTGGCAGACGTGCTCGCTGAGCATGGAGTCCATCACGCGGCCGTCGGGGGCGAGGTGGTCGTCGAAGTCCACGGTCTCCCCGTCCCAGGCCCTGTCCGTGGCCTCGAATACGGAGTTGAGCCGGTTGGAGTTGGTCTCGTCGGGGCCGAAGGCCCTGAAATTGCGCTCGGCGGAGTTGAGCTTATAGATGTCGCGCACGAATTCGCCGAGCTTGGACATGTCCTGCGCCTCCGCCGCGCCGGGGAAGGGGACGTCCACCGCGTAGTCGCGGAAGTCCGGCATGCGCAGGTCCTTGAGGAACTTGCCGCCGTTGGCGTGCGGGTTCGCGCCCATTCGCTGCTCGCCGCGCGGGGGGAAGTCCAGCAAATCCGGCATGGGCACGCCGTTGGAGTCGAAGAGCTCCTCGGGGCGGTAGCTGCGCAGCCACTCCTCGATCTGGCGGATGTGCTCGGTGGAGTCCGGCTGGATGGGCACCTGGTGCGCCCGCCAGTAGCCCTCGACCTTCAGCCCGTCGACATAGTCCGGGCCGGTCCAGCCCTTGGGAGTGCGCAGGACTATCATCGGCCACCTCGGGCGGAGCAGGTTGCCGTTCTTGCGCGCGTCGGCCTGATAGGCGAGTATGCGCTCCACGCACTCGTCAAGCGTGTCCGCCATCGCGCGGTGCATGGCCATCGGGTCGCTGCCCTCCACGAAGTGCGGCTCCCAGCCGCAGCCGGTGAAGAAGGCCTCGAGCTCCTCGTGCGGGATGCGGGAGAATATGGTCGGGTTGGCGATCTTATAGCCGTTCAGGTGCAGTATGGGCAGCACCGCGCCGTCGGTTTTGGCGTTGATGAACTTGTTCAGGTGCCAGCTCGTGGCCAGCGGGCCGGTTTCGGCCTCGCCGTCGCCAACCACGGTGGCCGCGATCAGCCCCGGGTTGTCCGTCACGGCGCCGAAGGCATGCGCGAGGGAGTATCCGAGCTCGCCGCCCTCGTTGATGGAGCCCGGAGTCTCGGGCGCGACGTGGCTGGGTATGCCGCCGGGGAAGGAGAACTGCTTGAAGAGGCGCTGCATGCCCTCCCTGTCGCGGGTGATGTTCGGATAGACCTCCTGATAGCTGCCGTCGAGCCAGTCCTGGGCGACCATGGCGTTGCCGCCGTGGCCCGGGCCGGAGACGTATATCATATCGAGGCCGTACTTTTTTATGACACGGTTGAGGTGGGTGTAGATGAAGTTCTGGCCGGGGACGGTGCCCCAGTGCCCGACAATCTTCTTCTTGATGTCGCCCTCGCTGAGCGGCTTTTCAAGCAGGGGATTGTCGAGCAGGTAGAGCTGGCAGGCGGAGAGGTAGTTGGCCGCGCGCCAGTACCTGTCCATGAGCGCGAGCTCCTGTTCGGTGGCCGGATTTTTAGAGGTATCCGACATGATTGGCCTCCTTTAAGTGTCGTCCCGCTTCGCGGGCGCCTATAGTATATCATCATTTTTGCGAAAGAAAAGTATGATTTTTTCTTCTCCGCACCTGCCCATTGACAAGCGGTGCTGCTGCGGATATAATTACTTCAAATTATTGAAATATTTGCGTACAGGAGGCCGCTATGGACATATTCTCCAAATGCAGCTCGTTCACCCTTGCCCGCGAGTGCCGCGAGCGGGGGGTATACCCCTATTTCCACGCGCTCGAGTCCCGGCAGGACACGGTAGTCACCATGGAGGGCGCGGGGCGCATCATGCTTGGCTCGAACAACTACCTCGGATTGACGATCCACCCGGAGGTGGTCTCCGCCGCAGTGGAGGCGCTCGGGCGCCTCGGCACCGGCTGCTCCGGCTCCCGCTTTTTGAACGGGACGCTGGGGCTGCACCTCGAGCTCGAGAGGGAGCTGGCCGCCTTCCTGCGCAGGGAGGGCTGCGTGACCTTCTCCACGGGCTTCCAGGCCAACCTCGGCATAATCAGCGCCCTTGTCGGCCGCGGGGACTACGTGATATGCGACAGGGAGAACCATGCCAGCATATACGACGGCTGCCGCCTCTCGCAGGGCAAGATGCTCCGCTACCGCCACAGCGACATGGAGAGCCTTGAGGAAAAGCTGCGCTCCGTGCCGCAGGGAGCGGGCATACTCATCGTGACGGACGGCGTGTTCTCCATGGGCGGCGACATAGCCCGCCTGCCGGAGATATGCGCGCTCGCGGAGAAATACGGCGCGCGGGTCATGGTGGACGACGCGCACGGCCTCGGCGTGATAGGCGAGGGCGGGCGAGGCACGGCCAGCCACTTCGGGCTAGAGGACCGCGTGGACGTGATAATGGGGACCTTTTCCAAGTCGCTCGCCAGCCTCGGCGGCTACATGGCCGCGTCCGAGGAGGTGTGCGAGTACGTCCGGCACAATTCAAGGCCGTTTATCTTCTCCGCCTCGATACCCCCTGCGGCCTGCGCCGCGGCGCTCGCCGCGCTCAGGCAGCTCGAGGCCCACCCGGAGCTTCCGCAGCGGCTGATGGCGCTCGCGGACTACGCGCGCGAGGGCTTTACGCTTCGCGGCGTGCCGGTGAAGCCCTCCGCCGCGCCGATAATCCCCATCTGCACCCAGAGCGCGGACAACACGCTGCTGAAGGCGAAGCAGCTCTATGAGCGCGGCGTGTATGTCAACCCCGTGCTGCCGCCCGCCGTCTCGCCGGGCGACTGCCTGCTGCGCACGAGCTATATGGCCACGCACACGGAGGAGCTGCTGGACGAGGCGATGGATATAATAGCGGAGGTGTTCGCAAATGGTTGAAGTGGCCATAGTTACCGGCGGCAGCGGCGGGATAGGCCGCTGCACGGCTGCGCGATTGGCGGCGGCGGGCTGCCGGGTGTATGAGTTTTCCCGCCACGAGCGGCCACAGGAGGGCGTGAGCCACATCGGCGCGGACATGACCGACGAAAACCAGGTCCGCGCCGCGGTGGTCGAGGTGCTCCGGCGCGAGGGGCGCATAGACATCCTCGTCTGCAATGCCGGATTCGGCATCTCCGGCGCGGCAGAGCTCACCTCCGGCGCGGATTCTCACGCGCAGCTCGAGCTCAACCTCTTCGGCACGGACAACGCCTGCCGCGCGGTAATACCCGCGATGAGGGAGCAGGGCGGGGGAAGGATAGTGTGCATGAGCTCGATAGCCGGCATACTGCCGATACCCTTCCAGCTCTGGTACTCTGTGTCCAAGGCAGCGATAAACGCCTATGTCCTCGCGCTGCAGAACGAGGTGCGGCCCTTCGGCATAAGCGTCTGCGCCGTCATGCCCGGGGACATCCGCTCCGGCTTCACCTCCGCGCGGAAAAAGACCGCGGAGGAGGGCGCATACGGCGGGCGGGTGGCGCGCAGCGTCGCGCGCATGGAGCGCGACGAGGAAAACGGCATGACCGCCGAAGCCGCCTCGGCGTACATAGCGAAGCTGGCGCTCCGGCGCAGCGGCTCGCCGCTGAAGGCGCTCGGAGTACCGTACAAGGCCGCTGCGATGGCGGCAAAGCTGCTGCCGAGAAGGCTGAGCAACTATATAATAGGC
>DVGA01000047.1 GCA_018712985.1 Candidatus Scatomorpha intestinavium
CATGGCCTATATCTGGGGCCGGCCCGGAGCGGGCACCTTCGACCCCGGCGCGCGTCAGGAAATCCTCGACCTTGTGGGCGGGCGCGCCGCCGAGCAGTACAGCGCTGTGTGCGCCGGCGTTACGGTGACGAACAAGGTGAGCTACAGCGGCTATGACGCCGTTGGCGGCTACCTCTTCCCCCGTGAGGGCGAGGAGCAGCGGCTGTCGCTGCGCTTTACCATGCGCGCCGGGCAATAAAATGCCGGTGCTTCCCGTTGCCAACAGGCCCCGGCGGTGATAGAATATCTGTAAATCATTCGGTTCCGCCCGCCGCGGCGGAAGAGAGAGGTGCCGCATGTACGAACTCATACGCATAAGCGGGCAGGCCGCCTACATAGACTGCCCCGCCAAGATCGGCGTTTACATCGCCGATGAGGGAGTCTACCTGATCGACTCCGGCGGCGACAGGGATGCCGGCCGCCGGGCGCGGAAGGTGTTGGACGAGCAGGGCTGGAAGCTGCTGGGCATACTCGTCACGCATTCCAACGCCGACCACATAGGCGGCTGCCAGTATCTGCAGCGCCAGACCGGCTGCCGCGTCTTCGCACCGGGCATCGAGGCTCAGTTCACGCGCACGCCGATTTTGGAGCCGAGCTTTCTCTACGGCGGCTTCCCCCCGGCGGCGCTCAGGCACAAATTCCTCCTCGCCGCGCCCTGCGAATGCGAGGACGTGGCCTCGCCGGCTTTCCCCAAGGAGGTAAAGGTCCTGCCGCTGCCCGGCCACTTTTTCGACATGGCGGGCTATCTCCTGCCCGACGGCACGGCGTTCATAGCCGACTGCGTGTCCAGCACGGAGACTCTTGAAAAGTACGGTTTCCCATTCATTTACGACGTGGCGGCTTATCTGAACACGCTGGATGCCCTGCCCGGCATAGGAGCGACGATGTACGTCCCCTCACACGCCGGGGCCTGCGTGGACATCGCGCCGCTGGCCGAGGCCAACCGGCTGCACATTGAGCGCCTGACCGGCCTCGTGGAGGGGCTTTGCGCCCAGCCGCACACCTTTGAGGAACTGCTGAAGCTCGCTTTCGACTCCCTCGGGCTCGAGCTGAACTTCCAGCAGTATGTCCTGGTGGGGTCAACGCTGCGCAGCTTCCTCGCGTATCTGCTCGACGCCGGGCGCGTAAGCGCCGTTTTCGAGGAGAACCGGCTCATATGGCGCCGGGCAGGCGTATGACCCGCCCTTCGGGCGCAGAGCCGTCTTAATTGGATTGCGCAAATCTGACAGCTAATGCAAAAGCCGCAGAGCTCTCGCTCTGCGGCTTTTGCATTAACGTGCCCGGCCCCCTTTTAATTAGGGCTGTCAGCACAGCTGGCTGAGGGGGTGCGCGTCGATTCGGACGTGCGCCGGCGCACACCCGCCGGCTGCATGGGCGAGGCCCCGGCAACCGCCCCTCATCTCTCCATGAACCGGGCAAGGAAGTCTCGCGTCTCTGCCCGTTCGGGGTTTGTGAACAGCACTTCAGGGCTGTTCTGCTCCCAGATAACGCCGTCCTTCATAAACACGACGTTCGCTGACACGTCCCGCGCGAAGGCCATCTCGTGCGTGACGACGAGCATGGTCATCCCCTCGTCGGCGAGCGAGCGCATGACGGCGAGCACCTCGCCGACCATCTCGGGGTCGAGCGCGCTCGTCGGCTCGTCGAATAGCAGTATCTCGGGATCCATGGCCAGCGCACGGGCGATCGCCACGCGCTGCTTCATGCCGCCGGAGATCTGCCGCGGCTTGGCCTTGATGTATGGCGCCATGCCGACACGCTCGAGGTATTCCATGGCGTTTTCCTCCGCCTCGGCGGCGGAGCGCTTCAAAACCTTCATCTGGCCGACCATGCAGTTTTTCAGCACGGTCATGTTGTCAAAAAGGTTGAAGCTCTGGAACACCATACCCACCTTGGCGCGATACTTGCTTGGGTTCACCCTGCCGGTCACGACGCTCTCGCCGTGGAAGAGCACGTCGCCGCTCGTGGGCGTCTCGAGCAGGTTGATGCATCGGAGCAGCGTGCTCTTGCCGGAGCCGGAGGCCCCGATTATGCTGGTAACGTCGCCGGGGCGGACGTCGAAATCTATGTCGCGCAGCACCTCGTTCGCGCCGAAGCTCTTGGAGAGGTGGCGGACTTCCAGTATTGCTTCGCTCATTTACCGTCCCTCCCTTGAACTGCCGTTGCTGTTTTTCAGCCCGCTGCGGATGCGCTTGCGGCCCTCTTCGCCGAACTCGCTGCTGCGCTCGTCAAAGGGCGTGCCGCGGTCCGGGTGGCTGTACGTCCCCGCAGTCATCGTGAGGTTGTCGGTCTGGACGAGTTCATAGCTGCTCTTGCCGTCCATGCGCCTTTCAACGGCGCGGAGTATAAGCGAGGCGGTCAGCGTGACGGCGAGGTAGCCTGCCATCTCGATGGTCGCGCTCGGGAAATACATGTAGTTGAGCCCGACGATGTTTCTGTGGACGGCGAAGAACTCGGTGAAGGTGATGATGAACATCACCGAGGTGTCCTTCACGTTGATTATGAAGTTGTTGCCGATCTGCGGCATGATGTTGCGTATGGCCTGCGGCAGTATTACGCTGGTCATGGTCTGGAAGTGGTTCATGCCGATGGCCTTTGCGCCCTCGGTCTGGCCGGGGTCAATGGAGATTATTCCGCCGCGGACGCTCTCGGCCATGTACGCACCCGTGTTGATGGACACGATCAGGATGCTCGCTACCCAGATGCTGTCGAAGTGATATGCGTTATTGGTAAAGTAGGGCAGGCCGTAGTAGATGAACACTGCCTGGAGTATCATCGGCGTACCGCGAAAAACCTCCACATAGATGCGTATAAGCGCCCGGATCAGCTTCAGGAAGAACTTTTTTGCGGACGAGTCGTTTTTGGAATACGGGATCGTGTTGAGGATGCCGCAGACGAGGCCGATGACACAGCCGATGGCCGTGGCGACAACCGCCAGTATGAGCGTGCTGCCCATGCCGGAGAGATAGGACTCCCAGTATACGCCGAGCAGTCGCCCGATGTCGTTTATCAGGGCGGAAAATCTGTCCATTAAATGCAAACCCCTTTTAATTTATTCGCGCTTACAGGGCGCGGGGTCTCCCCGCGCCCTGTGCAGATCTTGTCCGCCCCAGGCTCAGATTTCCGGCTGGATGGCGATGGCGTAGCTCATGATGGTGTTGAAATCGTCGGCGTCCATCTGCTCGAGGACAGCGTTGATGGCATCGCGCAGCGTCTCGTTGCCCTTCTGGACGCTGATGCCGATGTTGACGTTCTCCGCGCGCTCCTCTTCGCTGGCGAACTGGAAGTCGCCGTCGGTGCCGGAGAAGTTCAGAATCTTGAGGCCGTCGTTGTTACGGACGGCGGCGGTCGCGGTCGGCACGTCGGTGCAGATATAGTCGACCTGGCCGGTGGTGAGACTCATGATCATCTGGGGCGCCGTCTCAGCGGGGGGCTGCAGCTCGACGTCGGGGATCTGAGGCAGGCAGGAGTCGTACCAGATGGTGCCGCTCTGCGCGGTGGCGGTGCCGCCGGCGAGGTCGGCTATGCTCTGGGCGTCGGCATACTCGCCGTCGGCTGTAGTGACGACAACGATCTCAGCGTAGTAGTACGGGCCGGCCATGTCCACCTGCTCCATGCGCTCGGCGGTCATGCTCTGCCCGGCGATGTTCGCGTCATAGATGCCGCTCTGCACGCCCGGGGTGAGGGAGTCCCACGCGCTTGCGACAACCTCGAGGTCCCAGCCGTAGATGTCGCAGATGATCTGGGAGATCATCACGTCGTAGCCGTTGGCGTAGCCGCTGGCGATGGGCACGGCGCCGTTGGAGTAGTCGATCTGCGTCCAGTTATAGGGCGCGTAGGCGCACTCCATGGCGATGGTCAGCACGCCGTCCTCGCAGCCCTGCACCGCGGCGGGGTCGACGTCCTCGGGGACGGTCAGCGCGTCCACAATGGCCTGCACCTGGGCCTGCAGCTCCTCGGCGGAGAGGACCTCTTCCCCGCCCGTTTCCTCTTCGGTGCTCCCGCTGCCGCAGGCGGCGAGGGCAAACACCATGGCGAGCGCCATGAGCGCCGCAAGGATCCTTCTTGTCATTTTCATCTTTTCCTTTCGCTTCTCTTTTCCACGCGCATCCGCGCGGCGGGTCTCGCGCCCGCTGGTTCCCATT
>DVGA01000048.1 GCA_018712985.1 Candidatus Scatomorpha intestinavium
TATTTGCCCGTCAGTGCCGCGAGCGTAAGCGAAGCAAACGCACGGTCGGCGATGCGGAGCGTCATTCACCATTCGGGATAGAAACCTTTCGATAACGGAAAGTTTGGTGATAACCGGATTAAGGTTTCGACCCGCACCAAAGCGGTTTTCTCTTTGGAGTCTGAGGGGTTTCTTTTTGACAAGACAAAAAGAAATCTCTCAGAAAAGAATTGCAGGGGCTTTCGCCCCTGCAATCGTTATATTAAGGGCTTGCGCCCTTATATTGTTGGCCCTCGCCGCGCGGTCAGGTATTCTTCATTACCACGCTCTCGACCGTGTCCGCCACGTGCTCGCAGGCGTCCACGCAGTGCTCAAGATATGCGTAGATCTCGCGCCAGCTTATCACCATGAGCGGGTCCGTGCAGGTGGAGTGCAGCTCGTGCAGGCTCTCGATAAAGAGCGCGTCGGCCTCCTCCTCGAGCGTGTTGATGTTCACAACGTGCTCGTGCAGCTTCTTGACGTTCTTGAAGGAGGAGAAGCAGCCGAGCATCTCCTTTACCTCACCGCAGCTGCGTATGAGCACGTCGATGAGCTTGAGCGCGTCCGGGCGTATGCTGCGGATGTTGTTGCAGTATATGCGCAGCAGCACGTCCTCTATCTTGTCGGTCAAATCGTCTATGTTCTGGCTGAGGAGTATTATGTCCTCGCGCTCGATGGGCGTTATGAACGCGCGGGCGAGCACGTTCAGCATCTCGTGCTTTTTTTCGTCTGCCGCGTGCTCCACGTCGTGCATCTCGTCGAGCTTTTCGTGGATGTGCGCGGGGTCGAAATCCGTCAGCCAGCTGCGGAGCAGGTGCGCCGCCTTGCAGGCGTAGTCCGCGCACTCACAGAAATTCTCAAAATAATAAGCGTCCTGTTTTTTCGACATATCTTTAATCCCCCTGAAAAACTGCTGTGTATCAGAAAATTGCCATGAAGAGCTTCGCCATAACGAAGCTGATGAGCCCGCAGCCCGGGAAGGTGAACACCCAGGTGAGCACCATGTCCTTGACCACGCCGAAGTTGATGGCGGAGATGCGCTTCACCGCGCCCACGCCCATGATCGCGCTCGTCTTGGTGTGCGTGGTGGAGACCGGCACGCCGCCGAGGCTGGAAATCAGCAGGCATATCGCCGCGGACACGTCGGCGGAGAAGCCCTGGTATTTCTCCAACTTAACCATGTCCATGCCGACGGATTTTATAATCTTCTCGCCGCCCACGCTGGTACCGAGGGCCATCACTATGCTGCACAGCAGCATCAGCCACACGGGTATCTCCATGCCGTGGACGCTGCTTTCCCCGTTGCAGAAGGCCAGGCCGAGGAAGAGCACGCCGATGAACTTCTGCCCGTCCTGCGCGCCGTGCATGAAGCTCATGGCCGCGGCGCCGAAGATCTGCCCTGCCTTGAAAAACCGGTTGGTCTTCCGGCGGTCCATACGCGCGCAGATAACCGTCAGCAGGCGGCACACCGCCCAGCCTATGGCGAAGCCGAGCAGCAAACTGGCCACGAGGCCGTAGAGCACCTTCACCCACTCGGACATATTTATGCCCTCCACGCCGTTGTGGATGGCGATCGCCGCGCCGGAGAGGCCGGCTATCAGGCTGTGGCTCTCGCTCGTGGGTATGCCGAGGAACGACGCGCCCGTCGAGTACACGACGATGGAAAACAACGCGGCGCAGAGCGCTATCAGCGCGTCGTGCGTGTTCCCGCCGAAGTCCACCATGTTGCTGATCGTAGAGGCGACCGAGCTGTTGATATGCGTCATGATGAACACGCCGAGGAAGTTGAATACGGCGCTCATGAGTATGGCCGAGCGCACGTTCATACAGCGCGTGCCTATACATGTGGCGATGGCGTTCGGCGCGTCCGTCCAGCCGTTAACGAAGATGACGCACAGCGTCAGCACCACGGTGATGAGCATGATCGGGCTCGAAAACACCTCATTGATAAAATACGACAACGATACGTCCATTAAATGCCTCTTTCTCTTTAAGATGGGCGCAAAAACCGGCGGGGCCTCCGGACAAGAGGCCCCGCCGGCAGGACGCGCAATGCGCGTGCGCCATACAGGCCGCTGTGAATAAATAGGGGCCGCGCCCCTATGACAGACTCCACCGCTTATCCCAGCACATTTACAATATCATTCCTCGCACCGCGCGTCAATACGGACTTTATGCAATTTTTACAATAGGATTACAGTAGATTTTACATTTTACACATTCTTAACTTAGTTTTCCCTCATTTTCCGCTCCCCGCGGCCCTCCCTCAGCGATTCCAGCGCCAGTGCAAACATCTCCTCGAACCGCTTTGCGGCCGCGCGGCTCTCCCGCTTCCACGGGGCGAGCATGTCGAAGGCGTGCCAGCAGCCGGCGTATACGTCCACATCCGCCGGGACGCCGGCGGCGCGGAGGCTTTCGACATAGCGGAGAGTCTCGCAGTAAAAGGGCTCCGCGTCCCCCACAAAGGTGTAGCATGGCGGCAGGCCGGAATAATCCGTCCGTCTCGCCGGGGCGGCGTATGGCGAAAGGCCCTCCGCAAGGTAGTCCCCGCGCAGATACAGCTTCCACGCTGCGTGATTGCGCCGCGTGTTCCAGACCCTGGCGTGATTGTCCCGGCTTGAGGGCGTGTCGCGGTCGTCGAGCATCGGATAGAGGGGGAACTGGTATTTGATGCAGTCGTTTCCCCTGTCGCGCGCGAGCATGCAGAGCGCAGCGCAGAGCCCGCCGCCCGCGCTCTCGCCGCCCGCCATCAACAGCCCGGGGTTGAAGCCCGTTTCATATGCGTGCCCCCTGAACCAGAGCAGGGAATTATAACAGTCCTCTATGGCCGCCGGGTACGGCTCACGCCACGAGAGCGTGTAAGACGGCGCGCAGACCGTGACGCCGAACTTCTCCACAAGCGCTGAGGCCCTTGAAAAATACGCCATCTCCGCCATTCCGGTAGCGAAGCCCCCGCCGTGTATCCAGAGCAGTCCCGCCGTCGTTTCCGGCGCGCGGGCGTTTTCCTCCGGGCGCAGGACAAGCAGGCTTATCCTGCGCCCGCGGCTTTCAATATGATATCTTTCGGTTTTCATCAGAACAGCGTCATCTGGCTCTCGTCCGGCATGTCGCCGAGCGCGCCGAGATCCCTGAGCTGCTCCACGTGCGCGCGGCTGACCTTGGGGCAGGACACGGAGAGCTCCTCGACGGAGACGAAGCGGCGGCCGCCCTCCCGGCAGGCCATCAGGTCCGCCGCGGCGGCGGCGCCGAGGCCGGATATCGCCACGAAAGGCGGGCGGAGCTGCCGGTCGCCCACGCGGAGGAAATACACCGCGTCGCACTCATAGAGATCCATGGGGGCGAAGGAAAAGCCGCGGCAGTAGAACTCGTACACCGACTCGAGCGTAGTCAAAAGCTCCTCTTCCTTCTGTGTGGCGTCCGCCTTGCTGCGTATCTCGTTTATTTTCCGGCGCACGAAATCGCGGCCCTTTACCATCAGCGCGGCGTCGAAGGCGTCCTTCTGGCTGCGGCGGTAGAAATAAGCGCTGTAGAACTCAAGCGGGTGGTGGACCTTGAAATAGGCTATCCTGAAGGCCATCATGACATAGGCCACCGCGTGCGCCTTCGGGAAGAGGTACTTTATCTTCCGGCATGAGCCGATGTACCAGTCCGGGATTCCCGCGTCCTTCATCTCCTGCTCCGCCCCGTCGGGCAGGCCCCTGCCCTTGCGGACGGACTCCATTATCTTAAAGCTTCGCTTGGGGTCCATGCCCTTGGAGATGAGGTAGAGCATGATGTCGTCGCGGCAGCCTATCGTGTCCTTGACCGTGGCGGTGCCGGACATTATCAGGTCCTTCGCGTTGCCCAGCCACACGTCGGTGCCGTGGCTGTAGCCGGAAAGGCGCACGAGTATGTCGAACTGCTCGGGCTGCGTGTCCACGAGCATCTGGCGCGTGAAGCCGGTGCCGAACTCGGGTATGCCGATTGTCCCGGTTTTGCCGATTATCGGGTCGTCGTCCGTGAGGCCCAGCGGCTCCGGGCTTTTGAAAATGCGCCGCGTCTCCGGGTCGTCCAACGGTATTGTCCGAACGTCCACGCCCGTCATGTCCTGGAGCATCTTGAGCATGGTCGGGTCATCGTGGCCGAGCTCGTCTAACTTGAGCAGGTTGGCCTCCATGCTGTGGTATTCAAAATGTGTCGTGATTATCCCACTGCCCGGGTCGTCGGCCGGGTGCTGCACGGGGCAGAAGTCCTCCACCTCCATGTCCTGCGGTATGACCACGAGCCCGCCGGGGTGCTGGCCCGTCGTGCGCTTAACGCCCACGAGGCCCATGGCGAGGCGGCTCTCCTCGGCCTTTGAGACCTTCATGCCGCGCTCTTCGAGGTATTTCAGCACATAGCCGTAGGCGGTTTTCTCGGCCAGGGTGCCGATCGTGCCGGCCCTGAACACATGGTCGCTGCCGAAGAGCTCTTCTGTGTACTTGTGCGCCTTGGCCTGGTACTCGCCGGAAAAATTCAGGTCGATATCCGGCACCTTGTCGCCGCCGAAGCCGAGGAAGGTCTCGAAGGGTATGTCGAAGCCCTCCTTGCGCATCTTTGTCCCGCACTCCGGGCAGGCGGCGTCCGGCATGTCCGCGCCGCAGCCGTAGCCCTTGCCGGCTTCGAAGTCCGTGTGGTGGCACTTGGGGCAGACGTAGTGCGGCGGCAGGCTGTTCACCTCCGTGATGCCGGAGAGATAGGCCACGATGCTCGAGCCCACGCTGCCGCGGCTGCCGACAAGGTAGCCGTGCGCGTTCGAGTCCGCGACCAGCTTCTGCGCGGACATGTATATCACGTCGTAGTGGCGCGAGAGGATGTCGTGCAGCTCGGTCTCCACGCGCTCGGTGACTATCTGCGGCGGGTTTTCGCCGTAAATCTCGTGCATTTTCCCATAGACGAGGTCCTTGAGCTGCCCGTCCGAGTTTTCTATCTTCGGCGGGAAGAGCCCGTCCGGCAGCAGCTGTATGTCCTCGCACATGTCCGCTATGGCGTTGGGGTTTTTTACAACGGCCTCGTAGCACTCCCGCTTGCCGAGATAGGCGAACTCCTCCATCATCTCATCCGTTGTGCGGAAATACAGCGGGTTTTCGCGGTCGGCGTCCGAGAATTTCTTGGCCGCCAGCAGTATCCGGCGGTAGATCTCGTCCTTCGCGTCGAGGAAATGCACGTCCCCCGTGGCGACAAAGGGCTTTTCGAGCTCGTGCGCCAGGCGCACGATGCGCCGGTTCAGGTCCCGCAGGGCGTCCTCGTCCCTCACGGTGCCGTTTTCCACCAGGAAGCGGTTGTTGGCGAGGGGCATTATCTCAAAGTAGTCGTAGAAGGAGGCTATGCGTCTGAGCTCCTGCGGCTGCGCGCCGCGCAGCACGGCGTCGAACACCTCGCCCGCCTCGCAGGCGGAGCCTATCAGCAGCCCCTCGCGGTGCTGCTCGAGCAGGCTCCGCGGGATTATTGGGTTGCGCTGGTAGTGCTTCAGATAGCTGGCCGAGATGAGCTTGTAGAGGTTTTTCAGCCCCGTCTTGTTGCGCACGAGCAGGCAGATATGTCTCACGCGCCGGTGCTCGCCCCCGCGCAGGCGGCTGAGCGCTCCGTCAATGTCGCAGACGCGCTGCACGCCCTGCTCCTTGAGCATGGGTATGAAGCGCCCCATCATGCGCGCGACCACCTCGGCGTCGTCAAACGCGCGGTGGTGGTTGAATTCCGGCAGCCCGAGGTGCTTTGACACTATGTCCAGCTTGTGCCGCCTCAGCTCCGGCAGCAGCCGGCGGGACATGGACAGCGTGTCGAGCACTACGGGGTTGAAGGCTATGCCGTGCCTTGCGCAGGCCGCGGCCATGAACCCCGTATCGAAGCCCGCGTTGTGCGCAACTATGGGCCTGCCGCCCACGAAGTCGAGGAAGGCCCTCATGGCCTCCGCCTCGCCGGGCGCGCCGGCCACGTCGCTGTCGCGTATGCCGGTAAGCTCGGTGATATTCGGCGGGATCGGCATCCCGGGGTCCACAAAGGTGCTGAATTTCTCCCCGATCTGCCCGTTTTTGAATATTACGGCGCCTATTTCGGTCAGGCGGTCCGTCTCGGCGGAGAGGCCCGTGGTCTCCACGTCGAAGGCGACGAATTCGGTGTCCAGCCCCTCGTCGCACGCGCCGCGGACGGCCGGGCTCTCCTCCACGTCGTTTATGTAATAGCCCTCGAGGCCGTAGATGACCTTTATCCCGGCCTTTTTCGCGGCCTTGCTCATCTCCGGGAAGGCCTGCGCCGAGCCGTGGTCAGTGACGGCTATGGCCCTGTGGCCCCACTTCGCCGCCCGCTCCACGGCCTTCGCCGGGTCGCAGAGCGCGTCGAGCGTGGAGTAGCGCGTGTGGAGATGCAGCTCCACGCGCTTTTCCTCCGCCGTGTCCGGCCTCGGCTCGAACTTGCCGAGCTGGATGCTCAGCGGCTCTATCACCATGTCGTTGTCGAACTTGTTGTATGTCACCCGCCCGCGCACCGTCAGATACTGCCCGGGCTTTATGGACTTCAGGCTGACGAGGGAGGCGGCATCCGTCGTGGCGTCGAAGAATTTAGAAACACGGACGCTGCCGGTGTAGTCCGTCATGTCGAAGCAGATGACCGTGGCCCCTCGCTTTTGTATCTCGCGGTTGTTCACGGCGAACACCTCGCCACGGATGACCACCGTGCCGCTCTCGAGCGTGAGCGAGGACATCTCCACGCACTTGGGGTCCTTCAGCGCGCGGCCGTAGAGCAGCCTTTCGCCGCCGGCGGGGCCGTTTGTTGCGCCCTTTCGCTCCTCCTCGGGGAAGCTGACCACTATTACGACGGTCGAGAGGCCGTACTGGTCCCTCAGGCTGTCGGCCACATGGCTGACCTCCGCAGGGGCCGGGCGCGCGGGGAAATCGGCCTCCACCTCCATCGTCCCGGCCGAGGTGTTCACCCGCACCTGGCTTACAACGGCGCGGTCAAGCCCCCCGCAGCTCGCCTTCAGCGGCTCGCAGCCGGGGAACATCTCCAGAAAAGGCACCCCGCTCATCGGCGCGCCTCGCTCTCTATCAGCTCAAGGAGCGCGTCGCAGAGCCGCTCCTCGCTCACCCTGCCTATTATCTCGCCCTTTTTGAAGAGCAGCCCGCAGCCGCGGCCGCCCGCGATGCCGTAGTCGGCCTCCCGCGCCTCGCCCGGGCCGTTCACCACGCAGCCCATGACGGCCACGGTGATGTCCCGCTCAACGCCGGCAAGGCGGCGCTCCACCTCGTGCGCAAGGGCGATGAGGTCGATCTCCGTCCTGCCGCAGGTGGGGCAGGAGACGAGCCGGACGCCCCCGCGCCTGAGCCCCGCGGCCTTGAGTATGGCGATCCCCGCGCGCACCTCCTCCACCGGGTCCGCGGTGAGGGAGACGCGGATCGTGTCGCCTATCCCCTCCATAAGCAGCGTGCCTATGCCGACGGCGGAGCGGATGATACCCTCGTAGGCCGTCCCCGTCTCCGTCACGCCGAGGTGCAGCGGATACGGCAGCTCCTCCGCCGCGAGGCGGTAGGCTGCGACGGTCATTTCCGGGGAGGACGCCTTCAGCGAAAGGCAGATGTCGTCAAATCCGCAGTCGTTCAGCAGCCTTATGTGCCCCCTGGCGGACTCGAGCATGGCCTCCGGCGTGGGGTGGCCGTATTTTTCGAGCAGCGGCTTTTCAAGACTGCCGCCGTTCACCCCTATGCGTATGGGTATGCCCCGCGCGGCGCACGCCTTAGCCACGGCCTCGACCCTTTCGCGCGAACCTATATTTCCGGGGTTTATGCGTATCTTGTCGATCCCGCGCGCCGCCGCCTCGAGCGCGAGGCGGTAGTCGAAGTGTATGTCCGCCACGAGCGGGACGCTCACGCGCGCCTTTATCTCCGAAATCGCCCTTGCGGCGTCCATATCCGGCACGGCGAGGCGCACGATGTCGCAGCCCGCGGCGGCAAGGCGCCCTATCTGCGCGCAGGTGGCCTCCACGTCCGAGGTGCGGGTGTTGCACATCGACTGCACCGAAACGCCGGCGCCGCCCCCCACGGCGGCGCCTCCTACCATTATGCGCTTTGTGTTCTCTCTCTTCATGACACAACTATCCTTGCTATATCGTTATACATCACAACCGCCATCAGCGCGAGCATCAGCACCAGCCCGCCCGCGTGGACATAGCCCTCGTACTTTGCGGGTATCCTGCGGCGGGACACGAGGTAGACGAACCCGTTGATCAGCACGAACAGCACCCTTCCGCCGTCCAGCGCCGGGATGGGCAGCATGTTCATAACGGCGAGGTTCACGGCGATATACGCGCCGAGATAGGCTATCTCCGTCAGCGCCGCGCCGAAGCCGCGCTCGGCGGCCACCTCGGTGCCCACGTCGTTTATCATGTCGACTATGCCGACGACGCCGGAGAGCTGGTCTATGCCCACCACACCAGCGACCAGGTCCGTCAGCGCGAGATAGACGCTGCGCACATAGTCCTGCACGGAATACCAGGTGTTTTTGAGCACGGAGCCCACGGTTGCCGGCTCCACGGCGAAGGTAAGCCCGTAGCTCGTCGTACCGTCCTCATACTCCACCGGCACGAACTCGAAGTCCTTCAGCTCCACCTTTTCCCCGTCCCTTATCACGACGATGTCGTAAACCCCGTCGCCCCGGGAGAGGAAGGTGGACACATTGCTCATGAACCAGGTCCTGTGGCCGTCTATCGAGTATATCTCGTCCCCGGCCATCAGTGCCCCCTCGCCCTCGTAGGGGCAGCCCTCGGCGAAGGAGTCGATGACCGGCGAATAGAAGCCCGCCGCCTGGACGTAGACGATGAGCACGAGCAGGAAGCCGAGCAGGAAGTTCATGAAGCTGCCGGCGCAGAGCACTATCAGCCGCTTCCAGGCCGGCTGGCGGGTGAAGGCCCTCGGGTCGTCCGTCTCCTCGTCCTCGCCCTCCATTGAGCAGTAGCCGCCTATCGGCAGGCAGCGCAGGGCGTACAGCGTCTCGCCTCTCTGCCGCTTGAAAAAGGCCGGGCCCATGCCAATCGAAAACTCGTTTACCTTCACGCCGAGCAGCTTCGCCGCGGCAAAGTGCCCGAATTCGTGCACCGCTATAAGCAGGCCGAAGAGAATAATTGCGAGGATAATATACATCAGTCAATGCGCTCCCTGACAAATCTCCGCCCGGCCTCGTCCGCCGCAAGCAGCTCGCCGAGCGTGGGGTCGGCCGTGAAGCCGCAGCCGTCAACCGCTGCGGCCACACGGTCGTATATCTCATTATACCCTATCCGCCCGCGCAAAAATGCCGCCACCGCGGCCTCGTTCGCCGCGGACATTACGGCCGGCGCAGTTCCGCCGCGCTTCGCGCAGCTCACCGCGAGGGCAAGGCAGGGCGTGTTTTCCATATCAGGCGCCTCGAAGGTCAGCTTCCCGACGGCCGCAAGGCTTATGGGCTCCGCCTGCGAGGCGCATCGCTCGGGATAGGTCACGGCGTACTGTATCGGCACACGCATGTCCGCCGGCCCGAGCTGGGCGAGTATGCTCCCGTCGCGGAACTCCACGGCGGAGTGGACTATGCTCTCCGGATGGACGACGATCTCAATGTCCTCCGCCGGGGCGGAAAAGAGGTGCATGGCCTCGATGAGCTCGAGGCCCTTGTTCATCATCGTGGCCGAATCGACGCTTATTTTCGCGCCCATCGACCAGTTCGGGTGCCGGACGGCCATTTCCGGCGTTACGGAGGCGGTCTGCTGCCGCGTCCAGCCGCGGAAGGGGCCGCCGGAGGCGGTGAGTATCAGCTTTTTCATGTCCCCCGGCCGGCGGTAGAGGCACTCGTGTATGGCGGAGTGCTCGCTGTCCACGGGGATCAGCAGCGTACCCTTTTCGCGCACGCGGCGCATCACGATGCTCCCGCCGCAGACCAGCGTCTCCTTGTTGGCGAGGGCAATCTCCTTCCCGGCGTCTATCGCCGCGAGCGTGGGCGCAAGGCCGACAGAGCCGGACACGGCCACCATCACGCGCTGCACGCCCTCGCGGCAGGCCGCGAGGATCAGCCCCTCGTCCCCCGGGGGGCCGGCCTCTATCCCCGTGCCCTCGAGCAGCTCCTTCAGCTTAGCCGCGGCCTCCGCGTCGTAGGCCGCGGCGTATTCCGCGCCGCACTCCACGGCCTGAGCTGCCAGCATTTCGGCGCTGCTGTGCGCCGTCAGCGCGGCCACCCGTATGCCAAGGAAGCGGCAGACGTCGAAAGTCTGCCGCCCTATGCTCCCGGTGGAGCCGAGTATGGCCATTGTGGGCTTCATTTGCCTCACCTCAGTTGAAAAGCAGTGTCAAAATCAGGTAATAAGCCGGCGCCACGAAGAGGACGCTGTCGAACCTGTCGAGCACGCCCCCGTGCTCGAGGAACAGATGCCCGTAGTCCTTTATCCCGAACTCCCGCTTTATTACGGAGAAGCTCAGATCGCCAATCTGCCCGAGCAGGCTGCCCGCGAGGCCCAGCAGCACCGCCGCGAATACGCCTATGTCCAGCCTCACGGCCGCCCTGGCCGCGAAGTGGAAAACGAGCATTCCGATTACGGAGCCGGCAAAGCCGCCTATACTGCCCTCGACCGTCTTGTGCGGGCTGACGGCGGGGGCCAGCTTGTGCTTTCCGAACGCGCGCCCCGCGAAAAACGCCCCCGTGTCGCTCATGAACGCGCCGATGAACGGCGTGAGCGCCAGCGCGGCGGACGCCTCACGCAGCAGCGCGAGGCAGGCAAAGGCCGCGGGCAGCAGCACGCCGGAGAACACCGCCGCCATTGCGGTGGCGAAGCTCACGCTGCGCTCCCGCCCGTGCGTTATCACCGCGGCGGTGAATACGAGCACAACGGAGACGAAAATTAGTGCCCCGTCAAATTCGCCCGTGTCCCACGTGTCCGCGAAGGCGAGGGTGTTCACAAACGCGAACACGGGCATGAAGCAGAGCATTTTCCACTCCGTCCCGCCCGCGGCGCGCATCAGCTCATAGCAGCCCACCGCGGCGAGCGCCGCCGCGAGCAGCGCCGTGGCCCACGCCGGGGCGAGCAGCAGCACGGCGAGGAGGAGCGGCACGCCTATCGCCGCGACAAGCAGCCTCTGCTTCATTTTTTAATACCCCCAAACCTTCTGTCCCGCCGGTTGAATTCAGCCACGGCGGCGTCTATATCCGCCGGAGTGAAGTCCGGCCACAGCACGTCCGTAAAATAGAGCTCGGAATACGCGCTCTCCCACATCAGGAAGTTTGAAAGGCGCATCTCGCCCCCCGGCCTTATGACGAGGTCGGGGTCGGGTATGCCCGCCGAGAACATATAGCCGGAGAAGAGCTCCTCCGTCAGCTGCCCGGCGGCGCCGGACCTGTAGTCCTCCGCGTAGCGCATGGCGGCCCGGACGATCTCGTCCCTGCCGCCGTAGTTGATGCAGACATTAGCCTGGAAGCCCTCGTACCTCCCGGAAATCTCCGCCGTCTCGTCGATCAGCGCGCGCAGCTCGTCGGAGAGCATGGCCGGGTCGCCGAGTATCTTCAGCCGGATGTGGTCGCGCTCCATCGTCTCGACGCTCTCGCGCAAATATTTGCCGAGGAGGTCCATTATGGCCTCCACCTCCTGCCGCGGGCGCTTCCAGTTCTCCGTGGAAAAGGCGTACACGGTGAGGTACTCCACGCCGATATCCCGGCAGTAGGTGGCGATCTGGCGGAAGGTCTCCGCCCCGGCGGCGTGCCCCGCCGTCCGCGGCAGGCCGCGGCGAGAGGCCCAGCGGCCGTTTCCGTCGAGGATTATGGCTATGTGCCGCGGAGGATCCGCCGGAGGCGCTTCGCCGCGCGCCCTTTTCGCGCGCGCGGCGGCGCGGCGGGCGAAAAGCCAGCTTGTCAGCGCGTTCATGTCAGATCTCGAAGAGCTCTTTTTCCTTTTTCTCGGCGACCTTGTCTATCTCCTTGATATAGTCGTCGGTGAGCTTCTGGAGGTCCTTTTCGGCGATCTTCTGGTCGTCCTCGGTCATCTCGCCGGCCTTTTTCTGGGCCTTGAACTTGTCCATCGCGTCGCGCCGGACGTTGCGGACGGCGACCTTGGCGTCCTCGGCGTATTTTTTGACCTGCTTCACGAGCTCCTTGCGGCGCTCCTCGGTGAGCTGGGGGAACACGAGGCGTATCGTCCGCCCGTCGTTTTGCGGGTTTATGCCGAGGTCGGAGGCCAGTATGGCCTTCTCGATGCTCTTGAGCGTGGAGGTGTCCCAGGGCTGTATCAGCAGGCTGCGCGGGTCCGGGGTGGATATGGTGGCGATCTGCTGTATGGGCGTGGGCGTGCCGTAATAGTCGACCTGTATCTGGTCGAGCACGGCGGCGTTGGCCCTGCCGGCCCTGACGGAGGCGAAGCTCACGCCGAGCAGCTCCACGGTTTTCTTCATTTTGCCTTCAAATTCTTCATATCCCTTGGCCATTTTCTTGTCCTCCTTTATTTTGTAACAACCGTGCCGACTTTCTCACCCATGACGGCGCGGACAATGTTCTCCGGGTCCTTCAGCGCGAAAACTATAACTGGGATGTCGTTGTCCATGGAAAGGCTCGTGGCCGTCGAGTCCATGACGGCCAGGTGCTGCATGAGCACCTCGTCGTAAGTTATCGCGTCGTATTTAACAGCGGAATCGTCGATTTTGGGGTCGGCGGAATAGACGCCGTCTATATTTTTGGCGAGCAGTATGGCGTCCGCCCCGATTTCCGCCGCACGAAGCACGGCGGCGGTGTCCGTGGAGAAGTACGGGCTGCCCGTTCCGCAGCCGAAGAGCACCACGCGCCCCTTTTCAAGGTGGTGCATCGCCCTCAGCCGGATGTAAGGCTCCGCTATCGGCTTCATCTCTATGGCCGTCTGCACTCGGACGTCGATGCCCTGCTGCTCCATTACGTCCGCCACGGCCAGGCAGTTCATGGCGGTTGCGAGCATACCCATGTGGTCGGCGCGGGTGCGCTCAATCTTGCCCTCGCCGTCCTTTACGCCGCGCCAGAAGTTGCCTCCGCCTATGACGACGCCCACCTGCACGCCTATTTCGGCGCACTTGCCCACGGCCCGGCTCACGTCGGAGATGACTTTGAAGTCCAGTCCGCTGTGCTTTTCCCCCGCGAGGGCCTCGCCGCTTATCTTGAGCAGCACGCGCTTATACTTTGGCTTTGCCTCCATTGGGTACACCCCTTTTTAGATTTTAATATATACCGCCGTGTATTAAAAGTGCTGAAATGTAAATTTTTTCAGGCGTCGAACACGCCCATGATGACGATGCCCACGACCGCCACAAATATGGCCAGATAGTGCTTCCAGCTCAGCCGCTCCTTCAGGAAAAGGCGGCTCCACAGCACGCTCGCCGCGCAGTAGGCGGAGATTATCGGCGCGCTCATGGCCACGTGCTCCGTGTCCGCCAGGGCGTATATATAGGCGAACTGCCCCGCCGTTTCAAATATCGCGCCCGTGTACTTCGGCAGTTCCGCCTTCAGCGTGAAGCGCTGCCGCTTCACGAGGAGGAATATCAGGCAGAAAACGCCCGCAGCGAGGAACGTGAGCTCATACGCCACATTCGCGCTGTCCTCGTTCAGCGTCTCCAGCACGAGGGAGTCGGCAAAGGTGCCGGCCGCGTCCAGCACGCAGTAGGCCGCGGGGAGCAGCAGTGCCTTCCAGTTTTTAGCATACTGCCACTTGCCCTTCTCCTGCCTGGCGCGGCGCAGCTCCTCGTCCTCGGTCATCTCGGCCACGCCAAGGCCGATGACACCGCCGCAGACGAGCACTATGGCCGCTATCTGCCAGCCGTTCATGCCGGAAATCCCGCTCGTGATTATTGTCGCCACCGCCACGAGCGCGCCGGAGCTGTTGCATATCGGCGACGAGATCGAGAGCTCGATGTACCGCAGCCCCACATAGCCCATGGCCATGGACAGGATGTACAGCAGCGAAACGGGCAGGTAGGTGAAAATAACCTGCCAGGAGATCTCAGTCCCGCCGATGAAAACCTCGTAAGCCGCGTGAAGGCCCATAACGGCGCCGACGGCTATGACCATCTTCAGGTGCGAATATTTGTCCCGGCCGTCCACGCAGCCGATTTTCGAAAAAAAGTCCGAGCCGCTCCAGCAGAGCAGCGCGATGATTGCAAACCAGAACCAGTTCATATACCTCTCCCGTCTCTTTTTCAATTCCCACGCCGTTGTATTTTACCACAAACCCACCGCGCTTGTAAATGACAACATCCGCGCCCCGGACAGGTGTATCATTCCCGTATGATATATGCAGACAGCCTCTTCGCCCTGAATATGGCAATCGATTACTTCCTGCTGCTCTGCTCGGCGAAGATCTCCGGCGCGGAGCTCCGGCGGTGGCGCTTCGCCGCCGCGGCCGCCCTCGGCGGGGCCTACGCCGTGGCCTGCGTGCTGCCGGGGATGGGCTTCCTCTCCTCCGGCGCGGTCAAGCTCGCCGCCGCCGCGCTCATGGCGGTCGCGGCCTACGGCGGGGAGGAGCGCTATCTGCGCTGCCTGATAACCTTCCTCGCGGTGTCCGCGGCCTTCGGCGGGGCGGTTTTCGCCCTCTCGCTCGTCTCTGGGACGGCCTTTTCCGGGGTGATGTACGTCCCCGTGTCGCCGCGTGTGCTCGTCATGGCCTTCGCCGTGTGCTACGCGTCGGTGAGCTTCGCCTTCCGGAGGGCGCACCTGCGCGCCGGGCGCGAGGTGGTGCCGCTCACAGTGACGCTGTCGGGCAAAAGCGCACCGCTGCGCGCCCTGAGGGACACGGGCAATGGACTTGTGGACCCCGTCTCCGGCCGGGCGGTGGCCGTGGCGGAGTACTCGGCGCTCTATCCCCTGTTCCCTCCCGGGGCGCCGCGGCGCCCGCCGGAGGACGCCGTGGCGCTCTGCGAGGAGCTCTCGGCCCTGCCCGGCCTCGCCGGGCGCATAAGCCTTGTGCCGTACTCCTCCCTCGGGCGGAGCCGCGGCCTTGTCGCCGCGCTCAGGCCGGACTCCGCCGCCGTCTGCGGTAGGGACGCGCCGCTGCTCATCGCCCTGAGCCCCGGCCGCCTCGGCGACGGCGGCTACAACGCGATTTTGTAGAAAGGATGCTGATTTCATGAGAAGTAAGCTGCTTTTCCGCCTCCGCCTCGCGCTCGGCCGGGCTCTGGCGAAGTTCGGCGTGGTGCCGCCGGAGATATACTACATCGGCGGGAGCGACACCCTGCCCGCGCCTCTCCCCCGCGCGGAGGAGGAGGCGGCGATAGCCGCCCTTGAGCGCGGGGACGAGGACGCCCGCCAGCTGCTCGTGGAGCACAACCTCCGTCTCGTCGTGTACATAGCCCGGCGCTTTGAAAACACGGGCATAAACCTTGAGGACCTCGTCAGCATCGGCGCCATCGGGCTCATCAAGGCGGTGAACACCTTCAAATCCTCCAAAAATATAAAGCTGGCCACCTACGCCTCGCGCTGCATAGAGAACGAAATACTCATGTTCCTGCGCAAAAGCGGCTCGCAAAGGACCGAGGTGAGCCTTGACGAGCCGCTGAACACGGACTATGACGGCAACGAGCTGCTGCTCTCCGACATCCTCGGCACGGACGCCGACGAGGTCATCCGCCCGCTGGAGGACGACGCCGAGGCCGAAATGCTCATGGCGGCCATCGCCACGCTCGGCGAGCGCGAGCGGCGCATAGTGCTAATGCGCTTCGGCTTCCTCGACGGCATGGAGTACACGCAAAAGGAGGTGGCCGACCTGCTCGGCATCTCGCAGAGCTACATCAGCCGCCTTGAAAAGCGCATAATCGCCCGCCTGCGCAAGGAGATGGTAAAGCAGATGCAGGTGTGACGCCCCGCCGCGTACCTCCCCGGCGAAAAAAGGCGCGGCAGGCCCCGCCCGCCGCGCCCTTTGCGCCTGTCCGTACGGCTCAGACGACCGCGAACAGCACCACCGCCGCGGCCAGGGCCGCGAGCGCCGCCGTGACGGCTATTCCGAGCTTCCACCCGCTGCGCTCGGCCGAGCGCTCGCGCATGTACCTGCCCGCCGCGCGGCGGGCCTCGCGCAGCACCTGCTCGGAGCTCACGCCGCGGCGCAAGGCCCTCTCGCGGACTATGAATATCGCCTCCTCAAAGAGCTCCGAGCCCGGCTCCCTCACTACTATAACCCGGCGCGTAACGCCCTTTACGAGCTCCGCGCAATGCTCGCGCGTCCTCATACGCGCGCGTCCACCCGCACGGCGAGGACGGTCATGTCGTCGCTGTTGCCGTATTCGTCCGCGGCCCGCCGCAGCACGGCGCGGGCCAGCGCCTTCACGTCCGGCTCCTCCGCCTCGCGCAGCATGTCCAGCAGCCAGCCGTCGTCCAGCCCCGGCGCCACGCCGTCGGAGGCCACGAGGGCAAGGCTGCCCGGCTTCAGACGCATGCGCACCGTGTCCGGCGCCTCCCCTGCGCCCGTCATCCCCGCGGCCAGGCTCTCGCAGGCTATGCGCCGGACGCTCTTGCCCGTTTTGACATAGGAAGGGGCCGCGCCGTATTTATAAAAGCAGGTCTCCCCGGTGAAGAGGTCCACGCACATCATGTCTGCCGTGGCGAAGCCCCACTCCTCCCCGCTGCGCAGCAGCATTACGGAGTTGAGTATCTTCATCGCCGCCGCGCCGTCCACGCCGGAGCGCAGGAAGCGCTCGAGTATGGCCACGGCCTCGTCGCTCTCCGCCGCGGCCTCGCTGCCCGCGCCCATGCCGTCCGACAGTATGACGCACAGCACGCCGGAGTCGGTTTTGAAATACGTCCCCTTGTCGCCGTTCACGCTCTCGCCGCGCTTTTTCATCGCCGCTATGCCCACTGAGACGGTCAGCGGCTCCGCCTCGAGCAGGGTCATGCGCCCCTCGGCATTGGAAACCGGGCGGCACAGCCGCACGCCCAACACGGCCGAGAGCTTGTCGAGATAGGCCGGGTCCTTAGTCAGCGCGCCCAGGCGGCCGGACTCTATCACCGCCCGGAGCCGCCCGCCCCCGTCGCGGAACACGGCGGCGTCCGCCTCTATGTCCAGCGAGCGCAGATAGCGCATCAGCCGACGCTCCGCGAGCGGGTCCGCGCCGTTCACGCTGCCAATCTCCCTCGCCACCCCGGCGAGTATTTCGGCGAAGTCCTCATACTGCGCCCAGGCCGCCGCGCGGCTCTCCGCCAGCTGCGCGCGGTACTGCCTGCGGAAGGCGAGCGAGCGCAGCTCCGCGTTCACCGCCGCCACAAACGCCGGCAGGGAGAGGCACTTCCGCCGGAACCACTCAGGTATGTCGCCCTCTTCGAGGCTGCCCCGCGCCGTCATTGCCTCCGTTGCGGCGTTCAGCGCGTCAAGAGTTTCCATATAGTTCTTCGTCCAGCACTCGTTCCGCTTCTTGCATTTTATGCAGGATACGTCCGCCGCGCGGTCAAATACCCGGGCTATGTCGTTGTCGTTGCTGTCTGCAGTGTTCCTCCGCACGACCTCGCACACGTCGCCGTACGCCCGGGCGATGCCCTCCACGCGCCGGGCCGCATAGCGCCGCAGTCCGCTTTCGCCCATGCCCGGGGCCATCGGCTGCAAAAGTGAGCTTATGCGCGCGAGCGCCGCCGGAGGTATCAGCATGAACACAACGGAGGCCGCGAACACCTCGAAGAGGGCGGCAACGTTCTGCGTCCAGCGCCAGCAGCAGGCCGCGCAGAGCGCGTCGGCCAGTATGAAGGCTATCAGGAACGTCAGCCGCCCGTAGCGCGCGAACACTCCCGAAACCAGCCCGGCAAAGGCGTAGGCCATGGTGAAGAACGGCTCCGCGCCCCCGGCGGCGTCCATCGCAAGGCCGAAGGCCGTGCCGGCCGCGGCTCCGGCCATGCACCCGCCCTTCAGCGAGGAGGCCATCACCAGCAGCAGCGCGATCACCCGCCCGACGGACACCGCGCCCGCTATCTCCACGCGCGCCACGGCCGTCAGCGCGCAGGCGGCCATCACGGCCACGGCCGCGTCGTGCCTCCGCTCCGAGCCCTCGGTCTGCCGCTCGCGGTGCTCCAGCGCCTCGCGGAAGAAATAGGCCGCCGCGCCCGAGATCAGCGACTCTGTAAGCACCTCCGCGGCGACGCCGATGTCGCCCATCCCCCCGGCCAGGCGGCCGAGCGCGCCCGTCGCCGCCGTCACGGCGAAGGCCGCCGACGGCGCGATCCACGGCGAGGTCGCCATGCGCTCCTCTCCGATTATGAAGCTGAGCGTGAACGCGAGCACCGACGCCGCGGCGTAGCGTATGCCCCAGTCCAGCCCGCCCGTGGCCAGATATCCGAGGCACGCGCCCGCCAGCGTGGCAAGGCCGCCCAGCCCCGTCCCCGCCTGCGCCACGATCGCCGTGCCGAAGGGCGCCATCGTGCCCGCGAAGCGCCCCGCGGCCATCAGAAACCCCAGCAGGAACCGCGCCATCGTCAGCACGGCGAGGCGCATGGTCTCCCGCTGTCCGCCCTCCTCCGGGCGGCTGCTTTCCATTGTTTTTCCCCTGTCTGCCATTGGTCCTCCTCCGAACATGAGTTTACATAAATTATAGATATTTCTCTTATGTAAATTCTGTCGGAGGCCGCTGTAGATAATTAGCTTTTTCGCCGCCAAACTGCGCGTGCGCGCGGATAACGCCGCGGCGGGATCCACCGCCCTCCGGCGCGGGCCGTATTCGCGCTTTTCACCCTCCGCGGCGCGAAAAAAAGCGGGAGGGACAGCCGTCCCTCCCGCCTTGAGCGAGCGTCAGATCGTCTCAATTTCCGCCCCGGCGGCAAAGCCGGCGGCGTCTATGGCATAGGCCGCGTCCAGCAGTGCGGCGCGGAACGAGCCCGGCCCGAGCCGGGCCGCGGCGGCGTCCGCCCTCTCCGCGCAGAGCTTCCAGAAGGCGGAGGCGAGCGCCGCGGCGGCGGTCATGTCCGGCTCCACGGCAGCGAACACGCCGCAGAGCACCGAGAGCATGCAGCCCGTGCCGGTGACATAGGCCATGAGCGGGCTGCCCCCGCGCAGGACGAAGGCCGCGCCCTCCGGCCCGGCGGCGACGTCCTCGGGCCCCGTCAGCAGGACCGAGCGGCCGAGCGCCGCGGCGAGAGCGCGCGCCGTGTCCGCGCGCTCGGCGGGCGTTGAAGATTCCGGGCTGTCCACGCCCTGCTCGCGCCCCGAAAGGCTCAGCAGTGCCCTCGCCTCCGAGAGGTTCACGCGCACTATGCCCCGCGCTGGGATTTCGAGCAGCTCCCTCACGCGCCGCAGCCGCCACGGGCTCGCGCCCACGCCCACGGGGTCGAGCACAACCGGCCTGCCGTCCTCCGCGGCAATGCGCGCGCAGATAAGCGCGGCGTCGAACTTCTGCGCGTCCGGCGTGCCGGTGTTGAGCACCTCGGCGTCGCTCGCGCGGGAGATGTCCTCCATCTCCTCGGGGGCCTGGGCCATTATCGGGCTTGCGCCGATGGCGAGCGCCGCGTTGGCGCAGTCGTTGGCCGTTACTATATTCGATATGCAGTGTATGAGCGGGCGCCTGGCACGCACCTCGCTCAGGCGTTCAAAATCAGGCATGCTTTGTGTTGCCGCGCAGCGAGCGCTGCATCCTTTCAAGGGCTCCGCCGGCCTGCAGGGCAAAGACGAGCACACCGGCGATGATGGAGCCGACCACGGTGGAGATGAGGAAGGGTATGATGTACGCCGTGACGGCGACGGTGGCGGCGTCCACATTCATGAAGAGCGTGGCCACCGGATAGGCGCAGAGCCCGCCGAGCACGCCGGTGCCGAGCATCTCGGCCACGAGGGTGGCGGTGACGGCCAGCGCGGGCCTGCGGTTTTTCAGCAGCATATATACCAGCCCGCAGCAGAGCGCGCCTATCATGCTGCCCGGGAAGGCCATGAGCGAGCCGGTCGCGAGCAGGTTGCGGAGCAAGCTGGCGCCGAAGGCCACGCCCACGCCCCAGCCGGGGCCGAGGAAAACGGCGCAGAGCACATTTACCATGTGCTGCGTCGGCGAGCAGTTGCTGCCGAGGAAGGGGAACTGGATGAATGCGCTGCCCACGACGGCCACCGCGATGAGCATGGCCGAAAGGGCAAGCTTTTTGATAACGATAGAGTAGGAACGCATAATACTCACTCCCTGAAAAGATTTGCGCGGGCAAAAGGCGCATGCAGCGTCCCCCGCGGGCGGGCAAAAGCCCCGCCGGGCTTGTCGGTCGAGGCTTGCTGGCCTCCTCTCACGCCGGAACACGGCTTCCCATCGCTGCATATCGGCCCGGGCGCAGGGCGCTCCCCCTCCGTCCGGCACGGGCTTTGCGCCCGAGCGCCGTATTCAATTTGCCGCGCCGCGCCTCCTTTCGGGAATGTGCGGGATCCAAAAAAGCCCCCTGTACGGGAGCTTTCACTGTCAAGAATCTGCTCCCTACGTCGGCATTACCCGCATCAGGTTCAAGGGTCGAAGCTTCCGCTTCCTCTCAGCCAAACGGCTCCCCCGGTTTTTACGGCTTGATTATCGCACCGCGCCGGGCTTTTGTCAAGGGCCGCGATGAATAATTCCCCGCGGGTATTGCATTTTCCTTCGGGAGGGAGTATTATGTTTTTAACAACGGGGAGTCCGTAAAGCCGGGCTGAGAGGGGGCCGCAAGGTCCCGACCCTTACACCTGATTTGGATCATGCCAACGTAGGGAAATCATGGCTTCCGCCGCGGATTACCGTTATTGGTGTGCCGCGGCGGAAGCTTTTTTTGGAGTGATTTTATGAAAACAGCAAGGGAGAGGTTTGCGCTCTACGCCGTGACGGACCGCGTCAGGGCCCGCAGCTCCGGCGAGCTGCTCGCGCAGGTCGCCGCCGCGATAAGGGGCGGCGCCGGCATAGTGCAGCTGCGCGAAAAGGAGCTGCCCTTCGGTGAATTCCTGCGCGAGGCGGAGGAGTTCGTCGCGCTCTGCCGCTCGCTCGGCGCGCTGAGCATAATAAACGACAACGTGGAGATCGCCCGCCTCACGGGCGCGGACGGCGTCCACGTCGGCCAGGAGGACATGGCCGCGGCCCGGGCCAGGGAGCTGCTCGGCCCCGGCAGGCTCATCGGCGTCTCCGCCCACACGGTGGAGGAGGCCCGCGCGGCGTATGAGATGGGCGCGGACTACCTCGGCACCGGCGCGGCCTTCGTCACCGGCACCAAGGCGGACGCGAAGCCCATAGAGCGCGGCACGATCCGCGCCATAACTTCGGCGGTGCCCATCCCGGTCGTGGCCATCGGCGGCATCACCGCCGCCAACCTCCCGGAGCTCCGCTCCCTCGGCCTCGCCGGGGCCGCGGTGGCCTCCGCCATCTTCGCATCTGACGACCCCGAGGCCGCCGCGAGGGCCCTGCTCCCGATCTGCCAAAGCCTCTGAAAGGCGCATGAATACTGGACTTTCCTAACGGTCGAGCGCCAAATCGGGCCGAATCCGTTGACAAGCGGCCGTGCGCGGCGCTATGCTTCGCACAGACCTGCAGGCAACCGAAGGGAGGCCCAAGAAATTGGACAACGAAAACAGGAAATCCTTTGGTGAGTTCATCGCCGGGCGCCGGCGCGCGCTGGGAATGACCCAGCGCGAATTCGCCGACCGGCTGTTCGTCACCGGCTCCGCCGTCAGCAAATGGGAGCGCGGCGCGAGCTACCCCGATATAACCCTCATCCGCGACATATGCGAGATCCTCGGCGTGAGCGAGCACGAGCTGCTCACCGCCAGCGAGGACGTGGAGGCCAGAAGCGCCGAAAAGCTCGCCGCGCGCTACAGACGCATGGCGCGCAACTACAAGATAGCGCAGTACGTGCTCTACGGCGGCGCTGCGGCGGCGTTCGTCATCAGCGACCTCGCCTCCGGCGGCGGCCTGAGCTGGTCGCTCATCGCCATCGCCTCGCTGCTGATCGCCGCAAGCCTCACGCTGCTGCCCGCGCTCGCGCCCGAGCGCATGGGCGGCGTCTGGGCGGCGGGCGGATTCACCCTCTCGCTCATCATGCTCTACGGCGTCATCTGCCTTGTGAACGGCGGCAGATGGTTCGCCGCGGCGGCGTGCTATACGCTGATGCCCCTCTCGCTGCTGTTGCTGCCGTATGTGCTGCGACGGATCCCGCTGCCGGGCTGCCTCAGCTCGCGCAAGGGGCTGCTGTATATCGGTGTGAACACGCTTTTGCTGCTCGTGCTTCTTTTGGAGGAGTGCCTGCGCACAGGCGGGGACTGGTTTGTGCCCGCCGCGCTGTGGGTGCTGTTCGGGCTGTGGCTCGTGCTCGGGCCCTACGTGCTGCGCCGCGTTCCGCTGCCGGAGAAGCTGAAGGGGCGCAAAACCCTGCTCTATTTCGGCGTATCTGCCGCGCTGCTTCTGCTTTCGCTCGGCGTAATGTGCCTCCGGGCCGGGCAGGACTGGTTCCTCACCGCCGCGCTCGGCGTGCTCCTCGGCACGGCCGCCGTGCTGCTGCCCTTTGTTATGCGCCAGGTCCCGCTGCCGAAGGAGCTGGAGCGCCACCGCGCGTTCGTATACCTCGCCGTGGTCACCGTGCTGCTCTCAGCGCTCATAGCCTCCTGCCGGCCGCGCTACCTCTGGGCGGAGGCGTATCCGCTCACCGCGGTCGGGCTGCTCTATCCGTGGCTGATGCTCGTCTGCCTGCGCTATATCCCGCTCAGCCGCTGTTTGCGCGCCTCCGCCGCCTGCGCCGTCACGGCGCTCTATATCTGGCTCGCCCCCTGGGCGGTCGACGGCATCATAACCGCCAACGGCTGGGTCTCGACCGCGCCGTACGACCCGCTCCGGCCGTATTACGTCGATTTTTCCGACTGGGTGAGCGCCCCGGCCCTCGGCGGGAACATCATGGTCACCATAATGCTCGCGCTCGCCCTCGCGGCCATAATACTCGCCGCCCTCGGAGTCAAAAACCGCGCCCGGGACAAAACTCCCCCCGAGGGCTGAGAAATATGCGCGCAGCCCGCTTCGCCAGACCCGCTCTCGCGAAGCGAGCTATGCCCGCGGACGCAGTCCGCCCGCCGCGGTTCTGCGCAAAACTTAATACGCACAGCACATTCCGACAGAGGCACCCGCGGACGCGGTCCGCCACCCCCTCTTTGGGGATATAGCCTAATATGCACAGCTCACTTCCGTGGACGCACCCGCGCGAAGCGCGGCTATGCCAGCGGACGCAGTCCGCCGCGCGGAGCGCGCTATGCCGGCGGGCGCTGCCCGCCAGCGGTGTGTTGGGGGCACCACCTCACGCCGCTATATAAAACTTCAATGCTGAGAAAGGAGAGGTATTAATGAAAACAGCATTGACGATCGCCGGAAGCGATTCCAGCGGAGGTGCCGGGATACAGGCCGACATCAAGACTATGACGGCCCATGGGGTGTACGCAATGAGCGCGATAACGGCGCTCACGGCGCAGAACACCACCGGCGTGACAGACATCCTCGAGTCCACCCCCGAGTTCCTTGCCGAGCAGCTCGACTGCGTGTTCACGGACATCTTCCCGGACGCGGTAAAGACCGGCATGGTCTCGAGCACGGCCCTGATCGAGGTGATAGCCTCCAAGCTGAAGCAGTACGGCGCGAAAAACATCGTGGTAGACCCCGTCATGGTCGCCACCTCCGGCGCGCGGCTGATAAGCGAGGGGGCCGTCGGCGCGCTGTGCGAGCATCTGCTCCCGCTCGCCACCGTGCTCACGCCGAATATCCCCGAGGCCGAGCTGCTCTCCGGCATGGAGATACCGGACGCCGCCGGCATGGAGCGCGCCGCCCGGGCCATCTCCGAGCGCTACGGCTGCGCCGTGCTCTGCAAGGGCGGGCACCAGATAAACGACGCGGACGACCTGCTGTATTCCGGCGGCGAGCTGCGCTGGTTCCGCGGCAAACGCATAGCCACCGCGAATACCCACGGCACCGGCTGCACCCTCTCGAGCGCCATCGCCTCCGAGCTCGCCAAGGGCCTCGGCCTTGAGAGCGCCGTCGAGCGCGCGAAGGCATATATCTCCGGCGCGCTGGGCGCGATGCTCGACCTCGGGCACGGCTCCGGCCCCATGGACCACATGTTCGATTTGAAGAGCGAGTTCATAGGGGGTGCGGGCGCATGAAAAAGACATCAACCTTCCAGAACAGCCTGATCTGGTTCGGCGCGGCCGTCTCCCTCGCGGAGATACTCACCGGCACCTCCTTCGCGCCCCTCGGCATGGCCAGGGGCATAGCTGCCATCGTGCTCGGCCACATCATCGGCGGGGTCCTGTTCTTCTTCGCCGGGCTGATAGGCGGCCGCACCGGCCGCAGCTCCATGGAGACCACCAAGATGAGCTTCGGCCAGAAGGGCGGGCTGCTTTTCGCGTTCCTGAACGTGCTGCAGCTCGTGGGCTGGACCGCCATAATGATATACGACGGCGCCCTCGCCATCGACGGCATATTCTCCGGCTCGCACTGGGTCTGGTGCGCCGTCATCGGCGGCTTGATAGTCGTGTGGATACTCGTGGGCGTCACGAACCTCGGCTGGATAAACAAGATATCCATGGCCGCGCTGCTTGTGCTCACCGTCGTGCTCTGCTACGTCATCTTCTTCGGCCGCTCGGCGGGCGAGGCCGCCTCGGACGGCTCGCTCACCTTCGGCGCGGCCGTGGAGCTCGCGGTGGCGATGCCGCTCTCCTGGCTCCCGCTCATAAGTGACTACACGCGCGAGGCCGAAAAGCCCTTCGCCGCCACCATGGCCAGCACCGTCACCTACAGCCTCGTGAGCTGCTGGATGTACATCATCGGCATGGGCGCGGCCATCTACACCGGCGAGAGCGACATCGCACAGATCATGATGAAGGCCGGCCTCGGCATCGCCGCGCTCATCATCCTCGTGCTCAGCACAGTTACCACCACGTTCCTCGACGCCTGGAGCGCCGGCATCTCCTGCGAGTCCCTCTCGAAAAAGCTCGCGGGACACGGCAAGTGGGTGGCCGTGATCGTCACCCTCGTCGGCATCGTCGCGTCCATCCTCTTCCCGATGGACGACATCACCGGCTTCCTCTATCTCATCGGCAGCGTTTTCGCGCCCATGATAGCCATACTCATCACGGACTTCTTCATACTGAAAAAGGACAGCTTTTCCCAGTCCTTCAACTGGCTGAACCTCGCCGTCTGGCTCGTGGGCTTCGTCATCTACCGCTGCCTCATGACGGTGGATATAATAGTCGGCTACACGCTTGTGGACATGCTCGCCACCATGCTGCTGTGCCTGATAGCCAACGCGGCGCAAAAGCGCCTCGCAAAAAAATAAGCAAAAACGCAAAAATCGCAGCCGGCGTACCGGTTGCGATTTTTCGTTTGTGGGAACTTCCCTGAGCCGCACTCCTCGTCGCGAAGCTGCGCTGTGCCTCCAGGCGCAGCCTGGCGCTCTGCCAGCGGGCGCTGCCCGCTCAGCCGTTCACGAGGTGCTCGCCTATTTTATATACGTCCCCCGCGCCGACCGTGAGTATGATGTCGCCCGCCCGTGCGTTGGCGCGCAGGTCGCGCTCGATGGACGCAAAGTCGGGGTAAAAGCGGCTGCCCTCGATGTGCTTTGCGAGGTCCGCCGAGGATATGCCAAGGGTGTTCGTCTCCCTGGCGGCGTAGATCTCCGCGAGGTAGGTCACGTCCGGCCGGCGGAGCTGCTCTATGAAATCGTCGAAGAGCGCCGCCGTGCGCGTGTAGGTGTGCGGCTGGAAAACCAGCACCGTGCGGTTGTAGCCGAGGGCCTCCACCGCATCGAGCAGGGCCTTTAGCTCCTGCGGGTGGTGCGCGTAGTCGTCATACACGTCCGCGCCGTTGAATTTGCCCTTGAACTCGAAACGGCGCCCCGCCCCGTTGAAGCCCGCGAGGCCGTATTTCACCGCGTTCGGCCTGACGCCGAGGCAGAGGCAGGCCGCGGTGGCGGCGAGGGCATTTTTCACGTTGTGCATCCCCGGCACATGCAGCGTCACACTCGTGAAGAGCCGGCCGTGGCAGTATATGTCGAAGGTGCTCGACGCCCCGGAGCGCCTTATGTTGCGCGCATAGACGTCGGCGCGGTCGGTAAGGCCGAAGGTGACGATGTCGCGCCCGAGAGGCTCGAGGGTATCCATGGTGTTGCGGTCATCGAGGTTTGCCACGATCTTGCCCGTCGGCGGCACCTTGGCCGCGAAGGCCCGGAAAGAGCGCTTCACGTCCTCAAGGCCGGAAAAATAGTCGAGGTGGTCGGCGTCCACGTCCAGTATCACGGCCACCGTGGGGTGGAATGCGAGGAAGGAGTCGTGATACTCGCAGCTTTCAAGTATTATCGTGTCCCCGCCGCCCACGCGGTGCCCCGCGTGCAGCAGCGGCAGCGTGCCGCCTATCATAACGGTCGGGTCCCGCTCTGCGGCCATGAGTATGTGAGTGCACATGCTGGTGGTGGTCGTCTTGCCGTGGGTCCCGGCTATGCAGAGCGCGTTGTCATAGTCGCGCATTATCGCGCCCCAGGCCTCCGCCCGCTCGAAAACCGGCACGCCGCGCGCCCGCGCCTCCACGATCTCCGGGTTCGTGTCCCCCACGGCGGCGGTGCGGATGACAAACTGTATGTCCGGCGCGACGTTCATCGCGGAGTGGCCTATCTTTACGTCTATCCCCAGCTCGCGCAGGTGCTGGGTCTTTTCGCTCTCGGACATGTCCGAGCCGTCTATGACGAGGCCCATGCCGGCGAGCACCTCGGCCAGCGGCGCCATCGAGACGCCTCCGACCCCCACAAGGTGCCCGCGCTTGCCGGGCTTCAGATATTCTTCAAAATCTGCCATAGTTTCACCTGAATACAGCGTTTTTGCGCTCTTGCGGATTTGGCTCCGGCGCATTATAATAGCTTAGTCGCATTTGCTCTCGCATTATAATACATTATTGCGCACATTACAAGAAATAAAACGGGGGAGGCGCGTTTTCCTGCCGCCTGAGTATGCCATAAAAGTGCTGAATAAGCTCCGCGGCGCGGGATACGGGGCGTATTTCGTGGGCGGCTGCGTGCGCGACACCGTCCTCGGCCGCCGCGTCCACGACTGGGACGCCGCCACCTCCGCCCCGCCGGAGGTTGTGCTGGGCCTCTTCAAACGGACGGCGCCCACCGGGCTGCGCCACGGCACGGTCACCGTCCTCGTCTCCGGCCGGGCCGTGGAGGTCACGACCTACCGCGCCGAGGGCGCATACAGCGACCACCGCCGGCCGGACAGCGTGGAATTCACCGGCGACCTCGCGCTCGACCTCTCCCGCCGCGACTTCACCATGAACGCCATGGCCATGGGCCCGGAGGGGGACATCACCGACCCTTTCGGCGGCAGGGAGGACATCGCCCGGCGGCTGATACGCTGCGTGGGCGACGGCGAGCGCCGCTTCTCGGAGGACGCGCTGCGGATGCTCCGCGCCCTGCGCTTTTCGGCGCAGCTCGGCTTCGCCATAGAGCCGGGGACTTACGCGGCCATCGAGCGCCTTGCGCCCACGGCCTCCGCCCTCTCGGCGGAGCGGGTGAGGGACGAATTTTTGAAGGCTCTCGCCTCCCCGCGTCCGGAGGCGGCCAACGGCATGCTCGCGCTGGGCCTTATGGCGCG
Source organism: Candidatus Scatomorpha intestinavium (assembly GCA_018712985.1). GTDB lineage: Bacteria > Bacillota > Clostridia > Oscillospirales > Oscillospiraceae > Scatomorpha > Scatomorpha intestinavium. The sequence continues at coordinate 27,569 of DVGA01000048.1, forward strand.
CTTCGCCCGGGCGGAGGGTCCGCCCCCCGCGCTCTCCTCCCTGCCGGCGTACGCCCGCCTCGCCCGCCTCTGCTTCGAGCTCGAGAGGCGCGGCTCCATCGCCTCCACCGCTGAATTCCTGACGGCGCTGCGCCTTCCCCGCGCCGCGGTGCGCGAGTGTTCTGCCGCCGCTGCCGTCCTGAGCTCCGGCAGCAGGGACTACAAGCGCCTGCTCAGGGACTACGGCGAGCGCGCCGTCCTCGCCGCCCATCCCCGCAGCCGCGCCCTCCGGCGCGTGCTGCGCAGCGGGGAGTGCTTCTCGCTCTCCGGCCTCGCCGTGAGCGGGGACAAGCTCCGCGCCCTCGGATTGAAGGGCCGGGAGGTGGGCGAGGCGCTGGACGCGGCGCTGGAGCACGTCATAGATTTCCCGGAGGACAACCGGGCAGACATTTTATGCGATTTCATCATCGGGAAGAGGGATAAAAATGGCAAAGACGCTTGAAGCCCTGCGCGCGGAGTGCCTTGAGTGCCGCCGCTGCGGGCTGTGCGAGACCCGTCACAACGTGGTTTTCGGCGCCGGGCCGGACGACGCCGAGGTAATGTTCATCGGCGAGGGCCCCGGCGAGCAGGAGGACCTGCAGGGCGCGCCCTTTGTGGGCCGCGCCGGCAAGTTCCTGGACGACATGCTCGAGCTCATCGATTTGGACCGCTCGCGCGTCTACATCGGCAACATGGTCAAGTGCCGCCCGCCGCGCAACCGCGACCCGCTGGACATCGAGCAGAAGGCCTGCTCGATCTGGCTCCAGGGGCAGCTTGAGATAATAAATCCCAAGCTCATCGTCTGCCTCGGCCGCATCGCGGCCATGCGCTTCATCCGCGAGGATTTCAAGATAACGCGCGAGCACGGCCAGTGGTTCGATATGGACGGCAGGCGCGTCATGGCGCTCTACCACCCCGCCGCGCTGCTGCGCGACCCCGGCAAGCGGCCGGAGACCTTCGACGACCTGAAGAAGCTCCAGGCCGAGATCCGGCTGCGCTGTACGCACACTTACTGAAAGCAAAGGAAAGGCTGTTTTATTCTATGATCGATTTCCGCCGCGTGACAATCGCGGACAAGCAGTGGGTCGACGGCTTTGTAAAGGCCGAGGACTCGCGCTCCGCCGACTTCAATTTCGGCAACATCTACATGTGGGACGGGGCCTATCACCAGCTCATCTCCAGCGTGGGCGGCCGCATGATAACCAAGCTCCGCTGGGCGAGGCAGCCCTTTTTCGCCTTCCCAATCGGCTCCGGCCCGCTCGAGCCGGCCCTCGACGCGCTCACCGAATTCGCTGCGCAGCGGGGCTACCCCCTCGCCATCCGCGGCATCACGGAGGAGCACCGCGCGCTGCTCGAGCAGTGCTGCCCCGGCCGCTTCGTGTTCACGCCGGACCGGGACAACTTCGACTACCTCTACCTCGCCGAGAAGCTCTCCACCATGGGCGGGAAAAAGCTCCACGGCAAGCGGAATTTCTGCAACCGCTTTGAAAAAAGCCACTCGTGGGAGTTCCGCCGCCTCACGCGCGACCTCATCCCCACCTGCATGGAGATGCTCGGCAAGTGGCAGGACGAGTTCGAGGTCCCGCCGGAGGGACTTGACGAGGAGCACGGCGCCATCATCCGCGCCTTCATGCGCTATGACGCCCTCGGGCTCGAGGGCGGCGTCCTGTTTGCGGAGGGGCAGGCCGTCGGCTTCACAATAGGCGAGGTCATCTCGTCGGACACCTTTGACGTGCACTTTGAAAAGGCCTTCGCCTCCATCCCCGGGGCGTATCCCATGGTCAGCCGCGAGTTCACCCGGCAGATACTCTCCGACCACCCCAACATCGTCTATCTCAACCGCGAGGACGACATGGGGCAGGCGAACCTCCGCGAGGCCAAGCTCGAGTTCGCGCCGGAAATGCTGCTTGCCAAGTACACGGCGCTGGAGGCCTGCGATGCCTGACACACGCCTCTCCCGCGCCGGGGACAAAGGCGCGCTCACGGAGCTCTGGCAGGCCGTGTTCGGGGACAATGCGGAGCTCATTTCCGCGTTTTTCAGCCTGCTCTGCCGGCCGGAATACTGCCGCATTGCCTGCGCGGGCGGGAAGATAGCCTCCATGGGCTTCTGCCTGCCCGGGCCGGAGGCCATGGGGCTCAAATGCGCATACATCTACGCCATGGCCACCGCGGAGGACGCGCGCGGCCGCGGCCTTGCCGCCGCGGTGGGCTCCGCCCTGATTGAGGACGCCTTTTCCCGCGGCACGGACATTGTCGCCACGCTCCCGGCGGACGAGGGGCTCTGCGCGTGGTACGAAACGCGCTTCGGCATGTCGCCCCTCTTCAAAAAGGGCGGCCCGGGCGTCGTTTTCCCCGATAACTGGCTCGAATTTGCCCGCATCTGCGGCGGGCATGACCCGGACACGCCGCAGCGGCTCTACGCCGTCGCGCGCGGAGGGATAGACACCGCGGGGCTCGAAGATCTCGGCTGGGAGCTCACCTTCGACTAACCGGCCGGGCAGACTGCGTCTGCGGGCATAGCGCGGCCGTCGGCCGCGGGGCAATATTATAAGGGCACAGGCCCTTATAAAGCAATTGCAGGGGCGAAAGCCCCTGCATTTTTCGTCTCACGCCTCCGGGAAGAGGAGCTCCGCGATGTGCTTAGCTTCCGCGCCGCCTAACTTCAGCCCCTCGAGGCAGTAGTGACAGTAACAGACGACCTTTTCCCCGCCGAAGCGGGCGCAGTACTCCTCCATTATGCGCTTCTGCTCCTCCGCGGTGTGCGGGGCGAACTTGCCCGCCGTGGCCTCCGGCCCGTAGTGCAGCGGCGCCACCTTCGGGTTGCGCGCCGGCTGCGGCCGCAGCAGGGACACGCCGCAGAAATCCGTCTTTTCAAAGTTTTCCTCCTGCTCGGAAAACCCGATGTTCATCTTCCCAAGCAGCGCCCTGACGGCCTCCTGCTCCGCGCGGCGCTCTCGCGAGCGCCAGCAGTCCTGCACGATGACGCGCGTCCCGCCGTAGTCGGGGTAGGCAAACTCCGCGTCAGAGAGTATCAGCTCGTAGAGCGACGGCACGGCGACGCCGGGGCGCAGCTCCTCGATGATATTCGAGCAGTTGTGGCACAGCGACCACACCGTGTCCCCGCTCTCGAAAACCCGCCCGTCCGGCAGCGAGGCCCAGCTCTCGCGCAGCGCCCCGGCGGGCATTTTTTCTTCGAATTCGCGCACCTGGTACTTAGGTATGCAGCAGCGGACAACCCCCATGCCGTAGCGCTCCGAGACATAGCGGCGTATCCTCGAGCTCAGCTCCGGGAACTGCGAGGTAAACACACAGCTCGCAATGTAGTACTCCCTGCCCATTTTCACGCCTCCTATTCAGACAGTCCGCCCGTCTCCGCAGCCGGAGCGGCTTTTTTCCTGCGGTACAGGGCCAGCGACGTTGTGAGCGGGCGCTTTTTGCTGCGCTCCTCGAAAAAGGCAGTCACCGAGAACACCACGGCGCCGATGAAGTTCACGAAAAAGTCCCCCATCGTGTCGTATATCCCGATGTCCAGATAGCCGCCCAGGCCCAGCGCGTACTGCTCGCCGTTTTCGAGCACGAGCACGGTGTCCTTTATCCCGTCGATGACAATAGGTATGTTGCTCCTCGTGGCGTCCAGCTCCACGGTGGATATCCGGGTGAGTATTGTGTCCTTCTGCATGTCCAGCAGCAGCCAGCGATCCGCAGCAAACTCGATGAACTCCCACAGTACGCCGATGGTCATGGAAAAGCAGAAGGCCGTCAGCGCCAGGTATACGGGAGAGAGCTGTACCTTTACATTCTCGCTTCGGTTGAGCAGGTTCACGAGCGAATAGCCAACCGCGGCGAAGAGGAAGCCCGACGTCGTGTGCAGCATCGTGTCCCAGTACTGGTAGCGTATGAAATAGCTCTGCAGCTCGCCGAGTATCTCCGCCGCGAACACAAAGACGAAGATGACGATTTCCAGCACGGACGGTATTTCAATATTCAGCTTCTCCTCCACAAACTGCGGCAGGAAATAAATGAAAAGCACGAACAGGCAGACTATCGCGCTCTCGAAATCCGCGCGCATGATGCTGCGGATGAGTATCAGTATCACGATCGTGCGGAGTATTACGTATGTCCAGAAAGCCCCCGGCTCCTCCCGCATTTTGCGCCGGAGCGCGCCCTTTCGCGCCTCGCGCCGTCTCTCCCGGCGCTGTTTTCTTTCTTCTCTTCTGCTCATTTACAGCCTCCCACTACTCTTTTTCCCCGTTTGCTGTCTCTTCTTTTCCTGGCCCGTCCTGTTTTTCTGCCGCCTGCCCGCGGCAGCTCCTGCCCCTGCGGCGAAGCAGCAGGAACGCCGAGGCTATGCTTACCAGATCCACGCCGAGGCAGATGAGCACCGGCGCCGAAAGCGGGTCGAGGTCGTTTCCGAGCACAGTATACAGCACCATCGCCGGCACTATGCCTATCATGGAGCTGACAAGGTACTCCCAGTACTTCATCCTCAGCGAGCCGAAAAACAGCCCGAGGATATCGTTTGAAAGGTTCGCGACCCTCAGCACCAGCGACACAAGGAACAGATGGCGCCTGTTCGATTCGTAAAAGCCCCTGACGCGCGGGTATTTTTGCAGCAGCGTGTCCACTATCACGCCGTCCGAGCTCCTGCCGGTGAGGTACGGCACGGATATGCAGACTATGCTGCCCAGCGCGTTCACCGCGAGCGCGGCGGGCAGGTCGAAAATCAGGCCCACCGCCGTGGCGATCAGCGCATATGGGATCACCACGGTCTGGCTCTTCAGCGCGTAGGCCAAAAGCGCCGCCAGGGCCGCGAGCCACTTGTTGTCCGGCGAATACGAAAGCAGCTCCTCCACGCTGATGGAGCCGTGCAGCAAAAGGAACGCCGCGGCGAGCGCAGCGCACAGCAGCATTATTAGCAGTGGAAGGAGTTTCCGTAATTTCACGGCAAAACCTCGTTAAGTAATATTATTACAGAAGCATTTTATCAGATTTTCCTCAATGCCGCAACCATGCAGTTTGTGCCGGATGTAAAATCAAAGCCCGCGTCTTTCGACGCGGGCTTTGCGTTGTTCCGCTCTCTTACACGAGCTCGATCACGGCCATCTCGGCGGCGTCGCCGCGGCGCTGGCCGATGCGGGTCACGCGGGTGTAGCCGCCGTTGCGGTCGGCGTACTTCGCTGCGGTCTCATTGAAGACCTTGTGCGCCACGTCCTCGCGGGTGATGAAGCTCAGGGCCTGGCGGTAGGACGCCATGTCCTTCTGCTTGCCGAGCGTTATCATCTTCTCGGCAAGGGGCTGAATCTCCTTCGCGCGGGTGAAGGTGGTCTCCATGCGGCCGCGGTCGAGCAGGTCCGTCACCTGCTGGCGGAGCATGGCCATGCGCGCGTCGGTAGGCTTGCCGAGCTTTCTTGTACCGGGCATTGGGTTTTCCTCCTTACTGGTTGTCGTCGCTGGCCAGGCTCAGGCCCATCATGGCGAGCTTGTGCTCGACCTCCTCAAGGGACTTGCGGCCAAGGTTGCGGACCTTGATCATCTCGTCCTGGGTCTTGCTGATGAGGTCCTCGACGGTGTTGATGTTGGCGCGCTTGAGGCAGTTGAAGCTGCGGACCGAGAGGTCGAGCTCCTCGATGGTCATCTCGAGCACCTTGTCGCGCTGGGTCTCGACCTTCTCCACAACGGTGGAGCGGTTGCCGATGGCGTCCGACAGGTCGGTAAACAGCGTGAAGTGGTCCACAAGGATCTTCGCGCCAAGGCTTATCGCGTCGCGCGGGGTAATGGTCTTGTCGGTCCACACCTCGATGGTCAGCTTGTCATAGTCGGTCTGGTTGCCGACACGGGTGTTCTCCACAGCGTAGTTCACCTTGAGCACAGGGGTGTATATCGAATCCACCGGGATGGTGCCGATGATCTGCTGTGCGCCCTTGTTCTTATCAGCGGTGACATAGCCGCGGCCGTGGTCGAAAACGAGCTCCATGGAGAGCGACGCATCCGGGCCAAGGGTGGCTATGTGCAGCTCGGGGTTGAGTATTTCTACCTCGGCGTCCGCTTTTATATCCCCGGCGGTCACTTCGCCCTCGCCCGCGGCCTCGATATACACGGTCTTGGGCTCGTCGCTGTGCACGCGCGCGATGATACGCTTCACGTTGAGGACGATCTCGGTCACGTCCTCCTTTACGCCGGGGATGGTAGAGAATTCGTGCTGAATGCCGGAAATCCTGATGGACGTGACTGCCGTGCCGGGCAGGGAGGACAGCAGGACGCGGCGAAGAGAGTTGCCCAAAGTCGTGCCGTAGCCGCGCTCGAGCGGTTCAATGACATACTTGCCGTAAGAATCGTCCGCAGGGGTTTCGATGCATTCAATGCGCGGCTTTTCTATCTCAATCATGTGCGAACTAACCCTCCTTATTTTTCGTGCGCCGAATGGGGCGCGGTTTCCAGCTTACCAATATGAGGGTTTGCCGTTTACTTGGAATAGAGCTCGACGATGAGGTGCTCCTCGATCGGCATATCTATGTCTTCGCGGGTGGGCACTGCGACTACCTTGGCTATCATGTTGGCGGCGTCATACTCAAGCCAGCGGGGGGCCTGGCGGAAGGAGTTGGCCTCGACGTTGGCCTTGATCTTCTCAAGGTTGCGGCTGGACTCCTTCGGAGCGATGACCATGCCCGGCTTCACCTGGAAGCTGGGGATGTTCACGCGGCGGCCGTTCACGGTGAAGTGGCCGTGGTTGACGAGCTGACGGGCCTCGCGCCTCGTAGCGGCAAAGCCGAGGCGGAAAATCACGTTGTCAAGGCGGCGCTCGATGAGGACGAGCAGGTTGTCGCCGGTCTTGCCGGGCATGCGCGCGGCCTTCTCATAATAGGAGTGGAACTGCTTCTCCATTATGCCGTAGACAAACTTGACCTTCTGCTTCTCCTGGAGCTGAGTGGCGTACTCGCTCTTTTTCTTCCTCATCTGCCCGCCGGGCTTGCGCTTTTCGGTGTCCTTCTTGTAGTAGCCCATGGAGGCAGGGGAAATGCCCAGCGCACGGCAGCGCTTGGCGATAGGCTGCATATTCTTTGCCATTTTACCTTTCCTCCTTCACTTACACGCGGCGGCGCTTAGGCGGGCGGCAGCCGTTGTGCGGGATGGGCGTGACGTCCTTGATCATGGTGACCTCAAGGCCGGCGGTCTGGAGGGCACGGATGGCGGCCTCACGCCCCGAGCCCGGCCCCTTGACAAAGACCTCGACGGTCTTCAGCCCGTGCTCCATTGCGGCGCGGGCAGCCGTCTCGGCCGCGGTCTGGGCGGCGAAGGGGGTGCTCTTCTTGCTCCCGCGGAAGCCCATGCCGCCGGCGGAAGCCCAGGAGATGGCATTGCCGTTGGTATCGGTAACGGTTACCATCGTATTGTTGAAGCTGGAGCTGATATGCACGGCCCCGCGCTCTATATTCTTCCGCTCCCTGCGGCGGGTGCGGACCTTTTTCTTAGGTGCTGGCATTACATATCCCTCCTTACTTCTTCTTGTTCGCTATGGTGCGCTTCGGACCCTTGCGGGTACGTGCGTTGGTCTTGCTGCGCTGGCCGCGGACGGGCAGGCCCTTCCTGTGGCGCAGGCCGCGGTAGGAGCCGATCTCGGTGAGGCGCTTGATATCGAGCGCCACGGTGCGGCGGAGGTCGCCCTCCACGACGTAGTGGTGGTCTATGCACTCACGGATCTTGGCCTCTTCCTCGTCGGTGAGGTCCTTCACGCGGGTATCGGGGTTGATCCCGGTCTGCTCGAGGATCTTTTTCGCGCTGGTTCTGCCGATACCATAGACATAAGTGAGGCCGATCTCTATCCTCTTGTCCTTGGGCAGGTCAACGCCGGCTATACGTGCCATCTTTCGCAATCATTCCTTTCAATGATTTCTCCGCGTTGTTGCGAGCGGAGGCTTGGTCCCGCCGGAGGGAGCCTCCGTTGCGCGCGGGGGTGTGTTGTGGGTGCTTATTTCAGCCCTGGCGCTGCTTGTGCTTGGGGTTTTCGCAGATCACCATGACCTTGCCGTGGCGCTTGATTATCTTGCACTTCTCGCACATCGGCTTTACCGAAGGTCTGACTTTCATTTAAGTTCCTCCTATTTGGCTGGGCGCTGCGCGCTCACTTCGATCTCCAGGTTATCCTTCCGCGGGTGAGGTCATACGGGCTCATCTGTATGGTGACCTTGTCGCCGGGCAGGATCCTGATGAAATTCATCCTGAGCTTGCCGGATATATGCGCGAGGATGACGTGGCCCCCGCCTATATCCACTTTGAACATCGTATTGGGCAGGGACTCGACGACCGTGCCCTCAAGCTCGATTACATCGTCTTTTGCCAAGTACTATAACCTCCCTTTAGGCTCAGTCAGATATCCTCTGCCATCGTCAGGATTTCGGGCTCGCCGTCCGTTATGAGGATCGTGTTCTCATAGTGGGCGGAGAGCTTGCCGTCGGCCGTGACGACTGTCCAGTCGTTGCTCAGCACGCGGACCTCGTATGTCCCGGCGTTCACCATCGGCTCGATGGCGAGGGTCATGCCCTTCACAAGCCGCGGGCCGTGGCCCGGCGCGCCGTAGTTCGGTACTTCCGGCTCCTCGTGGAGCTTGGCCCCCACGCCGTGGCCCACGTATGAGCGCACAACGGAGTAGCCATGGGCTTCGACATATTCCTGGATGGCGTGCCCTATGTCAGAGACACGGTAGCCCGGCTTCGCAAACTTTATCCCCTCGAAAAAGCTCTGGCGCGTAACGGCTATCAGCCGCGCGGCCTCCGGCGAGACCTCCCCGCAGGGGAAGGTGCCGGCGCAGTCCCCGTTGAAGCCGTGGATCTTGGCGCCGACGTCTATGCTGACGATGTCGCCGTCCTGGACCCTGCGGCCGCTCGGGAAGCCGTGGATGACCTCTTCATTTACGGAGATACAGGCGCTTGCAGGGAAACCGCCGTAGCCAAGGAAGGACGGGGTCGCGCCCGATTTTTGGATAAATCGCTTGATTTCGCGGTCGATCTCATGCGTCGTGACGCCCGCGGCCACCATCTGGCGGCCTATGCTGCGGGCGCCGGCCGTAATCGTGCAGGCCTGACGCATGAGCTCGATATCGTGCGGGGATTTGACTATTATCATAGATCTATCCCCAGGGCGCCGGCGATCGCGGCCGTAGTGGCCTCGATGCTCGGCTGGTTCTCAACAGTGATCAGCTTGCCGCGCTTGGCATAGAAGTCGAGGAGAGGCTCGGTCTCGCGGTGGTAAACCTCGAGGCGGTTCCTTACGGTTTCCGGCGCGTCGTCCTTGCGGACGGTGAGCTCGGAGCCGCAGTTGTCGCAGACACCCTCGGCCTTCGGGGGGGCGGAGACGACGTGATAGGTCGCGCCGCAGTTCAGGCAGGTGCGCCTGCCGGACATGCGCTGCACTATGGTCTCGTCGTCTATGTCGATCGAGAGGGCGCAGTCTATGTCTATGCCTCTCTCCTCCAGCGCCTCGGCCTGCGGGATGGTGCGCGGCATTCCGTCGAGGATATAGCCGTTTGCACAGTCGCTCTCGGCAAGGCGCTCCTCGACGATGCCGATTATGACATCGTCGGGCACGAGCGCGCCGTTGTCGACATACTCCTTGGCCTTCAGCCCGACGGGGGTGCCGTTCTTCATGGCTGCGCGCAGGATATTGCCGGTTGATATCACCGGGATGCCGAGCTTGCGGCTCAGTATCTCGGCCTGGGTGCCTTTGCCCGCCCCGGGGGCTCCTAAGAGTATAAGCCTCATGACTTTACCTCCATTATTCAAGGAAACCCTTGTAGTTGCGCATGAGCATCTGCGCCTCGATGGCGCGGACGGTCTCGATCGCAACGCCCACGACTATGATTATGGACGTACCGCCGAGGGATATGCCGGAAAGGGCGGGGGCGTCGGTAAAGCAGCCGATGAGCATGGGGACTACGGCAACAATGCTGAGGTAGATGGCGCCGAACATGGTGACCTTGTTCAGCACCTTCTTGATATAGTCGCTCGTGGGCTTGCCCGGGCGGATGCCGGGGATGAAGCCGCCGTTCTTCTTCAGGTTGTTGGCTATCTCCACGGGGTTGAACTGGATGGTGGAGTAGAAGTAGCTGAAGAAGATGATGAGCAGGAAGTAGATTATCGCGTAGGGTACCGTGTTGGTGTTGAAGATGTGCTCCATCACCCAGGAATCCTGCCAGCTCGGCACGAAGGCGCAGATGGTGGCGGGGATGGCCGCTATGGTGGAGGCGAAGATGATGGGCATGACGCCGGACATGTTCACCTTCAGCGGCAGGTGGGTGCTCTGGCCGCCGTAGAGCTTGCGCCCGACGACGCGCTTGGAGTACTGCACCGGCAGGCGGCGCTCGGCGTCGTTCACGATGACGATGAGCACGATTATGAGCAGCGCGCCGATGATGACGAGCAGCAGGGCCCACCAGGCCAGGTCGCCGGAGGTGACGTTGGAAACCATCGTGCCGACGGAGCTCGGGAAGCGGGCGACTATGCTCGCGAACAGGATAACGGAGATGCCGTTGCCCACGCCGAACTCGGTGATCTGCTCGCCCATCCACATGATGAGCGCGGAGCCGGCCATGAAGGTCATGATGATGACGATGGCGGGCCATATGCCGCTCTCGGTGATCATGCTCTGGCCGTTGATGCCGTTGCGGATAAGGGTGTAGTAGCCGAAGCCCATGACGAGGCCGATGCCGACGGTGGTGTAGCGGGTGATGGAGGCCAGCTTCTTGCGCCCCTCCTCGCCGCCTTCCTTGCTCAGCCGCTCGAGCGCCGGGATGGCAATGGTGAGCAGCTGGATGATTATCGAGGCGTTGATGTACGGCTGGATGCTCAGCGCGAATATCGTCGCCATCGAGAAGGAACCGCCCGACATGGTGTTCCACAGCCCAAGGATCGTGTTGTTGACCGACGTGAAGTAGTCGGCCAGAAGATCGGCGTCCACGTACGGGACGGGGACGGCGTTGCCCAGGCGGTAAATGAGGATTATGAACAGGGTGAAGAGTATCTTCTTCCTGAGCTCAACGATCGCCCAGGCATTCTTGAGGGTCTTGAGCACCTTATACCACCTCGGCCTTTCCGCCTGCCGCCTCTATCTTTTGCTTTGCAGATTCGGAGAAGGCGGAAGCCTTTACGGTTATCGCTTTCGTGAGATTGCCGTTGCCGAGCACCTTCACGCCGTAAACGCACTTGGAAAGGACGCCCGCAGAGAGCAGGGCATCGGCGTCCACAACAGCGCCGTCCTCAAAGCGGTTGAGGGCGGAAACGTTGACAGCCTCAAGCGGCTGGGCAAAAATGTTGTTGAAACCGCGCTTGGGGATACGCCTGGCAAGGGGCATCTGACCGCCTTCGAAGCCGATGCGGACACCGCCGCCGCTCCTGGCCTTCTGGCCCTTGTGCCCGCGGCCGGCGGTCTTGCCGTTGCCGCTGCCGTGGCCCCTGCCCTTGCGCCAGGCCTTTTTGGCACTGCCGGGCGCGGGAGAAAGCTCGCTTAACTTCATTGCGTACCCTCCTTATTCTTCGGTTACCTGGAGGAGATAGCCTATCTGGGCTATCTTGCCCCTGGTCTGCGGATTGTCGGGCTGCACCGTCTCGTGTCCGGGCTTGTGCAATCCGAGGGAGTGGGCGGTGGCGATGTGCTTGTCGTGGCGCCCGTTGAGGCTCTTGACGAGCTTTATCTTGAGATTCTTGGCCATTGCTCTGCCCTCCTCAACCGACTATCTCTTCGGGGGTCTTGCCCCTGTAGACGGCAACCTGCTGCGCGTTCCTCAGAGACTGAAGGCCGGCCATGGTGGCGGCGACAACGTTCTGGGGATTGTTGGAGCGCAGGCACTTCGTGCGGATATTGCGGATGCCGGCCGCTTCGATAACGGCACGGACAGCGCCGCCGGCGATGACGCCAGTGCCTTCCGGGGCGGGCTTGAGCAGCACGCGGCCGGCGCCGAAAGCGCCGATGACCTCGTGCGGGATCGTGGTGCCCTGAAGGGTGACGGTGACAATGTGCTTCTTCGCGTCCTCAAGGCCCTTGCGGATGGCCTCGGAGACTTCGTTTGCCTTGCCGAGCCCGTAGCCCACGCGGCCCTTGCCGTCGCCCACGACGCAGAGCGCCGAGAACTTCATGACACGGCCGCCCTTGACGGTCTTGGATACGCGGTTGAGGGAAACCACCTTTTCGGTGAACTCCGAGGGCTCCTCGTTGCGGCCCCTGCGGTTGTCGCGCCTGTCGTTATTGTAAGCCATGCTGTTTCCTCCTCCGCTCAGAACTTCAGCCCGGCCTCGCGGGCGGCATCGGCAAGGGCCTGCACGCGGCCGTGGTAAAGGTAGCCGCCGCGGTCGAAAACGACCTCTTCAATGCCCTTGGAGATGGCGCGCTCAGCGATGAGCTTGCCGATCTGCTTGGCGGACTCGATGTTGCCGCCGCCTTCAAAGCCCTTCTCAACGCTGCTCGCGGAGCACAGGGTGTGCCCGGCGACATCGTCGATTATCTGGCAGTAAATATTGTTCTCGCTCCTGTAAACGCTCAGGCGGGGACGCTCCGGGGTGCCGGAGATCTTGGCGCGGACGCGCTTATGCCGCTTGATGCGCTGAGCTTTGGTATTGGGTCTTTTTATCATTTAAGCGCACCTCCCCTTATTTAGCGCCGGTCTTGCCTTCTTTGCGGCGGATGTGCTCGTCCTCATACTTGATGCCCTTGCCCTTGTACGGCTCGGGAGGACGCTTGTTGCGCACATCGGCGGCAAACTGGCCGACCTTCTGCTTGTCGATGCCGTGTATCACGATGTGGTTGGCATCGGGGACGTCTATCTTGACGTCGGCAGTCTCCTTGACTATCACGTCGTGGCTGTAGCCGAGCTTCATGACGAGCTCCTCGCCCTTCTTCTCGGCGCGGTAGCCGACGCCGTTTATCTCGAGCTTCTTGCTAAACTCGTGGGTGACGCCGTGGACCATGTTGTTCAGCAGGCTGCGGGTGAGCCCGTGCAGGCTGCGGCTGGCCTTGGTATCGTCGGCGCGGGCGACGTGCAGAACGCCGTTTTCCTCGGTGATGGTCATCTGCGGGCAAAGCGCCTGGGTGATGGAGCCCTTCGGGCCCTTCACGGTGACGACGTTGCCCTCGGCGACGGTGACTTCGACGCCGGCGGGGATGGTGATTGGCTCTCTTCCTATTCTCGACATCTTTCCGCCCTCCTTACCACACGAAAGCAAGGACTTCGCCGCCGACGTTTTCCTTGCGGGCACGCTTGTCGGTCATGACGCCCTTGGACGTGGAGATGATGGCAATGCCGAGCCCCTTCAGGACGCGGGGCAGCTCGTCGGCGCCGGCGTACACGCGCAGGCCGGGCTTGGAGACGCGGCGGAGGCCCTGGATGGCCTTCTCCTTGCCGGGGAGATACTTGAGGGTGATGCGGATGATGCCCTGGGTGCCGTCGTCGATGAGCTGGAAGTTCTTGATATAGCCCTCCTCGAGGAGTATCTCGGCTATGGCCTTCTTCATCTTCGACGCGGGGACGTCCACAGTCTCATGCTTTGCGCTGCCGGCGTTGCGGATGCGGGTCAGCATGTCGGCGATGGGGTCTGTGATCTGCATTGTTTTTCCTCCTTGTTCAGAGTTACCGCGGATTGCGGTGACCGGCGGCGAGGTTCCGAAGCAATAGGCTCATCGCCGATTGTCCCCGGCCTTTCGTCGCCGTGCTGGGTCATCTATGCTCTGGCGGGGCTTGCCCCGCCGTTGCATACTTCTTCGCTTCCCCGTCCGCGGCCAATGGCCGCCGGGAAGCTGCGTCTGCAGGAATTTTTCGTCAGACGACGTGCGGCGAGCGCCGCTGTATCGGTATACAGCAAGCGAGCCTCACGATGTATGACGGAAAATTACCAAGACGCCTTTTTGACGCCCGGGATCTGGCCCTTGTAAGCCAGCTCGCGGAAGCAGATGCGGCAGATGCCGTAATCACGCAGATAGGCGTGCGGGCGGCCGCAGATCTTGCAGCGGTTGTAGCGCCTGGTGGAGAACTTCGCGGGGCGCTGCTGCTTGAGTATCATAGATTTCTTTGCCATTGCTGTTCCTCCTATCAGGCGTTGACGAACGGGGCGCCCATGAGCCTGAGCAGCTCGCGGGCCTCCTCGTCGGTCTGGGCCGTGGTGCAGATGGCGATGTTCATGCCGCGCAGCTTCTCGATCTTGTCGTACTCGATCTCGGGGAAGATGATCTGCTCGCGCACGCCGAGGCTGTAGTTGCCGCGGCCGTCAAAAGCGTCCGCCGAAATGCCGCGGAAGTCGCGGACACGGGGCAGCGCCACGTTGAACAGCCTGTTCAGGAAGTCCCACATGCGGTCGTGGCGGAGGGTGACCTTCACGCCGACGTGCATTCCTTCGCGCAGCTTGAAGTTTGCGACGGACTTCTTGGCGACGGTGGCGACGGCCTTCTGGCCGGTGATGGCGGTGATGTCCTTGATGACGGCGTCGAGCGCCTTGGCGTTGTCCTTGCAGTCGCCGCAGCCGACGGAGACAACAATCTTGTCGATGCGGGGGATCTGCATGGAGCTCTTGTACTGGAACTTCTGCATGAGGGCGGGGGCAACCTCTTTGACGTACATTTCCTTCATGGTATTCATCTTAAGCCGCACCTCCTCACAGCTCGGCGCCGCAGTGCTTGCAGACGCGGGCCTTCTTGCCGTCCGCGCCGACCTTGTGGGCCACGCGCGTGGGCTTGTTGCACTTGGGGCAGACCACCATGACCTTGCAGGCGTAAATGGGGGTCTCGACCTTGATTATGGCGCTCTCCTGGCCCTGCTTGCGGGCCTTCTGGTGCTTGGTGGCAACGGAGACGCCCTGGACGACGACCTTGCCGCCCTTGGGGTCGGCGGAGAGGACCTCGCCAGTCTTGCCCTTGTCCCTGCCGGACAGGACGATGACCTTGTCGTTCTTCTTAATGTTCATTTCGCGCCCTCCTCAAATGACTTCGGGAGCGAGCGACAGGATCTTCATGTACTCCCTGTCGCGGAGCTCGCGGGCAACGGGCCCGAAAATGCGGGTGCCGGTCGGGTTGCGGTCGTCCTTTATCAGCACCGCGGCGTTGTCATCAAAACGCACATAGGTCCCGTCCGCGCGGCGGACGGCCTTGCTGGTCCTGACGACGACGGCCTTGACAACGTCGCCCTTCTTCACCTGGCCGCCGGGGGCAGCCTTGCGGACGGAGGCGACTATCACATCGCCGATGCTGGCGTACTTGCGCTTCGAGCCGCCCAGCACACGGATGCACTTGATTTCCTTGGCGCCGGAATTGTCGGCGACCTTGAGAAAGCTTTCCTGCTGTATCATATGGGCGCCTCCTTACTTGGCCTTCTCGATGATTTCGACCACGCGCCAGCGCTTGTCGCGGCTGAGCGGGCGGGTCTCCATCACGCGAACCCTGTCGCCTATGCCGCACTCGTTGTTCTCGTCGTGCGCCTTGAGGCGGTAGGTACGGCCAATGATCTTCTTATAAGTCTTATGGGCAACGCGATCCTCGACGATGACGACCACGGTCTTGTCCATCTTGTCGGACACAACCTTGCCGACGCGAGTCTTGCGGGAAGTCGTTCTTACTTCACTCATTGTCTCTTACCTCCTCAGCGCCCAAGCTGCTTTTCACGGATGACCGTCTTCACTCGGGCAATGTCGCGCCGGGTCGCGGAGATCTTCGTGGGGTTGTCAAGATGATTGGTGGCATGCTGCATGCGGAGCATGAACAGGTCCTTCTTGAGGTCGGCGAGCTTCTGCTCGAGCTCGCTCTCGGACATGGAGCGTATTTCGTTTGCCTTCATCTCATTCACCACCGTTCTCGGTATCCGCCTTGCTGACGATCTTGGTCTTGCAGGGCAGCTTGTGGCTGGCGAGGCGCAGCGCCTCCCTGGCGGTCTCCTCGCTCACGCCTGCGATCTCAAAGAGGACGCGGCCGGGCTTGACAACGGCGACCCAGTACTCGGGAGAGCCCTTACCGGAGCCCATGCGGGTTTCGGCAGGTTTCTGGGTGACCGGCTTGTCGGGGAAAATCTTGATCCAGACCTGGCCGCCGCGGCGCGTATAGCGCGTCATGGCGATACGTGCGGCCTCTATCTGGTTGGAGGTTATCCAGCAGGGCTCCTGAGCCTGGAGCCCGAACTCACCGTAGTTCACAACGTTGCCGCGCATGGCCTTGCCCTTCATGCGGCCGCGCTGCACCCTGCGGTATTTGACTCTCTTGGGCATCAGCATCAGTTGCTGCCTCCTTCCTTAGTCTCCGGGCGCGGGGCCTGTCCGGCCGGCCTCGGGGCGCGGTTGTAGCCGCCCTGACGGTTGTTGTTGTCGCGGTTGTAGCCGCCCTGGCGATTATCGCGGCTGTAGCCGCCGCCCTGGCGGTTGTTGTCGCGGTTATAGCCGCCCTGGCCGCCCCTGTAGCCTCCGTGGCGGTCGTCGCGGCGGTCGCGGCGGCGCTCCTGCGGCTTGGAGAGGTCCATGGTGCGCGGGGTGGTGCGCAGGGTCTGGCTGAGGATCTCGCCCTTGTAGATCCAGACCTTCACACCGATGCGGCCGTAGGTGGTAGCGGCCTCGGCGAAGCCGTAGTCGATGTCGGCGCGCAGGGTCTGCAGGGGGATGGTGCCCTCGTGATAGCACTCGCTGCGGGCGATCTCGGCGCCGCCGAGGCGGCCGCCGCACATGACCTTGATGCCCTTGGCGCCCATGCGCATTGCGCGGCCGATGGCGTTCTTCATCGCGCGGCGGAAGCCGATGCGCTTCTCGAGCTGGCTGGCGATGTTCTCGGCCACGAGCTGGGCGTTGGTGTCCGGCGTGCGGACCTCGACGATGGAGAGGGCCACGGGCTTGCCGATCATCTTGGAGACCTGCGCCTGCAGCTTCTCGATCTCGGCGCCGCCCTTGCCGATCACGACGCCGGGGCGGGAGCAGTGGATATAGATGCGGACCTTGTTGCTGTCGCGCTCGATCTCGATCTTCGGCACGCCGGCGGAGTACAGGGTCTTCTTCAGGAAGCGGCGGATGTTGTAGTCCTCGACTATCAGGTCGCCGACCTTGTCGTTGCGGGCGTACCAGCGGGAATCCCAGTCCTTTATTACGCCGACGCGAAGGCCGTGCGGATTAACTTTCTGTCCCATTCTTCGCGCCTCCTCTTATTCCTTCTCAGCCACGACAACGGTGATGTGGCTGGTGCGCTTGTTTATGCGGTACATACGTCCATGGGCCCTCGGCTGGCCGCGCTTGAGTATCGGGCCGGCGTCGACATAGCAGCTCTGGACATAGAGCTTCTCGGGGTCCATCTCGTAGTTGTTCTCGGCGTTGGCCACCGCGCTCTTGAGCACCTTGATGACGTGCTCGCAGCCGGCCTTCGGGGTGTTGGCCATAAGGGCCTCGGCGTAGGCAGCGTCCTTGCCGCGGATCATGTCGCAGATTATCTGCACCTTGCGGGGGGCAATGCGGATGAATTTCGCCTGTGCCCTCGCGGTTTTCAGCTCTTCCATGCTCTCTCCCCCTTACTTGCCGGCCTTGCCGCCGCTGTGGCCGCGGAACGTGCGGGTGGGCGCGAACTCGCCCAGCTTGTGGCCAACCATGTCCTCGGTGATATAGACGGGGACGTGGCGCCGCCCGTCGTGTACGGCTATCGTGTGCCCCACGAAGGACGGGAATATCGTGCTGGCGCGGCTCCAGGTCTTCAGGACCTTCTTCTCGCCGGCCTTGTTGAGCTCATCGACGCGCTTCAGCAGCTCGGGAGCTGCGAACGGGCCCTTCTTAATGCTTCTGCTCATTTACTCGTCTCCCTCCTTACTTAGCGTTACGGCGCTTGACGATGAACTTGTCGGTCGGGTTCTTCGTCTTGCGGGTCTTGTAGCCCAGCGCCGGCTTGCCCCAGGGAGTTACGGGGCCGGGGCGGCCGATGGGGCTCTTGCCCTCGCCGCCGCCGTGCGGGTGGTCGACCGGGTTCATAACGGAGCCGCGGACCGTCGGGCGGATGCCCATGTGGCGCTTGCGGCCGGCCTTGCCGATGCTGACGTTGGCGTGGTCGATGTTGCCCACCTGGCCGATCGTCGCGCGGCAGTCGAGGCGGACCTTGCGCATCTCGCCGCTCGGCATGCGGATGGTGGCCATGCCGCCTTCCTTGGCCATGAGCTGGGCGGAGACGCCGGCGGAGCGGACGAGCTGGGCGCCGCGGCCGGGGTAGAGCTCGACGTTGTGGATGACAGTGCCGACGGGGATGTTCTCGAGCGGCAGGCAGTTGCCCGGCTTGATGTCGGCGGCGGCGCTGGAGACGACGGTGTCGCCCGCGGCCAGGCCGACGGGGGCGAGGATATAGCGCCTCTCGCCGTCCTCATACTCGACCAGGGCGATGAAAGCGGTGCGGTTCGGGTCGTACTCGAGGCGGAGGACCGTGCCGGCCATCTCGAGCTTGTCGCGGCGGAAGTCGATCACGCGGTACTTCCTGCGGTTGCCGCCGCCCTTGTGGCGCACGGTGATGCGGCCGTAGCTGTTGCGGCCGGAGTTCTTCTTGCGGACCTCTATGAGGCTCTTCTCGGGCTTCGCGTGCTTGTCGACGCCGTCGAAGCCGGAAACGCTCATCTGGCGCCTTGCGGGGGAAGTGGGCCTGTAGGTTTTAATAGACATCTCTCATAACCTCCCTTACGCCATGCCCTCAAAGAGCTCTATGCTCTTGGAGGCGTCGCTGAGCTTCACGACGGCCTTCTTCCAGGTCTTCGTATAGCCCTCCGGCATGGCGCCGGTGCGCTTTTTCTTGCCCTTCACGGTCGTGGTGGTGACCTTGATGACCGTGACGCCGAAGATTTCCTCAACGGCCTTCTTTATCTCGATCTTGTTCGCGTCCTTAGCGACCTCGAAGGCATACTTCTTGATGTCGAGGTCCTCCATCGACTGCTCGGTGATGATGGGACGGATAATGATATCGTACGCGGAAGTCATCAGGCGAACACCTCCTCGATCTTCTGCAGCGCGGCCTTGTCGACCACGAGCACGCGGTTGTTCAGTATCTCGTAAGCCGAGATGATGGTGGCGGTCGTGGTGGTCACGCCGGGGATGTTCCTCGCGGAGAGCACTACGTTGTTGTCCACGTTCTCGGTGATGACCATCGCCTTGCCCTCGGCGCCGATCTTACGCAGGAACTCGGCGAAGGGCTTGGTCTTGACGGTGTCCACGGTCAGCCCGTCGACGACGAGGACGGCGTTCTCGGCGGCCTTGGCGCTCAGGGCGCTCTTGAGGGCGAGGCGGCGGGTCTTCTTCGTCAGGCTGTAGCGGTAATCACGCGGCTTCGGCGCGAAGGCCACGCCGCCGTGACGCCACACTGGGCTGCCGGCATAGCCGGCGCGGGCACGGCCGGTGCCCTTCTGACGCCAGGGCTTCTTGGTGGTGTAGCTGACCTCGCCCTTGGTGAGCGCGCTCTGCGTGCCCTGGCGCTGATTGGCGAGATAGTTCTTGACGGCTGCGTGGAGGACGGCCTCGTTCGGCTCGATGCCGAAAACGGCCTCGGAGAGGGCGTACTCGCCGACCTTTTCGCCTGCCATATTGTAAATGACTGCATTGGGCATTGTGTCTCTCTCCTTTCCTTAGCCTCTGGCCGACCGCTTCTGCGGGTTGGTGCTGATGGTGGGGGTCGCGGGGCCCTTGCGGACGAACTTCTTGACGGAGTTCTTGAGGTACACTATGCCGCCCTTCGGGCCGGGGATGGCGCCGCGGACGACTATCATATTAAGCTCGGGGTCGACCTTGACTACGTCGAGGTTCTGGACCGTGACCTGCTCCACGCCCATATGGCCGGCGCCGATCTTGCCCTTGAAGATACGGGAGGGGTCGGTGCTGGAGCCCATGGAGCCGGCGTGGCGGTGCACGGGGCCGGTGCCGTGGCTCTCTTTAAGGCGGTGGGCGCCGTGGCGCTTGATGACGCCGGCGTAGCCCTTGCCCTTGCTGATGCCGGTGACGTCGACTCTCTCGCCCTCTTTGAACACATCGGCCTTCAGGGTGTCGCCGACGTTAAGGCCGGAGCAGTCCTCCAGCCGGAACTCGTGCAGGTGGCGCTGCGGGGCGACCCCGGCCTTCTCAACGTGGCCGAGCTCGGGCTTGGTGAGCTTCTTGGCCGCGCACTCGTCAAAGCCGAGCTGGACGGAATCGTAGCCTTCCTTGTCAGCCGTCTTCTTCTGGACGACCACGCAGGGGCCGGCCTCGATAACGGTCACCGGAACGACCTTGCCTGCCTCATCGAAGATCTGCGTCATGCCGACCTTCCTGCCGATGATGGCTTTCTTCATTTATATTTCCTCCTTCGGTTATTGGTTGAAGCGGCTCGTGCGTCCGCCCCAACATGACCCTGCCCGTTCACGCAAGTCGCGGGCAAGCGGGTTAACTGATTTGGTGCTTACAGCTTGATCTCGATCTCGACGCCCGCGGGAAGCTCAAGGCTCATCAGGGCCTCGACGGTCTTCTGGGTGGGGCTCATGATGTCGATAAGGCGCTTGTGGGTGCGGCGCTCAAACTGCTCGCGGCTGTCCTTGTACTTGTGGACCGCGCGGAGGATGGTGACGACCTCCTTCTTGGTCGGCAGGGGGATGGGGCCGGACACCTTAGCGTCCGTGCGCTTGGCCGTTTCGACTATCGTCTCGGCCGCCTTGTCGATGAGCTGGTGGTCGTAAGCCTTCAGCCTGATGCGGATCATTTTCTTTGCTGCCATTTCTTTTCCTCCTGATTTCGTACTTAGGCGGTGCAGCCCGCCCATTGGTACGGAGGCAAATTTCCATACACGCAACCGTGCGTATCAAACCCCGCCCGAAAAACAAACCGGCTTTTGGCCGGCTGCTCCCCGTCCGGGCGATATACGCCGCGTACGGAAAAGTGCTCGTCCGCCCGATTCCGCGCGCACTCAGGCGCGCCGGACATACTCCACGGAAGTTACCGGTGAAAACCGCAATCTCCCGCTTCAACGCATACCTGCCCCACGGCAGGCCACAGTAGAATATCAAAACACGCGCGTATTGTCAATAGTTTTTTCGGAAAAATCTCTGAAAATCGGGCATATTTTTTGTGAAACCCTCCAACCGCACTGCGTGCGGTCGGACTGCGCCTGGAGGCAGAGCGCGGCGCGAAGCGCCGCGGGGCGGAGTGCAAGGGCGAGGCCCCTGCAAACCCCTTCTGAGAGATTTCTTTTTGTCTTGTCAAAAAGAAACCCCTCAGACTCCAAAGAAAAGACGCTTTGGTGCGAAACGTAGCCAAAAGCCGGTTTTCACCAAACTTTCCATTATCGAAAGGTTCCCATCTCGAAGGGTGAATGACTGTCCACATCGCCGACCGTGCGTTTGCTTCGCTTCGCTCGCGGCACTGACGGGAAATAAATGAAACCTCCGCCGCGAAGCGGCGCTCTGCCTCCAGGCGCAGCCTGGCTCCCGTTTCTTTGTGCGCAGACCAAAGAAATGGGGTGGCAAATGAGTTTGCAGGGACCCTCGTCCCTGCAATCCAGCTCAAAAGCCGGGGCCCGGGGCCCCGACTTTTGGATTGCTGGTTGGTTGAGGGTTACTTCCTCGCGGCCTTGCGCTGGAAGAACTTGACGATCTCGACGATCGGGATGATGCAGAAGGCCAGGGCGAGGGCGATGAGGTACTCGTTGAGCTCCACGCTGGTGAAGCCGAAGGCGTTGGCGAGGAAGGGAACCTCGCACACGAGCGTGGTGGCCACCAGGCTGCCGAGGGCGGCCCAGTTGAGCGTCTTGTTGAAGCCCTTGAGCGTGAGCAGGCTGCCGCGCTGGGAGCGCATGTTGAAGCTGTGGAAGATCTCGGCCATGCTCATGGTGACGAAGGCCATGGTGGTGCCGTCAGCGCTGTCGGTTATCGTCCAGACGCCGGACTCGATGTAGTGGCCGATGAAGTAGCTGGCGAGCGTCAGGGCGGAGACTACGAGGCCCTGGTAGGCGATGTCGAAGCCCATGCCTCCGGCGAAAACGCCGGCCTTGGCGTCGCGTGGGCGGCGCTTCATGATGTCGGCCTCGGCCTTCTCCATGCCGAGGGCGAGGGCCGGGAAGCAGTCTGTAACGAGGTTTATCCAGAGCAGGTGCACCGGCTGGAGTATCGTAAAGCCCATGAGCGTGGCGACGAAGATGCTGATGACCTCGCTCATGTTGGAGCCGAGCAGGAACTGTATCGCCTTGCGGATATTGTCGTATATCCGGCGGCCCTCCTCGACCGCGCCGACGATGGTGGCGAAGTTGTCGTCCGCGAGGACCATGTCGGCGACGTTTTTGGTGACGTCCGTGCCGGTGATGCCCATGCCGACGCCGATGTCCGCGCTCTTGATGCTGGGCGCGTCGTTCACGCCGTCGCCGGTCATTGCGGTGACGCAGCCGGCGCCGCGCCAGGCGTTGACTATGCGGGTCTTGTGCTCGGGCTGCACGCGGGCATAGACGGAGATGTTCCTGAATTCGCGCTCGAACTCCTCGTCGCTCATTGCGTCGAGCTGGCTGCCGGTTATGGCCTTCGTTTCGCCGTCGAGTATGCCGAGCTCCTTCGCTATGGCGACGGCGGTGTCGATGTGGTCGCCGGTTATCATTATCGGGCGGATGCCCGCGCCGCGGCACTCCTCTATGGCGGCCTTGACCTCTGGGCGGACCGGGTCGATCATGCCGGTGAGGCCAATAAAGACGAGGTCGTGCTCGAGGTTCGCGGGGGAGCAGTCCTCGGGGACGGCGTCCCACTTCCTCATGGACGCGGCGAGGACGCGCAGCGCCCTGTCGGCCATGGCCTTGTTCGCCGCGAGGATCTCTGCCCTCTTCGCGTCGGTCATGGGGACAACCCTGCCGTTTTCAAGGCAGCCGGTGCAGAGCTTGAGCACCTCGTCCGGCGCGCCCTTTGTGTACTGCACTATGCCGTCCGCAGTCTTGTGGACGGTGCTCATCATCTTGCGCATGGAGTCGAACGGGGCCTCGCCCACGCGCGGCTCCGCGGCCTTGAGGGCGGGCTTGCCCAGCCCGAGGCCGTGGGCGTAGTTCACCAGCGCGCACTCGGTCGGCTCGCCGACGGCGGCGCCGTTCTCGTCCTCCTCCGCGTCGGAGCACAGGCTCATAGCCCTGGCCAGGAGCTTTTCGTCCTCGCCGTAGTGGTCCACGACGGTCATCCTGTTCTGGGTGAGCGTGCCGGTCTTGTCGGAGCAGATTATCTGCGCGCAGCCGAGCGTCTCCACGGCGGTCAGCCGGCGGATGATGGCGTTGCGCTTGGACATATTAGTAACGCCGATGGAGAGCACGACCGTGACGACGGCCGCGAGGCCCTCCGGGATCGCAGCGACGGCGAGGGAGACGGCGACCATGAACGACTCGAGTATCACATCGCCGGAGAAGCCGCCGGCGTAGGCGATCTGCACGCCGAATATCACAACGCAGATGCCGAGCACGAGCCAGGTGAGTATCTTGGAGAGCTGGCTGAGCTTTATCTGCAGCGGGGTCTGGCCCTCCTCCGCGCGGGCGAGCGCGTCGGCGATCTTGCCCATCTCGGTGTTCATGCCGGTGTCGGTCACGACCATGCTGCCGCGGCCGTAAACCACGGTGCTGCCCATGTAGGCCATGTTCTTGCGGTCGCCGAGCGGCACGTCCCGGCTGTCCTTCAGGTCGATGATGTCGATGAACTTGTAAACGGGGACGCTCTCGCCGGTCAGCGCGGCCTCCTCAATCTGCAAGCTGGCGCTCTCGAGTATGCGCCCGTCCGCGGGGACGGCGTCGCCGGCCTCGAGCAGCACTACGTCGCCGGCCACGAGCTCGGCGGAGGGCACTATCGTCACCTTGCCGTCGCGCAGCACCTTGCTCGTCGCGGCGCTCATGGCCTGCAGGGCCTCTATCGCCTTTTCGGCCTTGTTCTCCTGATAGACGCCGAGCACGGCGTTCACGATGACGACCGCCAGTATTATAATGGTGTCGGTGATGCCCTCGCCCTGATAGATACCCGTCGCGGCGCTGATCGCCGCGGCGACGATCAGGATGATGATCATCGGGTCCGCCATCTGCTTGAAGAACTGCTTTATCAGCGAGTCCTTCTTCTCCGCTGCGAGCTCATTGCGCCCGTCGCGCTCAAGGCGTTTTGCCGCCTCGCCGGAGGTGAGGCCCTCCGAAGAGCTGTCCACCTGCCGTAATACCTCGGCGGCGTCCTCGCAATAGTACTTCACTTCATTCCATCCTTTCACAAGTATGAGAAAAGACCCACAGACAGGCGCTTTTCCCTATCCATGAGTCTGGTCCTTTAATGCAAGCCAGGCGGCGCGGCCGCCAGCGTGTTGACTTGCCTCCGCATATCGTGGGGCGGATGACTACTCCCTCACAACCCGGAATGATATCATCCCCGCGCCGCTTTGTCAAGCGCGCGGCGCTATACATTTTGCATCCGCTGTCCGGCGCTTGACGCCGCGGCGGCGCGACATTATAATTATCGAACGAATCAACGCCGTTTATGCGGCGGGCTTGGAGGTCTGCATGTACGACAGGATAACGCTCCCGAACGGGGCAAGGGTGGTCTTTGAGCGGATGGATGGCGTGCGCTCCGTCTCGCTCGGCATATGGATCGGCGCGGGCTCGCGCTTCGAGCGCGCGGAGGAGGGCGGCAGCGCCCACTTTATAGAGCACATGCTCTTCAAGGGGACGGAGAAGCGCTCAGCCGCGCAGCTCGCCGAGGAGACGGACGCCCTCGGCGGCCAGATGAACGCCTATACCACGCGGGACAACACCTGCTTTTACACCCGCGTGCTGGACACGCACCTCGGCCGCGCGGCGGACGTGCTCGCGGACATGTTCTTCAATTCCCGCTTCGACGAAGCGGACGTGGAGAGCGAAAAGGGCGTGATACTTGAGGAGATCGACATGTACGAGGACACGCCCGAGGACGTCGCGGCGGAAATGCTGCTCTATAACTGCTTCCCTGGCGCCCTCGGCCGCCCCGTGCTCGGCACGGCGGAGAGCCTCTCCGGCCTCACCGGCGCCTCCCTCCGCGAGTTCCGGGACAGGATATACACCGCCCCGCGCATCGCCGCCGCCCTCGCCGGCAGCTTCACGGACGCGGACGTGGACTCCATAGCCTCCATCTTCGCGGCCATGCCCGCGGCGGGCTCCGCCGCGCCCGAGCGCGCGGAATACACCCCGTGCATGGCGCTGCGCGAAAAGGCCGTGGAGCAGAACCAGCTCGTGATAGGCTTCCCCGGGCTGAAAACGGCCAGCGACGGCCGCTTCGCAATGCAGCTCTTCTCGAGCATCCTCGGCGGCAGCAGCTCCTCCCGCCTGTTCCAGACGGTCCGGGAGAAAAACGGGCTGTGCTACTCCATATACTCCTTCACCGCCGGCTATGAGGACACGGGGCTCTTCGCCGTCGCCCTCGCAGCGAACCGCCAGAGCGAGGAGCGCGCCCTGCGCCTCACCGTGGACGAGCTCCGTCGCATCCGGGACGGAGGCGTGACCGCCGCCGAGCTCGACCGCGCGCGCGAGCAGGTCACGGCCTCCATCCTCATGAGCCTCGAGTCCAGCGCCTCGCGCATGAACCGCCTCGGCTACGGCGAGCTGTTTTTGGGCGGCGCGCTGACGCCGGACGAGCTCATCGCGCGCTACGAGGCCGTGACGCTCGGGGACGTTCGGGACATCGCCGGGCGGACGCTGGACTTCCGTCGCGCGTCCCTCTCCGCCGTCGGGCGCGTGTCCGCGGAGGAAAAATACCGCGAGCTGCTGCTCTCCGGCGAAAAATAGGCCTTGCCGCCGCGCAGTTTATGATATATACTATCGTGTAAGGAGATGATGAGCGTGAGAAACTCTCTTGGCGAGACATTGACGGCCCTGCGGCGCGAGGCCGGGCTGACCCAGCCCGCGGTGGCCTCCCTGCTCGCCGGGCTGGGGCACCCGCTCCAGCCCGCGGCCATAAGCAAATGGGAAAAGGGGCAGACCCTGCCCAACGCCGCGCAGTTCCTCGCGCTCTGCCGCATATACGGCGTGCGGGACGTCCTGAGCGTGTTCCTCGGCGAGCCGGGGCCGCTCTCCGGGCTGAACGGCGAGGGCCGCCGGCTTGTGGAGGGCTATGTCCGCGTCCTGCTGGCCAGCGGGCTGTACCCGGCGGACGCCCCTGAGCGGGAAACGCCGCGCACCATTCCGCTCTACCACCTCGCCGCCAGCGCCGGGACCGGCCAGTTCCTCGACGCTTACTCCTCCGAGCCAATAGACGCCTCCGGCGCGCCCGAGGAGGCGGATTTCGCCGTCCGCATAGCGGGCGACAGCATGGAGCCCGATATAAAGGACGGGCAGACAGTGTTCGTCCGCTCCCGGGACGAGCTCGAGAGCGGACAGATCGGGATATTCATTTTCCGCGGGGACGCCTACTGCAAGCGCCTGAAGCGGGACACGCACGGCGCGAGCCTCGTGAGCCTGAACCCCCGCTACGCGCCCATAGAGCTCCCGGATGGGGAGCAGGTGCGCGTCTGCGGCGAGGTCGTGGGGCTCGGCCCCATGGCGGATTAGCCGCCCGAGCCCGTCTGGCAGAGGTCCCTGACGCAGCAGAGCTCGCACTTCGGCGCCCTCGCCGTGCACACGGCCCTGCCGTGCAGCACCAGCCGGTGGCAGAAGTCGGAGCTCTTCTCCGGCGGCAGCTCCGCGCGGAGTATGGGCTCTATCTTCGCCGGGTCCTTCACGTTGTCCACCAGGCCCATGCGGTTTGAAAGGCGGATGCAGTGCGTGTCCACCACCACGGCCCCGGGCGCTTTGAAAACGTCCCCGAGGATGAGGTTGGCGGTCTTCCGGCCAACGCCGGGCAGCTTTAAGAGCTCCTCCATCGTCCCCGGCACCTTCCCGCCGTGCCTTATCAGCAGCACCTTGGCGCACTCGACGATGTCGCGCGCCTTGGTGTGGTAAAAGCCGCAGGGCTTCACATAGCGCTCCACCTCCTCCACGTCCGCCTCGGCGAAGGACTCGAGCGTGGGGAAGCGCTCAAAGAGCGCGGGGGTTATCTGGTTCACCCGCTCGTCGGTGCACTGCGCCGCGAGCCGGACGGAAAAAAGCAGCTCATAGTCCTTCCCATAGTCGAGCGTGCAGTCGGCAAGGGGATACTCCTCCTCGAGGCGGGCGACTATGCCGTCTATCTGTTCCTGAGTTCTCATTTTTCATCACCGTTTGACAGGATATCACATATCCCGACTGATTTCAACGACGGAGGCGCATAAACGCATGCACAGGCCGCTGGCAGACGAGATACGCCCCTCCACCCTCGACGAGGTGGTGGGCCAGAAGCACATACTTGGCCCGGGCGGGCTGCTCCGCCGGGTGATAGAATCCGGCGAGGTGCCGAACATGGTGTTCTACGGCCCCTCCGGCACCGGCAAGACCACCGTTGCGAACATAATAGCGAAGCGCACGGAGCGCTCCCTCCGCCGGCTGAACGCCACCAACGCCTCGCTGAACGACATAAAGGCCATCATCGCCGAGCTGGACACCATGCTCGCCCCCGGCGGCGTGCTGCTCTATCTCGACGAGATACAGTACTTCAACAAAAAGCAGCAGCAGAGCCTGCTCGAGTTCATCGAGGACGGGCGGATAACCCTCATCGCCTCGACGACGGAAAACCCGTACTTTTACGTCTACAACGCGCTTTTGAGCCGCAGCACGGTTTTCGAGTTCAAAACCGTCCCGGCGGAGGAGGTGCTCCCCGCCGTCACGCGCGCGGTGGGCATACTCTCAGAGCGTGAGGGCTTGGCCGTCCGGCTTGAGGACGGCGTGGCAGAACACATCGCCCAAAGCTGCGGCGGGGACGTGCGCAAGGCCATCAATTCCGTGGAGCTGCTCTTTTCCGCCTCGCCGCGCATCGGCGGCGCGGTGGAAATCTCGCTCGAGGACGCGAAGAGCGCCACGCAGCGCAGCGCCATGCGCTACGACCGGGAGGGGGACGACCATTTCGACACCCTCAGCGCGCTCATGAAGTCCCTGCGCGGCTCGGACCCGGACGCCGCGCTGCACTACCTCGCGCGCCTGCTCGAGGCCGGCGACCTCATAGGCGCGTGCCGCCGGCTGCTCTGCTCAGCGAGCGAGGACGTCGGCCTTGCCTATCCCCAGGCCGCGAGCATCGTGAAGTCCTGCGTGGACAGCGCGCTGCAGCTCGGATTGCCGGAGGCAAAGCTCCCCCTCGCGGAGGCGGCGCTGCTGCTGGCCACCGCGCCGAAGTCCAACAGCGTCGTGATGGGCATAGACGCCGCGATGGCGGACGTCCGCGCGGGCAAGGCCGGGCCGTATCCGCGCGAGCTGCAGAACGTACACGCGGACGGCGCGGGCTTCGAGCGCGAGCAGGGCTACAAATACCCCCACGACTTCCCCGGCCACTGGGTGGAGCAGCAGTACCTGCCGGACAACCTCGTGGGCACTAAGTATTACCGCTACGGCGACAACAAGACCGAGCAGGCCGCGAAGGCCTACTGGGAGCGCATAAAGGGGGAAAAATAAATGGACATCCGCGTGGGCGACACGCTCGTTATGAAAAAGCAGCACCCCTGCGGCTCCGTGCGCTGGCTGGTGCTCCGCACCGGTGCGGATTTCCGGCTCCGCTGCGCCGTCTGCGGTCGGGAGGTCATGGGCCCCCGCTCCAAGTTCGAGCGGAACGTAAAGGGCATAGAGCGCCCGGCTGAGGAGTGAGCATGGGCGCGAATTTCCTCTTCGACGGCTCCGCCGAGTCAAAAGAACAGCTCAAGCTCTTTCTGCTGTACAGCGACGAGGGGTTCAAGGTCTCCCCGCCGGTGTACCTGCGCCGCTTTTTCGACGCCTCCTCCGGCGCGGAAATCGGCAATCTGCGCGACCTGAGGGAATACGAGCGGCAGCTCGACCGGGCCATAGCGTTCGTGCGGGAAAACACGCTCGGCGCTCTCCCTCCCGGCGGGGAGGAGACGTTCCGCCGCTGTGCCGGCGAAATCGCCGGATACCTCCGGCAGAGCGAGGCGCGGCCCTGCCCCGCGCTCGAGACGGGTGAGGACGGCCTTACATACGAGGACCTCATCCACCCGGACTTCTTCGACATTTTCGCGTCCGAGCTGAGCCCCGCGCTGCTCGAGACCTTCAAATACCGCGCGTCGCTGCGCAGCGCCTTCTCCATCATGGCCGTGACGGAACCGGCCGACGACATAGCGGTGACGTCGGCGTGCCGGGAAATCCTCGCCGCGCCCCGCCTCGTCCCGCCTGCCGCGCAGCGCGAGGCGCTCACGAGCGCG
This sequence comes from Candidatus Scatomorpha intestinavium, assembly GCA_018712985.1. GTDB lineage: Bacteria > Bacillota > Clostridia > Oscillospirales > Oscillospiraceae > Scatomorpha > Scatomorpha intestinavium. The sequence goes on from DVGA01000048.1 coordinate 56,809, forward strand.
CCCGGCGCCGGCCGGGCGGAGGCGGTACTGCTCCCGCGCTGGGACTCCCTCTCCCTCTCCGACACGATGGAGGTCAAGCTCCGCGCGCACGACGAGCTTGAGGAGCTGCGCTTTTGCGTCCGCCGGGCCGTGTCGGCGCAGGGATCCGGCTCGGGAACCCTCGAGGACGCCGTAAGGGCCGATATCGAGCCCGCCGTCAGGGCGCTCGAGGGCCGGCTGCGCTCCATGCGCTTCGGCGTCGCGCAGAAGCTGCTCGAGGAGCTGAAGGCCCCCACGTCCTGCACCCCGCTCGTGCTCGGCCTGGTCACCGACCTGCCGCAGGGCGCGGCGGCCGCGGCCTCGCTCGCGCTGATCGCCGCGGGGACGGCCCTCGACTACCTGCGCCGGCGCAGCGAGCTGAAAAGCGAGCCGATGTACTATCTCCACCGCCTGCGCCGCCTGACCCGCCGCTCCGGCGGCTGAAAAACGAAAAACCGCCCCCGTGCCATTCCGGCGCGGGGGCTTTTTCGCGGGCCCCGCCCTATTTTACGACCACGTTTTCGCTCCCGAGCATCTCGCCGAGCTCCCCGACCAGCGAGGGGTGTATACCGCACTCGGCGCCCACGCGCCTGCCCGTGTCGGCAAACACGACTATCATCCGCTCGCGCCCGGGGAACATCTCGCACAGCAACTCGATCCGCCGCATGACTTTGGCGTCGTAGCTCGGCAATCGCAGCCAGAGCTTGCGCTCCTTCGGCGGGGCCTCGTCCGTGCCGCCGGGGCCGAGGTCGGAGAGCGGCCGGATAGTGTCCACCATCAGCTGCGGCTCCTTCTCGTCGCGCACGCTTATGCGCCCGCTGACCAGCAGCGCCGCGTTCGCGGCCACATAGCCTCCGCCTGTGTCCAGCGCCCGCTGGAAGGCCAGCAGCTCCATCGTGCCCGTGTCGTCCTCGAGCTGGATGTAGGCCATCAGCGTGCCGTTTTTCGTCGTGCGGGTGCGGCTGGACTCCACGACGCCCGCGAGCGTGACGTGCTGCCCGTCCATATATTCCTGCGGCCCCGCCTCATTTGCAAAGTCGTCCAGGATCGGGCCTATCGGCACCGCCCCCGCGTGCCGGGCGGCGTCGCGGTATTCGTCCATCGGGTGCCCGGAGAGATAGAGGCCCGTCATCTCCTTCTCCATCGCCATCAGCTCGCGGCGGTCGAACTCCTCCACGTCGGGCACGGGCACAAGCGTGGCCTCGTCCGGGTCGCCCTCCTCGATGCCGAAAAGGTCGTACTGCCCGGCGATGTTGCCGCGCCCGTCCGCGGCTATGCTCTCGAGTATCAGGTCGAGCATCTGCAGCATCGCCCGCCGCTTCAGGCCCAGGCTGTCGAGCGCGCCGGATTTTATCAGGCTTTCAACCGCGCGGCGGTTGAGCTCCTTGCCGCTCATTCGGCGGCAGAACTCCTCGAGCCCGCGGAACGGGCCGTTGCTCTCCCGCTCCGCCACGAGCAGGCTGATGAACTTCGCGCCGATGTTCTTGATCGCCGTCAGGCCGAAGCGTATGTTCCTCCCCGCGACGGTGAAGTACGCCCCGGACTCGTTCACGTCCGGCGGCAGGACCTTTATGCCCAGCTCCCGGCACTCGCCGATGTATTCCGCCACCTTTGTGGAGGAATCGAGCACGCTGGTGAGCAGCGCGGCCATGTATTCGCGCGGGTGGTGGCACTTCATGTACGCCGTGCGGTAGGCCACGATGGCGTAGGCCACGGCGTGCGCCTTGTTGAAGGCGTAGCTTGCGAAGTCGAGTATCTCGTCGTATATGCTGTTCGCCACGGCCTCGCTTATGCCGTTGGCCACGCAGCCGGGGATATTGCGCTTTTCGTCGCCGTGGATAAATGCCCGGCGCTCGGCGTCTATCACCGCGTGCTTTTTCTTGCTCATCGCGCGGCGGATGTTGTCCGCCTGTCCCAGCGAAAAGCCCGCGAGGCGGCGGAAGATCTCTATGACCTGCTCCTGATAGACGATGCAGCCGTAGGTTACGGACAGTATCGGCTCGAGCGAGGGGTGCTTGTAGCTTATCTTCTCCGGGTGTGCGCTGTTTTCAAGGAATTTGGGTATCGAGTCCATCGGCCCGGGCCGGTAGAGCGCTATCACGGCGGTGATGTCCTCTATGCTCTTGGGGCCGAGCCGCGTGCACACGCCAGTCATGCCCGCGCTCTCGAGCTGGAACACGCCCTCGGTCCTTCCCGCGGAGAGCATGGCGAAGGTGGCCGCGTCGTCATCCGGCAGGGAGTTCACGTCGAAGCCCGGAATGCGCCGGCGCACCAGCTCCGCCGCGTCCTCGAGCACGGTAAGGTTGCGCAGCCCGAGGAAGTCCATCTTGAGGAGGCCCAGCTCCTCGAGCGTGGTCATCGGGTACTGCGTCACTACGCTCTCGTCGTTTTTGGCCAGCGGGACGTACTCGTAAACCGGCCGCTCGGTTATCACTACGCCCGCGGCGTGCGTGCTCGCGTGCCGCGGCATTCCCTCGAGCGCCCGCGCCGTGTCGATCAGCCGGTGCAGCCTCTCGTCGCCGCTGTACATCTCCCGCAGCTGCTTTGAAAGGCGCATAGCCTCGTCCAGCGTCATGCCGAGGGCGAACGGGACCTGCTTCGCCACGGCGTCGCACTCGGCGTAGCTGATGTCCAGCGCGCGGCCGGTGTCCCTTATCGCCTGGCGCGCGGCCATGGTGCCGAAGGTGACTATCTGCGCCACGTGGTCGTGGCCGTATTTGCGGTTCACGTAGTCTATGACCTCGCCGCGCCGCCTGACGCAGAAATCTATGTCTATATCCGGCATGGACACGCGCTCCGGGTTCAGGAAGCGCTCGAAATAGAGGCTGTACTTTATCGGGTCCACGTCGGTGATGTTCAGGCAGTAGCTGACCACGCTGCCGGCGGCGCTGCCGCGCCCGGGGCCGACGGGTATGCCCTGCCCCTTCGCGTAGCCGATGAAGTCGGAGACTATGAGGAAATAGTCCACGAAGCCCATCTGCCTTATCATGTCCAGCTCGTAATCGAGCTGCTTTTTAGCGTCGTCCCGTTCTGGGCCGTAGCGCCGCTCAAAGCCGCTCCCGCACAGTTTTTTCAGGTATTCAAAGCTGTCCGTCTCCCCCTCCGGCAGCTGGAAGCGCGGCAGGTGGTAGTGGCCGAATACGAAGTCGTAGCTGCACTTCTGCGCGATAAGCTCCGTGTTGTCCGCCGCCTCCGGCAAGTCGGGGAACAGCGCGCGCATCTCCTCCTCGCTCTTCAGGTAGAACTCCTGCGTCTCAAAGCGCATCCGCTCAGCCTCGTTCACCGTCTTGCCGGTCTGGATGCACATTAGCACGTCCTGGTAATATGCGTCGCCCTTTTCGATGTAGTGCGCGTCGTTCGTCAGCGCGAGGGGTATGCCCGTCTCCCGGTGTATGCGGATGAGCCCCGCGGCGGCCTCGTCCTCCTCGGCTATGCCGTGGCGCTGTATTTCAAGGTAAAAATCCTCCCCGAAGTGCTCGCGCAGCTCTATTGCGCGCGCCTTCGCCGCCTCGTACTGGCCGGAGACTATCTTCTGAGGTATCTCCCCAGCCAGGCAACCGGAGAGGCAGACAAGCCCCTCGGAGTGCTCATAGAGCAGCGGCCAGTCTATGCGCGGCTTGACGTAAAAGCCCTCGATGAAGCCCATGGAGACGAGGTAGCTCAGGTTTCGGTAGCCCGTCTCGTCCTTGCAGAGCAGTATGAGGTGGCTGTACTGGTTGTCCAGGCCGTATTCGCGGTCCGTGCGCGCCCTGGGCGCCACATACACCTCGCAGCCGATTATGGGCCTGATGCCCTCCGCGCGGCACGCGCGGTAGAAGTTCACCGCACCGTACATGACGCCGTGGTCGGTTATGGCGAGCGAGGTGAAGCCAAGCTCCTTCGCCCGCTTCACGAGGGGCTCTATCCGGCACTCCCCGTCGAGCAGGCTGTATTCCGTGTGCAGATGCAGGTGCGTAAAGCCCATCGCTACTCCTTTCCGCCGGCCGGGGCCATCTCCACTATCTTTTTCAGCCGGTGGCTCAGGCAGGACTTCGTCACCGCCGGGTTCGAGAGGAGCGCAAGGTCGGCAAGGCTCGCCTCCGGGTTCGCTATGCGCAGCAGCGCGGCCTGCTGCAGGCCCTCGGGCAGGCTGTCCAGGCCGTGCTCGCTCTCGATGCGCCTTATCGCCGCGAGCTGCTGCTGCGCGGCGGCCACGGTCTTGTCCGCGTTGGCCGTGTCGCAGTTCACCTTCCGGTTTATCTCGTTGCGCATGTCCTTTTCCACCTTCGCGGCCATCAGCTCGAGCGCCGCGACGCTCGCGCCGATGCGCGTGAGGAAGTCCGCTATGGCCTCGGACTGCTTGAAATACGTCACGAACGAGCGCCCGCGCGTGGCCGAGCGCGGCGAAAAGCCGAGCTCGAGCAGCACGGAGTACATCTCGCGGCTCACGCTCATGTGCGAGGTGGCGAGCTCAAGGTGATAGCCCTTTTCAGGGTCGGTTATGCTCCCCCCGGCGAGGAAGGCGCCGCGGACAAAGCTGGCGCGGCAGCAGTCGCTCTCCAGCACGCCGAGGTTTATGTGCAGCGCGAGCGTGTCCGTCGCCTCCATGCCGAAGGCGCGGAATATCTCCTCGACCTTCCCGCGCGCGGTTATGGCAAAGCTGCGCTTGCCCTCCGCGTCCGGCGGCGGCAGCTGGTCGAAGCTTATGCCGAAGGCCCTGCGGAATAGCCGCGGCAGGGCCTCCGCCAGCTCGGCGCTCGCGGTGATTATGCGTATCTCCCTCGCGGTGAAGGTATTGCAGTAAAGCAGTATCCCATAGCACTCGGCGAGCGCGCAGCACTTTTTCCGCGGCTCGGAGCGCACGAGCTCCGCCTTTGCTTCCGATGAAAATGACATCGTTCTCTCCTCTGTACGGCGCAGCGCCGCCTATTCGTACACCCTCGTGTGCGACTTTTCGCGGTAGGCCCTGAGCAGCTCGCGCGCGAGCGCATCCGGGTCGTGACGGACGTATCCCGCCCCCCAGGCCGCCACCGGGGCATAGATGAGCCCCACTCCGAGCTTTGAGACCTCCTGCGCGTCCACCACGACGGGCTCGGCGCCCTCGCGGCCGTATTTTTCGCGCAGCTCCGCCGGGATCGCGGCGCAGTTGGCGAGGCACCAGTCGAAAAGCATCTTTCCGGAGTTTGAAAAAACGGCCTCTATGTGGTCGGAGGCCGTGTAGCCCTCCGTCTCCCCGTCCTGCGTCATGATGTTCAGGACATAGACGCGGAAGGCGTCCGACCGCGCGACGGCCTCGGCCACGCCGTCGGTCAGCAGGTTCGGCATTATGCTCGTATACAGGCTCCCGGGGCCGAGGACTATCATGTCCGCGGCGTCTATCGCGCTTATCACCTCGGGCAGGGCCTTCGGGTGCTCCGGCACCAGCCGGACGCGCGCTATGCGCTTGTCGGTGCCCTTTTTGAACTCGGCTATCAGCGACTCGCCGAGCACCTCGGTCCCGTCGTCGAAGTCCGCCGCCAGATAGACGCTCTCGTTGGTCACGGGCAGCACCCTGCCGGTTATGGCGAGCACCTCGCTCATCTTGCGCACGGCCTCGTCAAAGGTGTCCGACATGCCGTTGAGCGCGGCGAGGAAGAGGTTCCCGAAGCTCTGGCCCTTCAGCACGCCCTCCGTGAAGCGGTAGGCGAGCAGGCGCTCCATGGTCGGCTCCGTGTTCGCAAGGGCCTGTATGCAGTTGCGCACGTCGCCCGGGGGCGGCATCCCGAGGTCCTGGCGGAGCATCCCGCTGCCGCCGCCGTCGTCGGCCACGGTCACCACGGCCGTGATGTCCTCCGCGCAGCGCTTGAGTCCGCGGAGCATGGTGGAAAGTCCGGTCCCCCCGCCTATCACGACTATTTTCGGCCCGGACCGCTCCTTCGCCATTTTTTCAGCCTCCCTTATCGATATCCCGGCAGCTCAGCGTCACGTCCGCCCCGGCGCGCTTCAGAGCCGATTCCACCGCCCTGGCCACCGCCACGCTGCGGTGCCGCCCGCCGGTGCAGCCGACCGCTATGTTCAGGGTATACTTGCCCTCCTCCGAATAGAGCGGCAGGAGGAACTTCAGCATCGGCTCGAGCAGCTCCATGAAGCGCTTTGCCCCGTCGCTGCCCAGCACGAAGTCGTACACCGGCGCGTCCAGGCCCGAGAGGGGCCGCAGCTCCTCCACATAGTACGGGTTCGGCAGGAACCGCACGTCGAACACAAGGTCCGCGTCCATCGGCAGGCCGTATTTATAGCCGAAGGCCGTCACGGTGACGGCCAGGCTGTGCTTTTTCGAGCCCGTGAGGACGGACGATATGCGGCTCTGCAGCGCCGCGGTCGTGAGCCCGGTGGTGTTTATTATATAGTCCGCCCTCTCGCGCACGGGCTCGAGCACGGCGGTCTCCCGCCGTATCGCGTCCTCAATCGACTCGCCGGGGCGCATCAGCGGGTGCCTCCTGCGGGAGGACTTGTAGCGCCGGACTATGGTCTGCACGTCTGCCTCCACGAAGAGTATGCGGTACTCCACCCCCGTGCTCCACAGCCCGTCGAGGGTGTTCAGCAAATCGGAGAGGCTCTCGCCCTCCCTCACGTCGGTCACGAGGGCGACGCGCTCGTATTTCCCTCCCGCGGCGCGGCAGAGCTCCGCGAAGCGCGGCAGCAGCGCCACGGGCATGTTGTCCACGCAGTAGTAGTCCATATCCTCGAGTATGTCGGCGGTCAGGCTCTTCCCCGCGCCGGACATGCCGGAAATTATAAGGAATTCCATATCTTTCTCCTGTATGGCGTGCGCTCAGCCCTCCGGGCCGAGTATCCTGACCTCCGGCTCGAGCGTCACGCCGAAGCGCTCGAAAACGCGCCGCCGCACCTCGTCTATCAGCGCGGTCACGTCGGCGTAAGTCGCGCCGCCGGCGTTCACTATGAAGCCCGCGTGCTTTTCGCTCACCTTCGCTGCGCCCACAGAGAGGCCCTTGAGCCCGGCCTGGTCAATCATGGCCGCGGCATAGCCCCCCTCGGGCCGCTTGAAGGTGCTGCCCGCGCTGGGAAGGTCCAGCGGCTGGCTCGCGCGGCGCCTTTCCGCGAAGGCGCGCATCCGCGCGGATATCTCCTCCCCGTCGCCCGGCTCGAGCCGGAAGGTAGCCGAGACCACCAGCCGTCCGCTGCCCTCCAGCGCGCTGCGGCGGTATTCAAGCCCCAGCTCCTCCGCCTTGACCGTCTCCGCCGTCCCGTCCGGGGCGAGGACGCGCGCGGAGACCAGCACGTCTTTTATCTCCCCGCCGTAGGCCCCGGCGTTCATGAAAACGCCGCCGCCCACGCTCCCGGGGATGCCGTGCGCGAACTCCAGACCGGAGAGCGCTGCCCTCTGCGCGGCCGAGGCCGCGCGGGCCATCGGGCAGCCCGAGCCGGCGGAGAGCGCTCCGTCCCCCTCCGCCGAGACGGAGCCGAGCGCCGCCGTGCAGAGCACCACGGCGTCGAGCCCTTCGTCCGGCACGAGCAGGTTCGTGCCGCTGCCCACTATGACGGGCCTTACGCCCTCGCCGTGCAGCAGCGCGAGCAGCCTCGCCGCCTCCGCCTCGTCCTCCGGCAGGCAGAAGGCCCTGGCCGGCCCGCCGATGCGGAAGGAGCTGTGCGCGCTCATCGGCTCGTTTTCGAGCATGCGCCCTTCGGGGAGCGCCCTTCGCAGCTCCCGGACAAGGCTTTCGCTTAAAGGCACTTAAAAGTCCCTCCCTCTGTTCACCAGCTCGTCGTGCTCGTTTGCCAGCGCCTGGGCGGCGTTGTAGCCCATCTTCTTCAGCCTGTTGTTCAGCGCGGCCAGCTCGAGTATGACGGCGAGGTTGCGCCCGGGCCGGACGGGTATGGTCACCATCGGGACGTTCACGCCGAGGATATCGGTGTACTCCGTCTCCAAACCGAGCCGGTCATAGGCCTTCCCGTCGTCCCAGAGCTCAAAATTCACCACGAGGTCTATGCCGCTCTCCGGCTTTATTGAGCCAACGCCGAAGATGTGCCTCGCGTCGATAACGCCTATCCCGCGCAGCTCCATGTAATAGCGTATGAGCGCCGGGGCGGTCCCCATGAGCGTATTGCGGTTTATCTTCCTTACCTCCACCGCGTCGTCCGCGATCAGTCGGTGCCCGCGCTTGATGAGCTCGAGCGCGGTCTCGCTCTTGCCCACGCCGGAGTCGCCGGTTATCAGCAGCCCCTCGCCGCTCACCTCAACGAGCACTCCGTGCATGGTAAGGCGCGGCGCCAGGGCGTTGCGCAGCAGCGTTATCAGGTCTGCCATGAAGGTGGAGGTGTCCTCCTGCGTCACAAGCAGCGTGCGGTCATAGCGCTCTGCCAGCTCGACGCACTCCGGCAGGAGCTCTACTCCGTGGCAGGTTATCAGCGCGGAAATATCGAAGCGCATGAAGCGCTCAAGCGCCCTGCGGCGCTCCTCGCTGTCCAGCTGCTCGAGATACCGGGTTTCGACCCGGCCCATAAGCTGCAGCCGCTTGGGGTCGAAATAGTCGTAAAACCCGGCGAGCTGCAGCGCGGGGCGGTTCACGTCTGCCGTGGAGATGCGCGCGGTGGCGAAGTCCTTTGAAGCGTGCAGGACGTTCAATCCGAGGTCCTTCACGATGCTGCTCAGGGCTATGGAATATTCGGACATGTCTCTGCCCCCTTTCTTATGCTATATTTTAACCACTTGCCCCTGATTTGGCAATGGGGAAAATAAGCGGCGCTCCGCCCGCCCCTCTTCCCGCCGCGCCCCGGCGGGACGGGCCGAAAAATACCAAAAATACAGCTTGCATTTGACGTTCGGCTCTGCTACAATAGATAAGCTGTTTACGGAACAGAGATTTACGATAAGGAACGGAGGTGCTTCACAAATGGCCAAGTGTGAATTCTGCGGCAAGGATATGGCCTTCGGCATCAAGGTCAGCCATTCCCACAGGCGCTCCAACCGCACCTGGAAGCCGAATGTAAAGCGCGTTAAAGCCATAGTGGACGGAAGCCCCAGGCATGTATATGCCTGCACCCGCTGCCTCCGCAGCGGCAAGGTCACCCGCGCGGTGTGACGCTCACAACTGCCCGATGGCAAAGCGAGCCGGGAGGGGGAAATCCCCCTCCCGGCTCGCTTTATTATTCCTGCGCTTCCTTCAGGGGTGCGTGTTGACAAAAACCGTGGTGCACAGATATACTTTCCTCATCAACAAATGCACTGTGGGGAGGTTGAACATGAAATACACGCTTACCGGTAAAAAAATAGACGAGCTGGCCGGCAATAAAAGGGCCGAATACCCGAAATACACTTCCCAGCTCATAAACATTGCAAATCAAAATGCCCGTGGCACACGTGCGGACGTTGTAGGGCAGTTGTCGGAACTTTTTGAAGAATTTCGGTCGTCCGGCATGGAAATAACCCTTGAAAACTGGCGCGCCTGGTATATGAAAAGGTACCCTGACACCATTGAAGCCTCCGTCCGCAAAATTGAACGCCATGTGGAAAACCTCCGCTGCGCCATGCAGCTCATAGACCACGACCTTATACTGCGCTGGGTCGACGACCTTGTCATAGACAAAACATTTGCAGAAGGCCATCCTCGCCTCCCTTGCCGGGCGCCTCGGCTGCGAATACCGCCTTGCAACGCCCGAGGAGGAATCAAAGGGCATCGACGGCTACGTCGGTGACACAGCCTATTCTGTCAAGCCGGATACATATAGGGCAAAAGCTTCGCTCCCGGAGAGAATAGACGTCAAAATGATCTACTATAAGAAAAACCGCGGAAAGCTGGAGCTCGAAATAGATGACTGAAAGCAGCGCTCAGGCAGTTTGCCTGAGCGCCTTTTCACTCATATTCACATATCACAGCCCCGCCCAAACTCTTTATGGCAGCAACCCTGTCTATTTTTATTGCCGTCTCCTGCCGAGTCTTTACCGGGAAGCCGTGCGGTTTGTTTATATAGCATGCAGCGCGTTTTTCCTCTGGCAGTCCGCCGATAAATGCCATATGCCTTTCAAGCCTCGAATCTATAATCATATTCAGGGCTTCAGGTGAAGTGAGCAGCCTGTTTACGGCAATTTCCGCCAGCCCGGCATCCTTCTCAATGCAGACGCTGTTCCTGTTCGCCGCCATGCAGGCGAGCGAGGTCGTGCCGAGCCCGGCAAACGGGTCGAGCACCGTGTCCCTCTCTGCGGAGTACATGTTCACAAGCCTGTATGGGATCTCAAACGGAAACGCTGCGCTCCTTTCGCGCTCCGCGCCCGGACGGTCGAGAAGCTGTGCCACTCCCTTTATGTCCTCCCACAAATCCGAAAACCAGATGTTGCGCTCCTCCCAGAAATATGCGCTCTTCTGCCGCAGGAGCTTCTCCCGGCCGGAAAAGGTCCTCTTGCCGCCTTTTCTGAACACAAGGATGTATTCGTGCTCATAAGTCACATACGCCCCGGCGGGGTACATGCCGGAACCCATGAACTTGTTCGGCGAATTTGACTGCTTGCGCCAGAGTATATCGGGCAGTGTGATGAATCCGAGGCCCTCAAGGGAACGAATGATCTCCGTGTGGTTTGAATACAGCCGGAAGTTCCCGTTCACCGTCCTCGTGGCGTCTCCGATGTTGATGCAGGCAAACCCGCTGTCGCAGAGAACGCGCCGGCACTCGCGCCAGACGCCGGCCAGCACACTGTGCATGAGCCCAAAGGCCCGCACGCCGTCCCCGTCCACGAGGGCGCGGCCTATATCGGGATCCTGCGCGGAAAACAGATCGTCCCACATTTCCACCATCGGGTACGGCGGCGAGGTGACAATGAGCTGCACGGAACCGTCCGGTATGCCGGAAAGGTTCCTGCTGTCGCCGGTTATTATTCTGTGAGTCGTCATTCCCTGTCCCCCGAGCCTCGCGAGATATGCGTTATTTTATCACACATGTGCCCGGGGCGGCAAGCCCTGCGTTATTGATACCCGTGCGTGCGGACATAATCCAGCACGTCCTCCAGCACGGCCTTTGTCAGGTGGTAGCCGTCGCCTATATGGCTCGACTCGGGCAGGTCGCCGTTTTCGTCCTTTACGGCGGCGGCAAGGTCGATATACCTCACGCCCTCCTCCACGGCTATGTCATAGATCCAGCCGCTCGCGGCGGCGAGCTTCCCGTTGTTGATGTCCCCCTGATAGGGGTAGCTCTGCGCCACGGGATAGAGCGAGGAGAGCATTATCTTCGTGTCCGGGCTGGCGGCCTTCAGGGCCTCGACCATCTCGGTGTACTCGCTTTTGAAATACTCCTCGTCCATGAAGGAAACGCCGTTGGTGCCGAGGTTTATGATGAGGTACTCCGGCTTTTTCTCGGCCATCGCCTCGGTCACGTCCATCTCGGTCCAGGTCTCGGGGTAGACGATCTTGTCGATGTCCCAGCGGTTGAGCGTCAGCGTGCCGCTCATCGGCGTCCAGACCTGCGTGGTGCTGTAGCCGCCGCTCAGCAGCTCCTCCGCGCGCAGGCGGTTGGTGTTGCTGTCGCCGTAGAAGACTATCGAATCAAGGTATTCCTGCCCCATGTCCTCCGTCTCGGCCAGCAGGGTCGGGGGAGGCGTCGGCTCCGGCGTCGGGCTCGG
>DVGA01000049.1 GCA_018712985.1 Candidatus Scatomorpha intestinavium
TTTTGTCTTGTCAAAAAGAAACCCCTCAGACTCCAAAGAGAAAACCGCTTGGTGCTCGTCGGAGCCTAAATCCGGTTTTCACCAAACTTTCCGTTGTCGGAAAGCTCCCATCCCTAATGGTGAATAGCGCACCGCATCGCCGACCGTGCGTTTGCTTCGCTTCGCTCGCGGCACTGACGGGAAAATGGATGAAGTCCTCGCCGCGAAGCGGCGCTCTGCCTCCACACGCAGTGTAGCCGCGACCAACGGGAGCAATGCACGGTTTTGGTGGCTGACGTCATTCACCTCTCGGGATGACCACGTTGCAGAGCTGCTTTCGCGCCGCAAGGCGGCGCGCTATGCGTCCAGGCGCAGCCTGGCGTTTTTCTTTGGGGCGTCACTCCCGTTTCTTTGGGCAAGACCAAAGAAATGGGGTGACAAAGACAATGCAGGGGCTTTCGCCCCTGCAATCGTTTTATAAGGGCTTTGCCCTTATATTATCGGCCCCGCGGCGCTTCGCGCCGCGCTATGCGTCCAGGCGCAGCTTGGCCTCCGGCCGCTGGCCGGCCTCCACACGCAGTGTGGCGGACCAGTCAGCTTCGCGGAAGCCCACTAACACCCTGCCGTCGTCCGTCAGCAAAATCGGGCGCTTCACGAGCATCCCGTCCGTGGCCAGCAGCGCGTACTGCTCGTCCTCGCTCATCTCACCGAGGCGCCTCGAGAGCTCGAGCGAGCGGTAGAGCTGCCCGCTCGTGTTGAAAAACCTGCGCAGCGGCACTCCGCTGCGCGCGTGCCAGTCGCGGAGCTCGGCCTCGGTCGGGTTCTGCGTCTTTATGTCGCGCTCGGTGAATTCAAATCCCGCCGCGGTCAGGAAATCGCGGGCCTTTTTGCAGGTGGAGCACTTGGGGTAGCAGATAAAGGTCATGTCTCTTCCTCCGTTTCAGGTGTGATAAAGTTCCGTATAAGTCAGCCGTCCGTCAATCCGCTCGGAGAGCATCAGGCTCATGCGCCCGGCCGGAGCGGTCACCGGGCTCTCCGGCAGCGCCGGCGCGGCGGCCCCGGGCGGCAATATGACCTGCCGCGCGAGCGTTATGTGCGGTACAAAGCGCCTCTCCTCAAGCGTGAAGCCGCGCGACGCCAGCTCCGCGGAGATCCGCCGCTGAAGCGCCATGAGCTCCGGCGCCTCCCCGCAGGAGAGCCACCAGATGTCCCCTCCGCGGTTTTTGAACCGCCCCGCCCGGTCAAAGGTGAGCGTGAGCGGCGAAAAGCGCGCCGCGTCCATCGCCTCCTCCGCCGCCGCGAGCCGCCCTCGCTCCTGCTCGCCGAGAAAGGCGAGCGTCAGGTGCAGGTTCTCGCGCCGGGAGTAGTTCCCCCGCGGCGCGGCGCGCCTGAGCGCCTCCTGCGCGCGGACAAGTGACTCAACTGTGGACTTTGGGAAATTCAGCGCTATGAAAAGCCTCATTGCTGCGCCTCCTTCGGGCGGTATTCCGGCTCCGTCGCAAGGGCGCAGCCGCTCAGCACGGCGTCCGCCGCCGAGAGGAACTCCGCGGGGCCCTTTGCCTTCATGAGCCGCTTTAGCTCCCTGCCGCAGTCCTCAAAGGAGAACTGCAGATAGCTCCAGAGCTCCTTCATCCTCAGCATCGCGCTGCGCGCGCTGCCGAAATCCGCCGCGCAGGTCTCGTAAATCTCGCCGTGGAATTCCCGAAGCGCGGCCCGGCGGGCGGCCTCGGAGCGCCATCCGGCGCCGCTCAGGCGGTTAGTAATGTCCGGCCCGGCGGCAAGGCCGCGCCCGGCCATCACGGCGGCGCACTCCGGGCGTTTTTGCACAAAGTCCCGCACGGCCGAGGCGGAGAACAGGTCCCCGTTGCAGCACACGCTCGCGCGGCTGTGCCTGAGAGCGTAGTCAAACCACGCCTCCCGCACCGGCAGCCGGTACATGTCCGCCCTCACCCGGGCGTGTACGGTGAGCTCGCAGATGGGATAGCGGTTGTATATCTCGAGGAGGCGCGGGAACTCCTCCGGCGAGAGGACGCCGAGGCGCGTTTTCACCGAGACCTTTACTCGGGCAGCGGAGAACACCTGCTCGAAAAAGCGCTCGAGCTCCTCCGTGCGCGAAAGGAACCCGGCCCCCTTGCCCTTCGCGGTCACGGTCCCCGAGGGACAGCCGAGGTTCAGGTTCACCTCGCCGTAGCCCATGTCCATGAGCGCGTTCGCGGCCCAGACGAAGTCATCCGCGCTGCGGCATAGAAGCTGCGGCACGGTGTTCGTGGAGGCGTTCCGCCCCGGGGACAGCTCTCGCAGGACGCGCGGGGGGAACACGTGCTCCTGCGTCGGGGCGAAAAAGGGCGCGAAATACTTGTCCGCCGGCGTGAAATACCTCGCGTGCGCCCTGCGGAAGGAGCAGCCAGTAACCCCCTCGAGCGGCGCGCAGTAAAATCCCGGGGTCATTTCAGGTATTCAAGCAGCGGCTCAAGCTGCTCGCGGCTCGTCCAGTCGCAGCTCTGCCCTCTCGCGCACATCAGCGCGGCCTCCCATGGCTCATATCCGGCCGGGTCTTTTTTTGCCACGGATTTTTGAAGCATCCTGCAGAGCGTACGGTCGGCAAAGCTCATCTTATCCTCGTCCCAGGCACCGCGGGCATAGAAAAGAGGAACTCCTTCGAGCACCCCCTTAAGGTTCCGGGCCCGCAGTAAAGCGATCGCCCCTTCGTCCCATGGCGACGCGCCCACACAGAGTAGGGCCGTTCTCTTTCCGGCGAGCATGGCAGAATTCTTTTTCATGAGCGATATCCCGGCAACGCCCGAGGCGTAAACGCCGCCGGCGAACACCACGGCGGTGCAATCTGCGGCCTGGCGGATCGCCGCATCAGAGCTCTCTGCGGTTTCAAACCCGGTCGCTTCAGCTATCCAGGCGGCATATCTGGCTGTCGCACCATAGCGGGATTTGTAAATCACTATGCCTTCGGCCATTCAACGGTTCCTCCATAGTTATTTTACGCGTCTTGAAACTGTGCTTTCAGCATAACACGGCAGGCAGATGTATGCAAGTCGCCGCTCCGTAAGTCCGCGGTAAGATATACGTAAAAATCCCGGCAGGCAAGAACCTGCCGGGATCCGAAGTCCCATTGAGGTATCGATCACATCGCCGCGGCTATCTGCGCGGCGACCTTCGCGTTGTTCAGCGCGAGCTGGATGTTGCTTGCAAGGCTCTCGCCGCCGGTGAGGTCCTTCACCTTTGCGAGCAGGAAGGGGGTGATGTCCTTGCCGTGCACGCCGGCCTCGTCCGCCGCGGCGAGCGCGACACGGATGACGCTCTCCATGTGGTCGAAGTCGAGCGCGTACTCCTCGGGGATGGGGTTGCCAATCAGGACGCCGCCCTTCAGGCCCATATCCCACTTGGCGTTGAGGATGGCCGCTGCCTCCTCCGGCCCGGAGCAGGCGTAGTCGAGCTTGTGGCCGCTCCTGCGGCAGTAGAAGGCCGGGAACTCGTCCGTGCCCATGCCGAGGACGGGCACGCCCATGGTCTCGAGGTACTCGAGCGTGCGGCCTATGTCGAGAATCTGCTTTGCCCCGGCGCAGACGACGGCGACGGAGGTGTGTGCCAGCTCCTGCAGGTCGGCGGATATGTCCATGGTGACCTCGCCGCCGCGGTGTACGCCGCCGATGCCGCCGGTGGCGAACACACGGATCCCGGCCATTTCGGCCATCAGCATGGTAGTGGCGACGGTGGTGGCGCCCGTGTGGCCGTTGGCGATGTACACCGGCACGTCGCGGCGTGAGACCTTGCCGACGTCATGCGCCTCGCACATTACCTTGAGGTCGGCCTCGTTAAGGCCCACCTTGAGCCTGCCGCCGATGATAGCCATGGTTGCGGGGACGGCTCCGTTGTCGCGCACGACCTGCTCCACCTTTGCGGCGAATCCGAGATTTTCGGGGTACGGCATGCCGTGGCTGAGTATAGTGCTCTCAAGGGCAACGACGGGTTTGTGCGCGTCAAGCGCGGCTTTGATTTCTGGCTGGATGTCGAGGTATTTATTCATGCTAAAACTCCCTTTATATAAAATTTTGAGTAAAATACACTTATAGGGTCTTGAATGCAGTGATTAATGTATATTCACTTAAAACTGTCTCACGGGACGGCTCAAATCCAATGCCGGGCCAGAAATGTGACGGAACCGGGTTGTCCTTCACATAAGCGAGCCCGGCCCGCCTGAATCCCGCCGCTTTCAGCCCGGACAGAAGCTGGGAGGCCATTTTTCTCCCAACTCCTTTTCCCTGTGCGGAGCGCCGGAGCATAAACAGGCCAATCCAAGCCGTGGCACCTTCAGGATAGCCGGATATGATATCTGCAAGCCCCAGCGGCCCGGCTTCGTCCCGGATCAGAAGGAAGTATTTGTCCACCAGCCCCTTTCCCTCAGGGACAGCGAGCGTGTCCCTCAGCAGGGCCTCAGTGGACGGCAGCGAGCGCATGTACCCGTAGTATTCAGGATTGCCGGAGCAGATCCCCGCCGCCTCAGGTATGTCGCACTCCCGCAAAACACGCACATCATATCCGCTGAAAAGCGAATCGATATCAAGCATCCCTGCCGGAGGTGAAAGACGAAGTATCCCCGCGCAGAAGGAGATCCGCTCAAATTCAAGCGCGGGAAAGAACCGCCTCAGCTCCTCCGCGACCGGGTAATTCTCCTCGCTGTCCCACTCCTCCGCGGCGTGAGCGCGGCAGAGCTCCAGTTCCCTCCGCGTTTCAAAGGCTACGTCGCCGACCAGCACGGCCCCGCCGGGGCGGAGCACGCCGAGGCATTCGCGGAGAAGCCGCGCCTGCCCTCCGGCGCTCAGGTGGTGTATCGCGTACGTACAGGTGACGAAATCGAACCCGTCCCCCAGCCCGTCCGGCAGCCCGGCGGAGAAATCCGCCCGGATGAGCTTCACCCCGCCGCAGCGCCGGGAGGCCTCCGCAAGCATTTCCGCAGAAAAATCCACGCCCGTCACGGAGCACCCGGCCTCCGCGAGCCGCGACGCGAGGACGCCCGTGCCGCAGCCGAGGTCCAAAACCTTTACAGGCCCGTCAGCCCGGCGGCATCCAAGCACCTGCGCGGCTATCCGGTCCATGAGCTCCTCATATCCGGCAAAGGGATATCGCTCCGCGCTCTCGCGCACATCTGAGTCGTAGCTCTCAGCCCAGCCGTCAAAATCCCTGTTGTCAAACATCTTCACGACTCCAGCAGACATATTCTCCGAGCCTTTCAAATCCGGCGTCCAGCGCCGCAGCTTCCCCGGCCGAGCCGGCGTCGGAAAGGTATGTCACCTTCCCGCCCTTCAGAGCGGCAAGAGCAGTCGAAATCAGATCCCGCGCAGAGGGCACATCCCGTGCGGCAAGGCCGAATATCTCCGCCCCGCCCTCATATTTGCGCAGGAACAGCCCGGAGTGCACCGGCCGCCCGGCCGCGTATACCCGCCAGTTTTCAAAGCAGGCTTCAAGCCGCGCGGCGTTCCAATAGCAATCAGAAAAATGCTCTTTGTGGAATTTGAGATACTCACCGAGCCTCTCGCGCCCTATCCTTTCTGCCGAAGAGGCGGCACAAGTCCCGCCGCGGGATTCAAGGTGCGAGCACCTCTCGCATATGGCAAATCCCAGCTCCTCAAGCGCGGCCGAGACTGTCTCGTTTTCCCCCGCCAGGCCAACAGTCAGCTCACAGCCCGGGCAGAGGGCGGCAAATCCCTCAATGAGAGCACGGGCGGAGGGCACGTCCCCCTCGCGGACAAATATGCCCGTCGTCTGCGCGTAGCCATCCTCCGTCATCGAGAAAAACGCGAGCGCTCCCCGCGTCCTCCCGTCGGCTTCAGCAATGCGGAGCAGGCCGCCCTCTTTTGCTCTCAAAGCTATTTCCGCTTCCAGCTCCGCGCCGGAAAGCAGCGGATAGCTGCACGTTTTCCGCACGGACGCGCACTCGAGCGCGAAGGAGAGCAGCTCCGCGGAGGGCGAGTATTCCCTTAAAACGTCCATATGCGCCTCCTGAAGAGCCTCTCACTCGTGAAAATCCCGGAGGAAATCCCCTCAGGAAGTCTCCCTCAGCGCGGATATAGTCCTCTCAAGCGCCTCAACGCTCATATCAGGGCTTATCGTGCGCTCGCACTGGGTGGCAAGGGCGCCGGCCGCGAGGGCCATATCGAGAGTCTCAGCCGCTTCCAGGCCGCGGACGTATCCGTACACGAGCCCGGACATGAAGGCGTCCCCCGCCCCGTTGGCGTTGGCCATCTCCGTGAGCGCGCGGAGCGAACGGAACATCGCGCGCCCCTCGCAGTCGGCGTAATAGCAGCCGCGCTCGCCGAGGCTGACGGCCACGCGCTTCACCCCGCGGCGGAGCAGCTCGGCGCAGGCCGAGGCGAGCCCGGCGTCCGTGTCCGTCTCGATTCCGGAGAGCACCGCGAGCTCGAGCCGGTTCGGCTTTATCAGATACAGCCCGCCCACGAGCGGGACGACCTTCCTCGCGTAGGCCGTGCTCACCGGATCCAGGAACACCGGCGTGCCGCAGCCGCCGGCGAGCGAAATTATCCGCTCCACCGTCTCAAAGGGCAGGCACGGGTCGCACACCACGGCGGCGGCGTCATTAATAAGACCCGCGTTCGCTTCCGCGACCTCCGGGGTTATGTGGCCGAGTATGCCCATGTCCGACATGGCCACGAGCATGTCCCCGTGCGCGTCGAGCATCGATATGTAGCAGCTCGAGTGCTCCCCCGGCACGGTTATCAGCCCGGACATGTCCAGCCCCGCTCTCTCGCTCTCGCGCCGGACGAATTCGCCGTAGAGGTCGTCGCCGACGGCGGAGATC
Source organism: Candidatus Scatomorpha intestinavium (assembly GCA_018712985.1). Lineage (GTDB taxonomy): Bacteria > Bacillota > Clostridia > Oscillospirales > Oscillospiraceae > Scatomorpha > Scatomorpha intestinavium. Next base: position 6,809 of record DVGA01000049.1, read on the forward strand.
ATCTTCGCGCGCACGCCGAGGCGGGAGAGGTTTTCCATGACGTTGCGCGTCACCCCTCCGGCCGAGGTGCTCAGGCGGCCGGGGTTGGAGTCGCGCATCACGACCCCGGCGCGGCTGCGCCCGTGCACGTCCGCGTTGGCGGCGCCTATTCCGAGGACAAACGGAGTGTCCAACTTGCGCTTCCCCCATTTACAAACATATTCTTTCCGGGCGGCATTTGCCGCTTTGGAAAAGTGAATTATATCACCGCGGCAGCACATAAGCAAGTGGAGGACTGTAAAATATGAAAGCTTTTTTGCCAGCCATGCAGCCGAACATAAAATTATAATAAAGTATAATCTTGATAACTGTTCAGTCTTCTGGTATAATAGCTGCAGGGCGTCTGTATTTCCGGATTTCCTGTTTTAAAACGCCCTGTTCCGGCGTCTTTCAGCGCCCGCCGGAAATATAAACATGTGCTTTGCGCCCCGTGCAGCGCCGAATGTATGAAGCGCGCCGTGCGGGGCGTAAAATCGCCCATTTTCTGTTTGGAGGAGTATGAATGGATTCCGTTGCGGAGGTATGGAAGAGCATACTCGATATAATAGCAAAGGACATAACGCCGACGGCCTATAACACCTGGTTTGCCGACTGCGAGCCCGTAGAGCTCGACGACTGCAAGCTCGTGCTGCACACGGCCACGGACTTCAAGCGCGGGATAATCCAGTCGCGCTTCGGCGGCATGATCTGCGCCGCGCTCTACGATTTGTTCTCCTGCGAGTTCGAGCTGCAGGTCCTGGCGGGGGACGAGCTTGAGGAATACCTCTCCCGCAAAAAAAGCTCCGACCACCTCCCGGAGATGGACGGATATACTTTCGACAGGTTCGTAGTCGGTCCTTCCAACAAGTTTGCCCACGCCGCCGCCGTGGCCGTGGCCGAAAACCCCGGAAGGGCCTATAACCCCCTGTTCATTTACGGCAACTCCGGCCTCGGAAAGACCCATCTGCTGCTCGCAATAGGCGAGGAGATCCATTCCCGCCACCCGGAAAAGCAGATAGCCTATGTAAAGGGCGACGAGTTCACAAACCAGATGATACAGTCCGTCCAGTCCGGTAAAACCGAAGAATTCCGGCACAAATACCGCAATGTCGACCTGCTGTTAGTGGACGACATACAGTTCATCGCCGGAAAACAGGCCACGCAGGAGGAGTTTTTCCACACCTTCAACAACATCTACGAGGCCGGGCACCAGATAGTCATAACCTCCGACCGTCCGCCCATGGAGATGTCCCTCCTGGACGACCGGCTGAGGACGCGCTTCGAGGGCGGATTGATGGCGGACGTGCAGCCGCCCGACCTCGAAACCCGCATGGCCATAATCCGAAACAAAGCCGCCCAGCTCGGCATGATCCTCCCGGACGACGTGGTGGAGTACATCGGCGACAACATAACGGCAAATATCCGCCAGATAGAGGGCGTTGTAAAGCGTCTCACCGCCTATAAGGAGATACTCAACGACACCATCACGATAAACTCCGTGAAGCGCGCCATCAAGGATGTCATAAGGGTCGGGGAGTACATACCCACGCCGGAGGTCATAATTGAGGAGACGGCCAGGTATTACTCCCTCACGAGCGAGGACATAAGGGGTCAGCGCCGCAGCAAAAACATCGCCATGGCCCGCCAGATCTCCATGTACCTAATGCGCAGCCTGACAAACCTCTCACTGCTCGACATCGGCGGGCAGTACGAGGGGCGCAACCACTCCACCGTGCTCAACTCCGTCCGCAAGGTCGAGGACCTCATAAAAAAGGATCCGGAGATCGCCAGCACCGTGCGGGACATCTCGTCGAACATCAACTCCCGCTCGTAACAGACAAATTGTTTTCTTGTTTACAATTTCCTGTTCAAACAGTGTTGAAAACTGTTCACAATTTTTTCAACCCATTTAAGCTGTTCACAACCTTAAAATAAAGCACACACTTTTCAACATCAAAACCCCGCGCCGCGCAAGGCTTTCAGGCACTTTTCAACACTTCCGCTCGCCTATTACTACTACTGCTAAAAAATTATCCTATCCTTTCTATCCTCAGGAGGCACAAACATGAAATTTTCCTGCGACAAGCACCTGATACAGTCCGCAGCCGCCACCGCGGCGAGGGCTGCCTCGGCAAAAAGCCCCATCCCCGCCCTCGAGGGCCTTCTGATACAGGCCGGGGCCGGCGTAAGGCTCACGGGCTACGACCTCAAAAAGGGCATATATACCACAATAGAGGCCGACGTGGAGCGCCCCGGTTCCGCCGTGCTGAACGCGAAGCTGTTTACGGAGATGCTCCGCCGCCTGCCGGACGGGATAGTCACCGTCGAGGTCGGGGAGCAGAACGACGTAAAGGTGAAATGCGGCCGCAGCGCCTACGACTTTATAGCGATAGATGCGGAGGAATACCCCGAGCTGCCGGAGATGGACGAGTCCGAGGCCGTTTCCATCCCGCAGAAGACACTCAAGGCCATGATCGACGAGACCATTTTCGCCGTCTCCACCAACGAGAGCCGCCCTGTTTATATGGGCAGCATGTTTGAAATCGGCGGCGGACAGCTCACTTTAGTGTCCGTGGACGGCTACCGCCTGGCGCTCAGGCGCGAGAAGCTCGAGGGCAGCGGGCGCGAAGGGCTCGCTTTCATCATACCCGGCACCGCGCTGCAGGATATAAGCCGCATCTGCGCGGACAGCGACGAGCAGGTACTGATAAACGTCGGCGCCAAGCACGTCACCTTCACCATAGGCGAAACCGTCGTGATTTCCCGCCGGCTCGAGGGCGAGTTTTTGAACTACCGCAAGGCCGTGCCCGAAAACTTCCGCTTCACGATGAAAATAAGCCGCGAGGAGTTCCTCTCGGTTGTCGACCGCGTCTCCCTCGTCGTGGACGAGAAGATAAAGAGCCCCCTCCGCCTCACGTTCAGGGACGGGAGCATAGACTTTGCCTGCGTGACCCCGGTCGGCCGCGCGGAGGACGTCTGCTCCTGCACCGGCGAGGGCGGCGACACCGAGATCGGCTTCAACGACCGCTATCTGAGGGACGCGCTTCGCGCCGCGCCGGCGGACGAGCTCGACGTGTGCATAAACACCGGCTCCTCCCCCTGCGTCTTCCTCCCGGCGGACGGCGGCGACGGCTTCATATACATGGTGCTGCCCGTAAGGCTGCGCTCCGGTGACTGAACTCGGCATGAAAACGGATACAATAGCCATACACACCGATTTTATCAAGCTTGAGAGCCTTCTGAAGCTCGCCGGGGCGTGCGAGACAGGCGGCGAAGCCAAGCTTGCGATAAACGACGGCCTCGTGGAGGTAAACGGCGAGGTCTGCACCATGCGCGGCAAAAAAATACGCAGCGGGGACAGCGTGCTCTTCGACGGCGTGCTGTACAGGGTGGAAAACGAATGAAGGTCGAGCGGATAGCTCTCTCCGGGTTTCGCAATTACGACCAGGAGTGCGTGGAGTTCTCCGGCGCCACGAACGTCATAAAGGGCGAAAACGGGCAGGGCAAGACGAATCTGCTCGAGGCCGTATATATGCTCACTTGCGGCAGGAGCTTCCGCACCCGGCTGGACAGGGAGCTCGTGGGCTTCGGCTTTTCAAACGCCGAGATCCTCGCGGACACCGAGAGCCACGGCCGCGAACAGACCATAAAAATCGTAATGACCCCCGGCCAGCGGAAGCAGATAACCGTGAACGCGGTGAAAAAAAGCGCCTCCGAGCTCTCCGGCGGGCTGAACAGCGTCCTCTTCTGCCCGGACGACCTCGACCTTGTGAAGGAGGGCGCGTCGGTGCGCCGCAGGCTTATGGACACGGCCATCGGCCAGCTTCGCCCAAATTACGCCAAGCTCGCCGCCGAGTACTCCCGCCTCTATGACCAGAAGAGCGCCATACTGCGCGACTGGCGGGAAAAGCCCTCGCTGCTGGAAACGCTCGATGATTTCTCCGCGCGCATGTGCGCCGTGTCGGCCAGGCTAATCCGCTACCGCGCGGCCTTTGTAAAGCGCCTCGCCGCTGCCGCCGGGCCGATCCACCGCGAGTTTTCCGGCGGGGCGGACGAGCTGGAGCTTCAGTACCTCACCGTTTCAACGGTGCGTGACCCCTTCAGCCCCGAGCGGGAGATATTCTACGACGTCTGCGAGCACCAGGAGGCGCACCGCCGCGCGGAGATAGAGTCCGGCCAGTGCCTCACCGGCGCGCACAAGGATGATATAGCCATCAGCATAAACGGCCGCAGCGCCCGCACCTTCGGCTCGCAGGGGCAAAAGCGCACCGCCGCGCTCTCGATAAAGCTCGCCGAGCGGGAGATCTTCCTGCAGGAGACCGGCGAGTATCCCGTGCTGCTGCTCGACGACGTGCTGAGCGAGTTGGACGCGAAACGCCAGGACTATGTCCTGAACCGCATCGGCGCGGGGCAAACGCTGATAACCTGCTGCGAGGACGATGGGATAGCGAAGCGCACCGGTGCAAGGGTGCTCACGATTTCGGGGGGCAGGCTGATATGAGCGGCACATATCTGCATATCGGCGGGCAGTACGTGGTTCTCCGCTCGTCTGTCGCCGGGATATTCGACATAGACAACACCACCTCGTCAAGATGGACGCGGGAAATGCTCGCGTCCGCCGAAAAAAACGGCGAGGTGATAAACGCGGCGGAGGACCTGCCAAGGTCCTTCGTTCTGTGTGAGGAGGGCGGAGTGAGAAGGGTTTACCTCTCCCAGCTCTCCCCCGCCGCGCTGCAGCGGCGCTGACGCAAAGAAAAGCTGAAAGGAAAAGGATGTTTAGCGCATGTCCGATATCAATGAGAAAATAACACAGGAATACGACGCCAGCCAGATACAGGTGCTTGAGGGGCTCGAGGCGGTCCGCCTCCGCCCCGGCATGTACATCGGCTCCACCTCTGCTTCCGGGCTGCACCACCTTGTCTACGAGATCGTCGACAACGCGATCGACGAGTCCCTCGCCGGATATTGCAATCACATAGAAGTCACCATAGAGCCGGGGGACGTTATCTGCGTGGCGGACAACGGCCGCGGAATCCCGGTGGACATACAGGGCCAGACCGGCAAGCCCGCGCTCGAGGTCGTCTACACCGTACTGCACGCCGGCGGCAAGTTCGGCGGCGGGGGGTACAAGGTCTCCGGCGGCCTGCACGGCGTGGGCGCGAGCGTTGTGAACGCGCTCAGCGACTGGCTGGAGGTAAGCGTGCACAAGAACGGGCAGATTTATCAGATGAAGTTCTCCCGCGGCGAGATAACCCAGCCGATGACCGTAATAGGCAAAACGGACCACACCGGCACCGTCGTGCGCTTCCACCCGGACCCGGAGATGTTCGAGGAGACTGTTTTCGACTACGACACGCTGCACACCCGCATGCGCGAGCAGGCCTTTTTGAACGCCGGGCTGAAGATAACCACGGAGGATAAGCGCCCCGGCCAGGAGCAGAAGGACGTCATGCTCTATGAGGGCGGAATACGCGAATTCGTAAAGTATATAAACCGCAACAAGAACGAGCTGCACCCTGAAGTCATCTACATGTCCGGCGGGCGCGAGGACTCCGAGTGCGAGATAGCCATGCAGTATAACGACGGCTATAACGAGATCCTCGTCTCTTTCGCCAACAACATCCACACGCCGGAGGGCGGCATGCACGAGACGGGCTTCAAGTCCGCGCTCACCCGCGTCCTGAACGCCTACGGCAAAAAGGTGAACATCCTCAAGGAGGGCGAGAGCGTCTCCGGCGAGGACTGCCGCGAGGGCCTTACCGCCGTCATATCCGTGAAGCTCACGAACCCCCAGTTCGAGGGACAAACCAAGGCGAAGCTGGGCAACAGCGACATGCGCACGCTTGTGGACAGCGTCGTGAGCGCCAGGCTCGAGCAGTTCCTCGAGGAAAACCCCGCCGTCGGCCGCACGATACTCGAAAAGGCCCAGACGGCCAGCAAGGCGCGCGAGGCCGCGCGCAAGGCCCGAGAGAATATCCGCCGCAAGAACGCGCTGGAGGGTTCCACCCTCCCCGGCAAGCTGCGCGACTGCAACGAGCGCGACCCGGCCCTCACCGAGCTCTACATCGTCGAGGGCGACAGCGCCGGCGGCAGCGCCACCAGCGGGCGGGACAGCCGCTTCCAGGCCATCCTGCCGCTCTGGGGAAAGATGCTGAATGTCGAAAAGGTGCGCGAGGAGAAGGTGTACGGCAATGACAAGCTCAACCCCGTTATAACCGCCCTCGGCGCCGGCCTCGGCGAGGATTTCGATATTGCAAAGCTCCGCTACCACAAGATAATCATAATGGCGGACGCCGACGTGGACGGCAGCCATATAAGGACGCTGCTGCTCACCTTCTTTTTCCGCTACATGCGCCCGCTGATAGACCACGGCTATGTCTACGCCGCCGTCCCGCCGCTCTATAAGCTGACGAGGGGCAAGACCAGCCGCGTGGCGTACAGCGACGCCGAGCGCGACCGCGTCAGCGCGGAGCTGCGCGGGGACAACCCGAACGCGAAAATAGATATCTCCCGCTTCAAGGGCCTTGGCGAGATGGATCCCCACGAGCTGTGGGAAACCACCATGAACCCGGAGACCCGCACTCTCAAGCGCATAGAGCTCGACGACGCCGTAAAGGCCGACGAGATTTTCACCATCCTCATGGGCGAAAAGGTTGAGCCGAGGAAGGAATTCATCGAGCAGAACGCGAAATATGTCGTGAACCTGGACGTTTGAGCGGTTTTTGCTTCATCTACAAACATTAAGGTGGTACCCAAATGGCCAAAGATTACAAGCCTGAGGACATATTATTCCCAAATCAGAAAATAGTCGCGAGCGAGATCGTGAACGAGATGAAGTCCAGCTTCATCGACTACGCGATGAGCGTCATCGTCTCGCGCGCGCTGCCGGACGTGCGCGACGGGCTCAAGCCCGTCCACCGGAGGATACTCTACGCGATGTACGAGGACGGGCTCACCTCCGACAAGCCCTTCAAAAAATCCGCCACCTGCGTCGGCGACGTGCTGGGCCGCTACCATCCGCACGGCGACGCCTCGGTGTACGACGCGCTCGTGCGCCTGGCGCAGGATTTCTCCATGCGCTACCCGCTGGTGGACGGCCACGGCAACTTCGGCTCGATAGACGGCGACCCCCCCGCGGCCTACCGTTATACGGAGGCGCGCATGTCCCGCATCTCGGACGAGATGCTCCGCGACCTTGAAAAGGACACGGTGGACTGGGACCCGAACTTCGACGAGAGCCGCAGGGAGCCCCGCGTCCTCCCCGCCCGCTTCCCGAACCTGCTGGTGAACGGCTCGAGCGGCATCGCCGTCGGCATGGCGACGAACATACCCCCCCACAACCTCACCGAGGTCATAAACGCCTGCATCTGCGTGCTTGAGAACCCGGACGCCACGCTCAGCGACCTGATGCAGCACGTCACCGGCCCGGACTTCCCCACCAGGGGCATAATAATGGGCCGCAGCGGCATCCGCGCGGCCTACGCCACGGGCCGCGGCAAGGTCATAATCCGCGCCCGAACGGAGATGGAGGAGTACGGCCACGACCGCATACGCATAATCGTCACCGAGCTGCCGTATCAGGTAAACAAGCGCCAGCTCATAGAGAATATGGCCGACCAGGTGCGCGAAAAGCGGCTCGACGGCATCTCCGGGCTGCGCGATGAGAGCGACCGCAACGGCATGCGCATAGTCATAGAGCTCAAGCGGGACGCCAACCCGCAGGTGGTGCTCAACCGCCTGTTCGCGCAGACCCAGCTCCAGACCAGCTTTTCAATAAACATGCTCGCGCTTGTGGACAACCAGCGCGCGCCGAAAATACTGAACCTGCGGCATATAATAGACGAATACCTTTCCTTCCAGGAGGAGCTCATAGTCCGCCGCACGAAGTTCGACCTGAAAAAGGCACAGGAGAGGGCCCACCTCCTCGAAGGCCTGCTCATAGCCCAGGACAACATAGACGAGGTCATCCGCATCATACGCGAGAGCTATGACGACGCGAAGGAAAACCTCATGCGCCGCTTCAGCCTCGACGACGTCCAGGCCCAGGCAATACTCGACATGCGCCTGAAGGCTCTGCAGGGCCTCGACCGGGAAAAGCTCGAGCGCGAATACGCCGAGCTCGAGGAGCGCATAGCCTACTACGAGGGCCTGCTCGCCGACCCGGAGAAGATAAAGGGCGTCCTGAAGGACGAGCTCACCGCCATCCGCGACAAATACGGCGACGGGAGAAAGACCGAGATACAGGACGTCGAGGACGAGATCGACGTCGAGGACCTCATCGAGGAGGAGGAGTGCGTCTATACCCTCACGCACGGCGGCTACATTAAGCGCCTGCCCGCCAGCGAATACCGCGCGCAGGGCCGCGGCGGCAAGGGCATAAAGGCCATGACCACCCGCGAGGAGGACTATGTGGAAACCGTGTTCACGGCCTCCACTCACGACAACATCCTCTTCTTCACGAACCTCGGCCGCTGCTACCGCAAGAAGGGCTACCAGATACCCGAGGCCGGCCGCACGGCGAGGGGCACGAACATCGTGAACATCATCCCTGCCGAGAGCGGCGAGCGCGTGAGCGCGATGCTGCACGTCCGGGATATGGACGCCGAGCTCTACATCGTGATGGTGACGAAAAACGGCACCGTCAAGCGCATGAGGCTGGACGCGATAAAGAACATCCGCAAGACCGGCATCCGCGCGCTGAACATCGACGAGGGTGACGAGCTCATCTCCGTCCGCCTGACCGACGGGACGCAGAACATCCTCATAGCCACCCACGGCGGATACGCCATCTGCTTTGACGAGAACGACGTGCGCCCGATGGGGCGCGAGGCCGTGGGCGTCCGCGGCATAAAGCTCCGCGAGGGCGACTGGGCAGTCGGCGCCGGCAGGGCCGGCGCGGGCAGCGCCCTGCTCTCGGTCACCGAGAACGGCTACGGCAAGCGCACCGCCATCGAGGAATACCTCCGCGGCGGGGAGGACGCCGGCCCGCAGAAGCGCGGCGGCATGGGCGTGAAGAACTACAACTGCACCGAAAAGACCGGCTATGTGGCGGACGTCAAGGTCGTCTCCGAGGACGACGACGTGCTCATCGTGGCCGACGACGGCACGATAATCCGCACCGGCGTTGAAAATATCAGCCTGCTCGGCCGCGCCACGCAGGGCGTGCGCGTCATGCGCCCGAACCCGGGCGCCAAGGTCATCTCCGTCGCCCGCACGGACAGGGACGATAATTCCGCGCAGACGGAGGAAGAATGAAGGAAGTCACGATATATACCGACGGGGCCTGCTCGGGAAACCCAGGCCCCGGCGGCTGGGCCGCGATACTCAAATACGGACCCCACGAAAAAGAGCTCTCCGGCGGCGAGGCGGAAACCACGAACAACCGCATGGAGCTCTCCGGCGTAATAGCTGCGCTCGGCGCGCTCACCGAGCGCTGCTCCGTCACGCTCTATACGGATTCGCAGTATATTGAGCGGGCCATAAACGAGCACTGGCTGGACAGCTGGAAAAAGCGCGGCTGGCGCCGGAAGGACGGGCCCGTAAAAAACCTCGAGCTCTGGCAGGAGCTCGACAAGCTACTCCACGCGCATGAAGTCAGCGTCCATTGGGTAAAGGGGCACGCTGAGAATGAGTATAACAACCGCTGCGACGCGCTCGCGGTAAAGCGCCGTGACGAGTTTGCGCAGCGCTGAGGGAGCGGAAAGGTGAAAAAGCAAAGAGAAATCAACTATAACGCGCACCCGTTTCGGGTGTTCATGTCGTTTTTCAGGCCGCATATGGGCCTTTTCATCCTCGATATGGCCTGCGCGCTCACGGCCTCGGTCATCGACCTTGTATTTCCGTATGTCTCGCGCCTTTCCATGACCGAGCTGCTGCCGAACAGGCTGTTCGAGACGTTTTTCGTTGTGATGGCCATAATGTTCGCGGCCTACGTGGTAAAGGGCGTGATGTACTACCTCATCACGGTTTTGGGCCACCGCATGGGCGTGTACATAGAGGCGGACATGCGCCACGCCGTGTTCAATCACATGCAGCGGCTGAGCTTTTCGTTCTTCGACCACAACCGCACCGGCGTGCTCATGAGCCGCATAACCTCCGACCTATTTGAGATAACCGAGCTGTCGCATCACGGCCCGGAGGATATCGTGATCAGCCTGCTCACCATAGTGGGCTCGATGGCTGTGATGTTCACGATACAGTGGAAGCTCGCGCTCGTGCTCGCCGTGACCCTTCCGCTGCTCATCGCGTTCACGCTCTCCCGCCGTGTGAACATGAAGCGCGCGAACATAGAGGTAAAGCGCCAGACCGCGGAGATAAACGCCTCAATAGAGAGCGGGATCTCCGGCATACGCACGGCCAAGGCCTTCGCCAACGAAAAAACCGAGGACGACAAGTTCACCGAGGCCAACGAGCGCTATAAAAACTCCAAAAAGTCTTATTACAACGCCATGGGCGGGTTCATGAGCGGGATGGAGTTCACAACGAGCATCATGCAGGTGCTCGTGATAACCGTCGGCGGGCTGCTCATAATGCGCGGGGAGCTCGACTACATAGACCTGATGACCTTCTCGCTCTATGTTTCGACCTTCGTCACCCCCGTGCGGAAGCTGTCCCAGTTTTCCGAGGTCTATATGCAGGGCACGGCGGGCTTTTCCCGCTTCCTTGAGCTCATGCGCACCGAGCCATCGATAAAGGACGCGCCGGACGCCGTGGAGCTCCGGGACGTAAAAGGCGAGGTCGAATACCGCGACGTCAGCTTCTCGTATGGGGAGAACAGCGCCCCGGTGCTCTCCGGCGTGTCGCTCACCGTCCACCCGGGCGAAAAGCTGGCCGTGGTCGGCCCCTCCGGCGGCGGTAAGACCACTCTCTGCCAGCTCCTGCCGCGCTTTTACGACGTTACGGGCGGCGCCGTGCTCGTCGACGGGCACGACGTCAGGAGCGTCACGCAGGACTCACTGCGCCGGAATATAGGCATGATACAGCAGGACGTTTTCATCTTCGCCGGCACCATAAAGGACAATATACGTTACGGACGCCCGGACGCGACGGACGCCGAGGTGGTCGCCGCCGCCGTGCGCGCGGAGATCCACCAGGAAATAAGCCAGATGCCGGACGGATACGACACCTATGTCGGCGAGCGCGGCGTCATGCTCTCGGGAGGCCAGAAGCAGCGCCTTGCGATAGCGCGGGTGTTTTTGAAAAACCCGCCCGTGCTCATACTTGACGAGGCCACGAGCGCGCTCGACACGGTCACCGAGCAGAGGATCCAGGCCTCGCTCGACGAGCTGGCGGAGGGGCGCACGAGCATCATAATCGCCCACCGGCTTTCCACCATACACAACGCGAACCGCATAGCGGTTATCGAGCACGAAAAAATAATCGAAATAGGCTCTCACGCCGAGCTTATGGAAAAGAACGGGGTCTATGCGCAGCTCTACCGCGCGCAGGCCTTTACGGAGGACTGAAATGAATTACAATATAATACGCGGCGGCCACGAGGACCTGAACCGCATTTATCCGATGATGACCTTCGATTTCGAGAGCTGGGAGCTGCCCAAAGAGTCCGAGTTCCACGCCGCAATGCTGAAGGGCGCGGAGCTGCTGCTGCTGAAGGACGGGACCGGCCTCGAGTGCGGCTACGCAATGATGCTCAAAAGCCGCGGGGACAACTATGTCCTCCTCGGCTGGCTGGGAGTGTATCCAAACGTGCGCGGCAACGGCATAGGCGGTAAATTCCTCTCCTGCCTCAGGGAGTATTACTCCGCCCTCGGAGGAATCCTGCTCGAGGTGACAAAGTATCCTGAACTCGAAAAGGCCAGGAAGCTGCACGCGTTCTACCAGCGCAACGGCTATGGGGATGTGAAGTGCGAATACATACTCTATAACGAGCCGGCGGCGCTGATGTACCTGCCCATTGCCGGGCCGGAGGACATCTCGGGGGATATACGCGTAATAATCCGCGGCTGCTACCTCCCCCTCTACACCGAAACCGAGCAGAAAAAGCATATCGACATAAAGTGAGCCCGGGTGTTGACAAGCGCCTGTGCGGTGAGTAAAATCTTCATCTGTAATGTGCAAGCGGCGGAAGGGCCGCCGCTCAACAGGAGGTTAATTATGGCCAAGGAAAAGAGAGTCCGCGAGATAACGGACATGGAACAGGATTTCGCCCAGTGGTTCACCGACGTGTGCACCAAGGCGGAGCTCATCGATTATTCTGATGTCAAGGGCCTTTTCATACTCAGGCCCTACGGCTACGCCATCTGGGAGAACATACAGGCCTTCCTTGACAGGCGCTTTAAGGAGACCGGGCATGTCAACGTCTCCATGCCGCTGCTCATACCGGAGAGCCTTCTCCAGCGCGAGAAGGACCACGTGGAGGGCTTCGCGCCCGAGTGCGCCTGGGTCACCGTCGGCGGCAGCGAGGAGCTGCCCGAGCGGCTCTGCATCCGCCCCACGAGCGAAACGCTCTTCTGCGAGCACTGGAGCCACGTGATACACTCCTGGCGCGACCTGCCCTGCCTCTATAACCAGTGGTGTAGCGTCCTCCGCTGGGAAAAGACCACCCGTCCCTTCCTCCGCGGGCGCGAGTTCCTCTGGCAGGAGGGGCACACGATACACGCCACGGCCGAGGAGGCCCTCGCAGAGACCCGCCAGATGCTGGAGATATACGCCGAGCTGTGCGAGACTCAGCTCGCCATGCCCGTGATCCGCGGCGACAAGACCGACAAGGAGAAGTTCGCCGGCGCGGAAAACACCTATACCATCGAGTGCATGATGCACGACCGCAAGGCGCTCCAGGCCGGCACCAGCCACTATTTCGGGGACGGCTTCGCAAAGGCGTTCAATATCACCTTCTCCGACAAGGAAAACAAGCTCCGCGCCCCGTTCGAGACCAGCTGGGGCCTCTCCACCCGCACGATAGGCGGCCTTATCATGACTCACGGGGACAACAACGGCCTCGTACTGCCGCCGAACATCGCGCCGATACAGGTCGTCGTGCTGCCCATAGCGGCGCACAAGCCCGGCGTCACCGAGGCCGCGGAGGCCGTAGTGGAGCGCCTGAAGGCCGCCGGAGTGCGCGTGAAGGGCGACTTTTCCGACAACTCCCCCGGCTGGAAGTTCGCCGAGTGGGAAATGAAGGGCGTCCCCGTCCGCCTCGAGCTCGGCCCGCGCGACATCGAGGGCGGCGTCTGCGTCGCCGCAAGGCGCGACAGCGGCGAAAAAATCACGCTTCCGCTCGAAAATCTTGAGGACAGCGTGAAGGAGCTGCTCTCCGCCGTCCAGCAGGGCCTCTTCGACAAGGCGAAGCACAACCTCGACGAGCACACCTACACCGCCACGACCGTGGACGAGGTGAAGGTCGTCATCGAAAACCGCGGCGGCGGCTTCGTCAAGACCATGTGGTGCGGCGACGAGGAGTGCGAGCTGAAGATGAAGGAGCTCGCCGGCGTGTCCAGCCGCTGCATGCCCTTCGAGCAGGAGCACATAGGCGACACCTGCCCGGTATGCGGCAGGGCGGCCAAAAAGATGATAATCTGGGGCGTAGCGTATTGATGTTTTCACCCCGCCCCTTCCCGTCCGGGAAGGGGCGGGGTTCGTCCCCGACCGGCGCCATGCGCGCGAAAAATAAAACAGGCAGGAGACTGATCATGCAGCCGGGTATACAGCTTTCAAGCACGGTGAGGATAGCCCTCATCATAGCGGTCATAGCGGCCGCGATAATCATACTGCACATCATAAGCAGGAGCGAGAAGTTCCCCCGCTCCCCGCGGAAGTACACGCTGCTCTGCTTAGCCGTGCTGCTCGCCGGCTTTGCGGGGCTGTTCGTCCTCTCCCGCGGCGGGCTGGACCCGCGCGAGCTTCCGGGATTTAAGCCCTTCGCGGCCGGGGAGCTCTCCGCCGCGGCGGAGGCGGTTGAGGACTCCGTCGCGCTCGAGTATTCCTCCGGCGAGGCAAGCGGCGCTGAGCTCACGGAGTTCGGCGTGGTATTCGAAAACGGCGAATTCAGCCGCATGGACTTCACCGCCGCCCTCTCCGGCGGGGACGAGGCCTGGAGCCGCAGCTTCCGCATCGTGACGCCCGACAACCGTCTTGCGTCGGATCGCCGCGTAATGCTGAATCCCGGCTCGGCGGGCGGCGTGATCCCCGTCGAGAGCCTCTCTGCGGCCCTCAGCGCGCTTGAGGCAGCTAACTGGGACGACGCCCTCGCCCCCGGCGGGGAGGGGCTGCTGAGCCTCTCTCTCGAGCGCATGAAGTATTCCCCCGCCGAGCTCAGCGGGAGCGTGTACGTCCTCGACCCGTCCGGCCTCAGCAGCGCGGACGCTTATCCGCTCGAAGTGGAAATGCCCGTGCTCACAGTGGATCAGGACGGTGCGCTGAGCTATATACTTATTAATATGTAAGGGTAAAATGAAAGAGCCCCGACTTCAAGTCGGGGCTCTTTTTACTGCCTAAAGGCCGGAGGCAGGCTTACTCCTCCACCTCACGCAGCCTGTCGGCAAACTGGCTTTCCAGCGCGCTCTGCTTGTCCGCGCGTGACTTGTAGCTGCGCACGTTGCTCGTGGCGTTCAGCACGGGCGTGATCGTCCCCGCGCCGGCCACGCAGCCGCCGGGGCAGGCCATGCCCTCGAGCAGATAGCCGTTCCGCTTGCCGGCCTTAGCCATAGTGAGCATCTTGCGGCACTCGCGAAGTCCGTCGCCGTATTCCACGTCCACGTGCCTGCCCGGCTCTATGCGGGATATCGCCTCTGCGACCGCGGCGGCGACGCCGCCGACCACCGCGAAGCCGCGCCCTGCCCCGGTGCCCTTGTCGAAGTCCTTGTCGCACTCGTCAGGCTCGAGCGCGGCGAAGTCTATCTCCTTCGCGTCGAACATGCCCTGCAGCTCCTCGAACGTGAGCACGAAATCTACGTCGGAGCGCACGCTGCGGCGGCTCGCCTCGAGCTTTTTCGCCGCGCAGGGGCCGATGAACACGATGCGGGCGTTCGGGTTTTCCTTTTTCACCAGCCTTGCGGTGAGCACCATGGGCGTCAACGCCATGGAGATGTTGTCCTTGAATTCGGGGAAGAGCTTTTTTGCCATTACGCTCCAGGCGGGGCAGCAGCTCGTGGCCATGAAGTCCAGCTTCTCCGGCACGTTTTCAAGGAAGTCGTGCGCCTCCTCCACGGTGCATAGGTCCGCGCCGATGGCGACCTCGACCGTGTCGGCGAAGCCAAGGATGCGCATGGCTTTTTTCAGCTTTGCGGGCGTGGCGTCCTTGCCGAACTGGCCGACGAAGGCGGGGGCGACGGCGGCGATGACCTTATCCCCCTTGCGTATCGCCTGGATGAGCTGGAAGATCTGGCTCTTGTCCGCAATGGCGGCGAAGGGGCAGTTCACAAGGCACATGCCGCAGCTTACGCACTTGTCATAGTCTATTTTCGCCCTTCCCTTTTCGTCGGAGCCTATCGCGTCCATGCCGCAGGCCTTGGCGCAGGGGCGCTCAAGGCGGCTGATGGCGTTATACGGGCACTGGTTGAGGCAGCGGCCGCAGCGGATACATTTTTTTTCGTCGATGTGGCTCTTGCCGTCGCGGCCCACGCTGATCGCGCCCTTCGGGCAGACGTTCATGCACGGACGCGAAAGACAGCCCTGACAGTTCGAAGATATGCGTATTTCCTTCGGCGGGCAGGCGTTGCAGGCAAAGGGGATGATGTTTATCAGCGGCGGCTCATAGTACTTCTCCGGCAGGGCCGCCTGCTCGATCCCGTCGCTCGCAAGGCTGATTTCCGCGGCGGTCCGCAGCGGAAGGCCGCAGGCCAGCCGCAGCCTTTCTGTGACAATTGCCCTCTCAAGGAACACGTCGTTCCTGTAATGTGCGTCTTCGCCTGGAATAATTTTGTAGGGCAGCTCGTCTATGCGCGAATAATCGCCGCCCTCGTAGGCAAGGCGGGCGACCTCGGTAAAAACACTGCGGCGGAGGTCGTCGACCGCGCTGTGAACACCTCTCATTGGTTGGCCTCCTTATAAATAAAAGGTATGGAAACGATGCAAGAGCATTATACAACGGAAGGGCGGAGAATGGAAGAGGAAGTTTGCGCCGGGGGCAAAAAGCCGTTCAAACCGGAGCCAAAAGCGGCTTAAGCAAGCAGTTAAGCAGCAGTCAAACGGCAGGGCATGAAAAAACCGCCCCGGGAAACCCGGGGCGGGAAAACTTGGGGTTTTATTAGATGCTTGAGAGGGGATTAGCCAACGGTGTCGCTGAAAACAGCGCTCTCCAGAGTCCAAGTGCCGTTGCCGAGCGGGTACACCGTCAGGGTGACGACCTGATAAGTCGCGCCGTTGTCGATGGTGTCGATGTGCTCAACGACCATGTCAGCAAAAGTATCCTCGATGGAGGTGTTGCCGAAGGTGAGGTCGAGCTGGTTGCCATTGGTGTCGAGCTTGACAGTGACAGCAACCTTGATGGGAGTGCCATAGACATACTTGCCGGCAGCAATCGCCTCAAAGTCAATGCCGTAGTAGGCGTCCATACCAGCCGCGACGTCAAAGTCCATAGCGACCTTGTTGGTCAGGCCGCCAATCTCGATGACGAAATCGTCGCCCGGATCCATAGAAGGCTGATCAACAGTGACCTTGATGGCGCTGACAGTCTCCGTGCCGACCGTGGTAGTCTCGACAGGGGCATTCTGCTCAACGGCAGCGTCCTTGTTCAGCTTGGTGGTCACAGGGAACTGGTAAGAGATACCGCTGAGGTCGAGGTTCTCGTTGACGAGATAGTAAGTGGTCGCGCAGTCATCGTCGTAGAACATCTTGCTCGTGTCGCCGTCAGCGAAGGTCCAGCCAGCAGCAACGAGCTCGTCGCTCAGCTTGACCTCGGTGGAGCGGTACAGACCAGCGTCAAGAACATAGATAACGTTGACCTTGTTGCTGGCATCCCAGGTGTAGGCCAGGATGACCTTGGCGTTGTGGTACTCGTTGTTGTTCTTGTAGTAGAGGTCGGAGAGCTCCTTGATGGAGTCAACGTCGGTGCCAGCGCCGCTGCGGAGGTCAACGATCTTCGCATCGGCCAGAACTTCACGCTCAACGCCAGTGTTATTGGAGGTGATGTACATCTTGGTGTCGCTGACCGGGCGGACAGTTACCCTGGTGTACTCGTAGGCGTTGCTCTCTGTCAGAGTCCAGACGCCGGCGCTGTTGACGGTGAAGGTGTAGAAGCCGCGGGTGATGGTGGCGTTGGTGTTGCGGATGACGGAGTCACTCAGGAACTCGGTGCCGTTCATGTAGCCGCCCTCGAACCTGTAGAGGCCGCCGGGGTAAACGTCAGCAGTGACGTTCTCGGGGTAGAACAGCGTGCCGCTGCTCACGGACTCAGCGCCGTCGAAAGCGAAGATGACGTCGGCATAGAAGGTGCCCTGGTCATCGAAGTGGCCGGTGACAGCCAGGTTGCGGAGGGTGATAGCAGCAACCGGGTAGTTCTCGGAGTAAGCCGCGAGCATCTCCTCAGTGCCGGTGTACTTCTCGATGGAGAGCTTGCTGCCACGATTATTGGCAATGATGAAGGTCACAGTGTCATTGTCGAAGTAGACGTCGCCGGTGACATTGTGCACGCCGCCAATCTTGTAGGTAGTGGCGTCGAAGCGGATGCCGTCATCAAAGACATAGCTGGAAGCGTAGATGTTGTTGCTCTCAGAGACAACGGTCGGATAGTAGTTGTCGCTGCCGTAGATGGTGTCGGTGATGTCGTAGTAGCCCTTGTACTCGCCGGTGACATAGGAGCCGTGAGTGCTGACCCATTCAGCGCTGACAGGGACTTCCTCGGTATCGCCAGTGGTGATGTTCACGAACTGGGCGGCGAAAGCAGCGTCGCTGTACCAGACATCGTGAGCGGTGGAGTTGCGGATGGTGCCGGTGAAGTAGCCGATGACCTTCGCAGACTTGGCGTCGAAGTCGATGAAGTGGCCGTGAGTGTCGAGGGTGATGGTGACAGTCGTGCCGAAGCCAACGTCAGACCAATCGCCGTTGAAGAACTTGGAAGCGGACAGAACATCGCCGTTGTCCAGAGTCACGGTCTTCTTGACCTTGCTGTAGTCCTTAATGGTGGCCTTGGTGTAGCTCACAGCGGAGACGTGGTAGCCCTCGCCGTCGCTCGTGGTGCTCTCAGCCTTGATGTAGATGATGGCGTCGCCACGGTTGATCTTGCTGATGTCGGTCTTGATGTCGTCGTTGTCAACGGCGCCTTCATTGCCGATAACAGTGGTCTTCTTGGTTTCGCTGCGGGTGCCCAGCTCGTCGAGAGCATAGGTATAACCAACAGTGACCTTGCCGTAGCTCTTGTCAAGGGCGGTGTTGTCAACGGTGGCTATCTCGTAGAGCTCGACCTTGTCGCCCTTGGTGTTCTCGCCGATGGAGTAGTCGGTCTTCTTGTCCGCGGGGCAGTTAGCAACCTCAGCGGTGGCCAGATCCATGACGTAAACAGCGGTCTTGCCGTTGACGTGCCAGATCTTGGCAGCGTGGTACATCATGTCGAGGCCGGTGTTGGCGGCGACAGCGCACTGCACGTAAGCATCAGCATCGGTGGCGGTGCCGGCGGTGTACTTGCTGGACAGAACGGTGGTGGCGTTGCCCATGGCCTCGTTGTCAACGATGATGCCGGTGCTGCTGGCCAGCTTGTAGACGTTCCAGCCGAGGGTGCCTTCGTAGGTCGCACGGT
>DVGA01000050.1 GCA_018712985.1 Candidatus Scatomorpha intestinavium
CACCTCCCGCGCTAAGATGTGCGGGAGGTGAAAAGCATGTACAGCCTTGATAAACAAAAATTCGGCTCCTTCGTGTCGGAGCGCCGCCGCGCTCTCGGGCTCACGCAGCGCTCTCTTGCGGAACGGCTGTCTGTCTCGGACAAGGCGGTTAGTAAATGGGAGACCGGCGTTTTACTCATTTAAAGACACGCAGCCCGCGCTTATTGGATGCTGCCATTATAAAAGCGCAGGGGGCGTGCAAAAATGCGCGCCCCCTGCGCTTTGTCTGACCTATACGCTGCCCTCAAAAGACCAGCAGCAATACCAGCGCCGCGAGCAGTACGGCAATGCCGGAGAGGATGGCGATGGTCAGTTTATACACGGCGCTCAGAAATTCAAGTTCCATTTCAGTGTGGCTCCTCATCTGTCCGTAAACACCATGTTCGGGAAGATCCCCAACATCGTGCTGTCGTCGTATGTACTGTCAATCCACTGCACGAAGGGGCTGTCTGAGGCCTCGCCGCGGTCGCGCCAGCGCACGATGGCGGCCGAGGTGACGAGCAGGTTCGCCGCCATAAATACACTCATGACCGCGCAGAGCACCCGCGCTCCCTTTCCGCGCAGCCGGGCGAGGGCGCGGCTCAGCGCCGGGAACACCAGTCGGATAAACGCCACGCCCAGCACGCCCCACATGAGGGCCATCTTAAAGCCCACTCGCCCGCCGAGATTCAGCGCGTGCGCGCTGTAGTCCCACGATACGCTGCCGAAGCGCAGCTCCTGGAAGAGACTCCCAAAAAACTCCGCCGCCTCCCACGAGAGGCTGAACGCGGCGAATTGCGCGGCCAGCCCGCGGCACCTGAGCAGCCCGGATATGAGGTACACGGCGAGAGCGCCGACGCCGTAGATTATGCAGAACGGCCCCCAGACCGTGGACGAGTGGTTTTCCCAGTGGCCGTCGGTGAGCACGCACCACAGCCCCTCGGCTATAAAGCCCAGCGCGCTCCCGGCCATGAACAGCCAGAAGAGCGCCACGTAGTCTGCTTTACCCATATTTCCTCATGCTCACGCTTTGCCGCGCCGGAGTATTTTGCGATCACGCCTTCCATAAAGGGCCCCCTTCTGTCTTTGTGAGGCAGATTCTACGCCGCGACTGTTTGCGACACGCTCACGCGGTGTTAAGGAAATATAAATAGTCCGGCCGTACAGTACAATTATTCCACTGAAATTGCCCTGTTCGGACGGGCTGCCGCACTGAAACGGGGCCCGGCGTTGAATGACGCCGGGCCCCGCTGGATGCTTGGCTTCCTTTTTGTTCAGGATTTGCAGGCTACTGAACTTAGTGCATGTTGCCCATGGTTTGACAAGCCGCTATGCTAAAAAAGAGTCTCCTCGTTCTGCTCGAAGAGTCTGTCGTTCACGTCGAAGAGGCTCATGCCGTGGGAGAGGCCGTAGATTATTATCGCGTCGCGGCGGATGCGCGGATAGAGCTGTGCCGCCCCGGAGAGCCGCAGAAGCTCCTGTGCCCCGTCCACCCCCACGGAGAGCCCGAAGCACAGGCAGATGAGCCGGTTGCGCGAGGGCGAGCGCCGCCCGGAGAGTATCTGATAGAGGTATATTTCGCTCATCCCGGACTCCCGGGCCACGGTGGACTTGGCGATTTTCCGCTCGTCTATCAGCCGGGAGAGCATGGCGGCCGTGCTCTCGACCTTGAAGCTGTCGCGGTTTTCCGAGAGGTATTTTTCAAGGCTTGGCGCGCTCATCAGCTCCTGTTTCAGGTCGTCAGTCCGCTTTTCCTTCATAAAAGCCACCGCCTTTACAAGCATTACGTCGTAGTTTATAATAATTTTATATTTTTTTAACGGCAAAAACAATATGCAGGCTGCATAGGGTGCGAAATTATGGATGTTTATGATAATTTAATGCAAAGCCTGGGGGAGGAATACAGCCTTGTGCGGCAGCTCCGCTCGGACGGCCAAAACAGCGTAAGCGTCTGGCGGCACAACAGCAGCGGCCGATGGTATGTCCTGAGGCGGTTCGAGGGCGGCTGCGAGGCGTACAAAAAGCTGCTCGGCGTCGCCAGCCCGCACCTGCCGCAGATATATGAGGCTGCCTCGAGCGGGGGGCTCTCGGCGGTGCTGGAGGAGTATGTCTGCGGCGACACCCTATCCTTCCTGATCGAGGAGGGGGCGCTTCCCGCCGATGCGGCGCGCGCTGTCGCCCGGCAGCTTTGCGCCGCGCTGTGGATCCTGCACTCGCGCGGGGTTGTCCACAGGGACATAAAGCCCGAAAACGTCATAGTCCGCGGGAGCGAGGCCGTGCTGATCGACCTCGGCGCCGCGCGAATATACAAGTGCGGCGGCAGCGGGGACACGCAGGTCCTCGGCACCACGGGTTACGCCGCGCCGGAGCAGTACGGCCTGGCGCAGTCGGACGCGCGGGCGGACATATACTCCCTCGGCGTGCTGCTGAACGTTATGCTCACGGGCCGGCACCCCTCCTGCGAGACGGCGGGAGGGCACCTCGGGCGCGTGATACAAAAATGCACCATGACAAGCCCGACCAAGAGGTACGCTGATGTGCTCCATCTGATGAGAGCGCTGTGAATGGGGTGTAGAGATGAAAAAGTGCGTAAATTGCGGACAGGAGCTGCCCGACGGGGCCGCGTACTGCCCGCACTGCGAGACCAGCCAGGTTGAAAAGCGGCTCGTGGAGCCGCCGAAAAGGCGGCGGGGAGCGGTTGCTGCCGCCGTCTGTGCGTCCGTGCTGATTGCCGCCGCCTTGGGCGCCGCGCTCGCGGCGGGAGGCTGGCGGGAGGGGGACGCGCCCTCGCCGTCGGCTCCCATACCAGCGGCGTCCGTCCCGGCGGAGAGCATGCCGGCGGAGACAGCCGGACAGGAGGACGGGCTGTCCGGCATGGGCGCAGATATGATGTACTCCTCCGGCGGCAGCTCATACAGGCTCATGCTGGTCATTGACGCCGACAGCGACGGCGTGCAGGTTCCGCAGGCGGAGAGGAGCAACACCTGCGCCGAGGGCAGCTGGGCGGCGAACCCCTCGCAGCTCTACGTCTACAACGCAGCGGACAACTCACCCGCCAACGGGGAATTTATGGAGCTGGTGGACGGCTGCAGCGTCGAGGCGCTGCCGCGCGGCGGCGCGGCGCAGATGGAGTACACCGCGCCGGCCGCCGACCCGAGCTTTCCCAATGCCGCCATGGTCTCCCATATAAGCTTCACCTACGGCTGCGGCACCAACGACATACTCTGGACGCTCAGCATGAAAAACGGCGACACCGTGCAGCTGTGCCAGAGCATAACGGTCATCGACCTCGAGACGCGCGTCTTTACCCCGGAGGACACGGCGATGGAGACGACGGAGGAGCTGCAGTCGCTGATGGACTACATCGACCGCGAGGTGCCGCTGAACACCGCCGTCGACATATACCTGCCGCCGGTCACCTACTCCGGCGAGCTGCGTCTGGCCATGCGCCGCGGCGTCTCGCTCTTCGGCTCGAGCGACGACGGGGGGAACGCCACAACCTTCACCGGCGGTGTGACGGTGCGCTCGGCCTATATGCAGCTCACTGAGCTCATCGGCATACGCTTTGAGGGCAGCGGCGGAACGGCCGTCACGGCCGGCGACGGGGTGTATATGGACAGCTGCACCTTCACCGGCTGGGACACCGCGGCCCTGGCGCTCGACGGGGCCTGGATAGGCGCGGCCGGCTGTGTTTTCGAGCGCAACGGGACGGCGCTGCACTTCAACACGGACTCCACCGAGCACTACTCAAGCCCGGAGTACTGGAACAACGCCTTTATGGACAACGGCACCGCGATACTAATTGACAACCTGCCCGGAGACGAGGTGCTGAGATTTCCGGAGTGCGTGTTCTCCGGCAACGATGTGGACATAGACAACCCGGCGGGACATCCGACAGACGTTTCGGGCGCAAAATTCTACTGAAATTTTGCATACTATGCAGCTGGCTAATGGTCTTGCTCCGGCGCATTATATATAATTATAATCAGAAATAATGTCAGGAACTGCGAAATAGCTGGAGGGAAACGACATGAGAAAGTTTTTCAGCCTGCTGCTCTGCCTTGCGCTCATCATAAGCCTGGCTGCCATGCCGGCGCTGGCCGAGGGGCCGGAGGCGAGCGCGAGCCAGACCGCGGAAGTGACGGTGGAAGGTACGACATACACCGTCGGCTTTTACACCACAGATGACAGCGGATACACCGTGTTCGGCGGC
>DVGA01000051.1 GCA_018712985.1 Candidatus Scatomorpha intestinavium
CAAAATACTGCTCGCGCCTCAAGCGTGAAAAATGCACCAGTCAGATGACTGGTGCATTTCTCTGCGCGCAGAGGCGCGCTATGCCTCCGGCCGCAGGCCGGCCGGGGCTTATTTGGCACGAAATGCCGTCAGGCATTTCGGCCAGCAGTCAACAGAGTTTAGCGCCGGCGGGGATGGAGTCGTCCACTATCATGAGGTGGAGCGCCTCCTCGCCCTTTTCCTTGTGGACGGCGGAGAGCAGCATGCCGTTCGACTCAAGGCCCATCATCTTGCGCGGCGGCAAGTTGACGATGGCCACCAGGGTCTTGCCCACCAGGTCCTCCGGCTGGTACCACTTGTGGATGCCGGAGAGTATCTGGCGGTCGGTGCCGGTGCCGTCGTCGAGGATGAATTTCAGCAGCTTGTCGCTCTTTTTCACGGCCTCGCAGCTCTTCACCTTCACAACGCGGAAGTCGCTCTTGCAGAAGGTGTCGAAGTCGACCTTTTCCTCAAGCTGGGGCTCGATCTCGATGGGCGGCAGGGCCTCGCGCCGGGCCTCCTCCTCTATCTTTTCGAGCTCGGCGAGCTCCTTGTCCATGTCTATGCGCGGGAAGAGCGTGTCTCCCTTGCACACGGTGACGTTCTCGGGCAGCTTGCCCCACTCCCCGGCGGCCTCCCAGGTGCGCAGCTCAGCCGGGACGCCGATCTGGTCGGCGGCCTTCGCCGTGCTCTCCGGCATGAAGGGCGTAAGCAGCTGGGTGCAGATGCGCAATGCCTCGAGCAGGTTATACATCACGGTGGCGAGGCGGTCGGCCTTGCTCTCGTCCTTTGCGAGCACCCAGGGGGCGTTCTCGTCGATATACTTGTTCGCGCGGGAGATGACCTTGAACACCTCTTCAAGGGCGCCCTGGGTCTGGAAGGTGTCCATCAGCTTCTCGTATTTGCCGCGCAGCTCGCCGGCCATGGTGTTCAGCTCGCAGTCGGCGTCGGAGTTCTCGCGCCCGGAGGGCAGAGTGCCGCCGAAGTATTTTATGACCATCGCCACGGTGCGGCTGAGCAGGTTGCCGTAGTCGTTCGCGAGGTCTGAATTTATGCGGCTTATCAGCAGCTCGTTGGAGAAGTTGCCGTCAGAGCCGAGGGGGAACTCGCGCATCAGGAAGTATCTGAGCGCGTCCACGCCGAAGCGCCCCGCGAGGATATAGGGGTCGACCACGTTGCCCTTGGACTTGGACATCTTGCCGCCGCCGAGCAGCAGCCAGCCGTGCCCGAAGACCTTCTTCGGCAGCGGCTCGCCCACGCTCATGAGCATCGCCGGCCAGATTATCGAGTGGAAGCGGACGATCTCCTTGCCAACCATGTGCACGTCCGCCGGCCAGTATTTCTCCAGGCCGTCGCGCTCCTCGTTCATATAGCCGAGGGCCGTCATATAGTTGAACAGCGCGTCCACCCAGACGTATACGACGTGGCCCGGGTCGAAGTCCACGGGCACGCCCCACTTGAAGCTCGTACGGGAAACGCAGAGGTCCTCAAGGCCGGGGTCTATGAAGTTCTTTATCATCTCGTTCACGCGGCTGGCGGGCTCGAGGAAGGTCCCGGAGAGCAGCAGCTCGCGCACCGGCTCGGCGTACTTGCTAAGCTTGAAGAAGTACGCCTCCTCCTCCGCGTACTTCACGGGCCTGCCGCAGTCGGGGCACTTGCCGTCGACAAGCTGGCTCTCGGTCCAGAAGCTCTCGCAGGGTGTGCAGTACATGCCGGAGTACTTGCCCTTGTATATATCGCCGTTGTCGTACATCTTCTTGAAGATGCGCTGCACGGCCTTCACATGGTAATCGTCCGTGGTGCGGATGAAGCGGTCGTTGGAGATGTTCATCAGCTTCCAGAGGTCGAGTATGCCGCCCTTGCCCTCGACAATGCGGTCGACAAACTCCTGGGGCGTGACGCCCGCCTCTTTGGCCTTCTCCTCTATCTTCTGGCCGTGCTCATCCGTGCCGGTGAGGAACATCACGTCGTAGCCGCACATTCGCTTGTATCGCGCAATGGTATCCGTCGCAACAGTGCAGTAGGTGTGCCCGATGTGCAGCTTGTCCGACGGATAGTAGATGGGTGTTGTGATATAGAATGTGCCTTTCTCGCTCATTGATATTCCTCCACTCTGATGATATGGAATGCGCGTACAGAGTATTTTACCCCAATTACCGCCTATCGTCAAGATTTCTTGAAAATTTGCGCGCTTGCGGCAAATTGGGGCCCCGCCGGCGCCTAATGCATCCGGCGGGGCCATTTTCTGCGTGGATTTTATGCGTGCCTCTCCGGCTGAAGCGCCGCTCAGGCCCTCTTCCACTTCGCGCCCTGCGGGGTGTCGATAATGGTTATCCCCTCCGCGGCGAGCATGTCGCGGATGCGGTCGGCCTCGGCGTAGTTCTTCGCCTTCTTGGCCGCGGCACGCTCGGCGAGCAGGCCCTCGATGCGCTCGTCGTGCTCCTCTTCGGGCCCGGCGTTCTTTTTCCGCAGCTCTTCCGCCTTCTCGATAAGCGAGAGGCTCAGCACACGGTCAAAGTCCGCCACGGCGGCTATCTTTGTGGCGTCGTTCGTCCTGGCCTTCAGCGCGTCATATAGCGCCGTGACGGCGAGGGAGGTGTTCAAATCGTTGTCCAGCGCGTCAGTGAACTTCGCCTTCAGCTCTGTGAGCGCGGCGGCGTCCACCTCCCCGTCGCCGGGCTTGAGCGCGGCTATGCGCGCGATGAGCTTATCATAGGCCTGGGCGGCGTTGTCGAGGTTCTCCCAGCTGAAAACGAGGTTCTTGCGGTAGTGGCTCTGCAGGCAGAAGAAGCGGTAGGCGAGCGGGTCATATCCCTTTTCCTTCAGCAGCGAGACCGTGAGGAATTCGCCGCTGGACTTGCTCATTTTTCCCGAAGTGGTGTTCAAGTGGTGGACATGCACCCAGAAATTGCACCATTTGTGGCCGAGATAGCTCTCCGACTGGGCGATTTCGTTGGTGTGGTGGGGGAAGGCGTTATCTATGCCGCCGCAGTGGATGTCGAGGTCCTCGCCGAGGTGCTTCATGCTGATGCCGGAGCACTCGATGTGCCAACCGGGGTAACCCACGCCCCAGGGGGAGTCCCACTTCAGCGCCTGGTCCTCGAACTTGCTCTTTGTGAACCAGAGCACGAAGTCGTTTTTATTGCGCTTGTTGGTGTCCTCCTCAACGCCCTCGCGCACACCGACGTCCAGATCGTCGGCGTCAAAGTCGTTGAAAACGTAGTACTGCTTGAGCTTGCTCGTGTCGAAATACACGTTCCCGCCGGCGAAATAGGCGTAGCCCGTGTCCATGAGCTTCTGGATGATTTTAATATACTCGTCGATGCAGTTCGTGGCGGGCTCCACCACGTCCGGCGTCTTTATATTCAGGTCCGCGCAGTCGGCGAAAAAGGCGTCGGTGTAGAACTTGGCTATCTCCATGACGGTCTTGTGCTCGCGCTTCGCGCCCTTGAGCATCTTGTCCTCGCCGGTGTCGGCGTCCGAGCTCAGATGGCCGACGTCCGTGATGTTCATGACGCGCTTGACGTTGTAGCCGAGGTAGCCCAGGTATTTTTCGAGCACGTCCTCCATGATGTAGCTCCTCAGGTTGCCGATATGCGCGTAGTGGTACACAGTCGGGCCGCAGGTGTACATCTTGACTATATCGGGGTGGTTGGGGACGAACTCCTCCTTGGTATGTGTGGCTGAATTGTAGAGCTTCATAACTGTACCTCCATCTCAGTTTTTTGCCTGACAGCAGCGGGAAAGCCTCTCAGCCGGCGGCGTTTGGCAACGAAAAAGCCCCCCATGCCGCAGCATGAGAGGCGTTTTGTGAACGCGGTTCCACTCTCTTTTATCGCTTCGCGTCCCGCTTTCGGAACGCTTATCGCCTTAACGCGGCGAAAACGGGGAGGCATTTCCTCCTCCCTGGCTCCGGGGCGCATTTCCCGCTCTGCCTCGGCAAGCGCCGCTCGCAGCAAACCGCGGCGCCTCTCTGCTGCCGGCCGGGGCGGTACTTCTCCCCTTCACAGCCCTTTATAACCTATCCATAGTATATTACCACGCCCCAAACGGCGTGTCAAGGCGTATCTTGCGCCCGCTCATGGCGTTTCGCCGCGCGTATGAGCGAGACGAAAAGCGAGGTGAGATAGGCGGCGAACACTATCCACACGGCCGCAATCTCCCCAAAGAGCGCGCTCAGGAGCAGAATGGCGTAGGGCGAGAGCGCCATCGCCGCAAGGCACCATATCCTCCCCGCGCGCAGGACGTGCGGCCAGTTCCGGTTGTTGAAATACACGCCGGGTATGTTCATGCGGAACCCGCTGTCGGCCACAAAGCCGAGCTCGTTCTCGTCGTAAAACCGCGGCAGCCGCTCGCGGATGACGAAGCAGAAATATATCCCGAATATCGCCCCCAACAGCGGGAACAAGACCGTCATGCCCCAGAGCTCCGCGCCGTGCCGGAGATAGAGCAGCAGCTCCCCCGCCGCCCCTATCGCGAGGCCGGCGAGGTAGTACGCCGCCCTCTTCCTGCGCACATGGCGCGAAGGCCGCGGCAGCTCCTCCGCCGCGCCTATGGCCGTCTTGACTATCTCCTCGACCTCGCTCGCTTCAAGGCTCCTGTCGCTCTCCATGCGCTCCCCGGTGAGCAGCTCCGTCACGCTCACGCCGAGGGCTCCGGCGAGCGGCACGAGCAGCGCCACATCGGGCATCGACTGGCCGCGCTCCCATTTACTAACCGCCTTGTCCGAGACGGACAGCCGTTCCGCAAGAGAGCGCTGCGTGAGCCCGAGAGCGCGGCGGCGCTCCGACACGAAGGAGCCGAATTTTTGTTTATCAAGGCTGTACATGCTTTTCACCTCCCGCACATCTTAGCGCGGGAGGTG
>DVGA01000052.1 GCA_018712985.1 Candidatus Scatomorpha intestinavium
GGCGCGGCGGAGCCTTCGCCGCCGTGAAGCTCCGTGCCCTCAGTTGACGCGAGGTAACGGCAGCCGGTTTCCAGCGCAAGGGAGTACAGCGACTCGCGCTGCTGCGGTATCAGCCTGTCGAGTAGACCGGCCGGATAGCCGCGCTCGAGCAACAATCGCTCCATTTCCCAGGGAATGTCCACCTCCGGGCCGCTGACGGCCGCGCAGCCCGCCATGGACAGCAGGCAGGCCGCCAGAATCAGTATAAAGGCCCTTTTTGCCATGACGGCCACCTCCTTGCGGCGCGGATACGCGCTATGCCTGTTGACTATTATAAATAGCGGCCGGGCCGCGGTCAACTCACGGATGCTACAATATCACAGCGTGCTTTTTGTGTATATTAAACGTAATAATATATTAGAAATATAAGACCGCCCCGGCGTGTTGCGCCGGGGCGGGGCTTGCTCTTATTTGCCTATTTCGCTTCCGGGAGCGTGCACACGAACATGTGCCAGCCCTCCTCGCTCTCGTGCGCGGCTATCTCAAAGCCGGTGGCCGTGAGTGCGGAGCGGACCTCGTTTTGCCGTCCCTCGATGATGCCGCTGGTGATGAACACGCCGCGCGGGGCCATAAACCCGCGCGCGTATGGCGCAAGGGGGATTATGACATCCGACACTATGTTGGCCAGCACTATGTCATAGCCCTCGCCCAACTCGGCCCTCAGGCCGGCGTCGGCGAGGATGTCGCCCACGTACATGTGGTAAATGGCGGGGTTTATGCCGTTCAGCCGCGAATTTTCCAGCGCGGCGTCCGGGCTCTTGGGATCCACGTCGCAGCCGGCGCAGTAGGCGCAGCCGAGCACGAGCGCGCCGATGCCGAGTATGCCGCTGCCGCAGCCGAGGTCGAGCACGAACTTTTCCGGCGCGGCGTATTTCTCCAGCGCCTTCAGGCACATGCGCGTGGTGGCGTGTGCCCCGGTGCCGAAGGCGAGGCCGGGGTCGAGACGGAGCACCTTGCGGGCGCGCTCCTCGGGGATCGGCTCCCATCGGGGGAGCACGAGCAGCTTTTCGCCTATTTCGATGGGCTTGTAATACTTTTTCCAGTTGTCCTGCCAGTCGGCGTCGTCAACCACGGTCGTGGCGGGCTCGAGCCCGGTCCCCTCCGTGAAAGCGGCCAACTGTGCGCGGCCCGCCGCGTCGTCGCTGACATAGACCTTGACCCGGGAGAGGCCGCGGTAGCGCTCCTCGAGCTCGGAGTCGACATAGTCCCAGTACTGCCTGTTTTCCTCGAGGAAGCGGCGGAAATCCGCCTCGTCCTCTATGACCAGCCCGTTGGCCCCAAGCTCTGTAAGCCTGTCGCAGAGCTCGTCGAGCCTCCCGGGCGCGGCGCTGAAGGCCGCCTCTATCCAGCGGCTCATTCGAGCGTCGGGCTGTAGCCCGCGGCGGTGAGGTTTTCGATCAGCGTGTCGGCGTGGTGCTGCCCGCCGACCTCGCAGCCGATGTGCACGAGGATCTCCGAGGGCGTCAGGGAGAGGCACATGCGGTCGTGGTTGATAGTGAGGATGTTCGCGTTGCTGTCTGCCACGACCTGCAGCAGCTTCATCAGGCTGCCGGGCGCATCGTTCAGCCGGACGAAGAACTTCAGCCTGCGGTGACGGGAGACGAGGCCGAGCTCCACCACGCGATGTATCACGCTCACGTCTATGTTGCCGCCGGAGAGCAGGCAAACCGCCTTGCGGTCCTTCACGTCGATGTGCCCGGAGAGGACGGCGGCGAGGCTCGCGGCGCCGGAGGGCTCGACTATCTGCTTTGTGCGCTCCATGAGCATGAGTATCGCAGCGGATATGTCGTTGTCCGAGACGGTTACCATGTCGTCGGCGTATTTCATTATGAGCTCCACCGTCTTGTCCCCGGGACACTTGACGGCGATGCCGTCCGCTATGGTGGAGACGTTTTCACTCTCGGTGAGGTGCCCCTCGCGGTAGCTGCGCACCACGGCGTCGGCCCCCTCGGCCTGGACGCCCACGACGCGGACTCGCGGGTTCGCCTGCTTTATGCACGTGGCGACGCCGGCGAGCAGCCCGCCGCCGCCCACGGGCACGATGACCGTGTCCACCGTCGGGAGCTGGCTGAGTATCTCAAGGCCGATGGTGCCCTGCCCGGCCATGACCTCATAGTCGTTGAAGGGGTGGAGGAAGGTTGCGCCCTCCTCCTCGCAGATTTCCATCGCGCGGGCATACGCGTCGTCGTAGCAGTCGCCGCAGAGCACGACGCGCGCGCCGTAGCCCTCCGTGGCCTGCACCTTGGCGATCGGGGCGGCGCGGGGCATGACGATGGTGGAGCGGATGCCGTTTTGCGTTGCGGCGTAGGCCACGCCCTGGGCGTGGTTGCCGGCCGAGGAGGCCACGACGGGCGTCGCCTCGCCGCGCTCGACCATAGCGCCTATCTTGTTGGCGGCGCCGCGGATTTTGAAAGAGCCGGTTTTCTGCCGGTTTTCGCACTTCAGCCACACCTCGCCGCCCGTGAGCTCGGAAAATGTGGAGCTGAAGTCAAGGTCGGTCTCGTGAATGATGCCGGAGATGCGCTTTGCAGCGCGCTCAAAGTCCCTGAGGGTTAGTCCCATATCCTTCACCTCTCAATTCAGATACTCCGATTATACTATATGCTCCGCGTCCGGGCAAGGAGTTTGGGAAAAATGTCCGCGCTTCAGCGCTCCGCCTTGGCCTCGCAGTAGAGGCAGCGATAGGTCTTGCTCTCGCGGTCGGAGAGGAAGAAAACCTGCTTTATGCCAGGCTCGACGGAGGTGATGCAGCGCGGGTTGCGGCATTTTAGCACATTTTCGAGCCGCTCGGGGAGGGTGAGGTTCTTTTTTTCCACCAGCTCGCCGCCGCGTATCACGTTCACGGTGATGCCCGGATCCACATAGCCCAGCACATCGAGGTCGATGTCCGTGACGGAGTCGATTTTTATGATGTCCTTGCGTCCCAGCTTGGCGCTCTGGGCGTTTTTGATTATCGCCACGGTGCAGTCGAGCGAGCCGAGGCCCAGCAGGTCGTATATGCGCATCGCGCCGCCCGAGCGGATGTGGTCGATTACGAGGCCGTTTTTTATCGAGTCGATGTTCATTTCCCCGCCTCCTCAAGCAGCTTAAGTATGAGCGCCATGCGCACGAATTTCCCGCACAGAGCCTGGCGGAAGTAGCATGCGCGCTTATCGGAGTCGATCGCCGTGTCTATCTCGTTCACGCGCGGCAGGGGGTGGAGTATGGCAAGGCTGTCCTTCGCCCCGGCGAGCTTTTCGGGCGTCAGGATATAGCAGTCCTTCAGCCGGAGGTAGTCCTCCTCGTTGAAAAAGCGCTCGCGCTGCACTCTTGTCATATACAGCACGTCCAGCTCCGGCAGCACCTCGGCGAGGTCGCGCGCCTCGGTGTATCCGCAGCCGCTCCGGGAGAGCAGGTCCTGCTTGACATAGCCGGGCAGGCGCAGCTCGTCGGGGGAGATACAGACGAATTTTACGCCCTTGCAGCGCGTCAGCGCGGCTATGAGCGAGTGCACCGTGCGGCCGAACTTGAGGTCGCCGCAGAGGCCTATCGTGAAGTTCTCAAGGGAGCCGCGCTCACGCCTTATGGTCATCAGGTCGGTGAGCGTCTGCGTCGGGTGGTTGTGGCCGCCGTCGCCCGCGTTGATTATGGGCACGGTGGAGTGCATCGCCGCGGCGAGCGGCGCGCCCTCCTTTGGGTGGCGCATCGCTATTATGTCGGCGTAGCAGCCCACGACGCGCACCGTGTCCGCCACGCTCTCGCCCTTGCTGGCCGAGGAGCTCGCGGCCTCAGAAAAGCCGAGCACGTTCCCGCCTAACTCCATCATCGCGGCCTCAAAGCTCAGCCGCGTGCGCGTGGAGGGCTCGAAGAAGAGCGTTGCGAGCTTTTTATACCGGCAGCGCTCGCGGTAGCTGTCCGGGTGCGCCATAATGTCGTCGGCGAGGTCGAGCAGGGAGAGTATCTCCTCATGCGTCAGGTCGCGGATGTCAATGAGATGCCTCATTTCAGCGCCTCCATCCAGCTTTCGTCGTCCGGGCGGTCACGGAAGGCCGTCAGCGCGGGCACATAGCTCACGGGAAAGGCCCCGTCCTCTGCGGCGGCGGTAACGACCTCGTCGAAGTTCGTCAGGCACACGGCGCGTACGCCGTGCTCCGCAAGGCGCTCTTTGCCCTTCTCCATCCCGTAGGTGAAGAGCGCCGCTATGCCGAGCACCTCCGCGCCGGCCTCGCGCAGGGCCTCCACGGCCTCGAGCGCGCTGCCGCCGGTGGAGATGAGGTCCTCCACCACGACTACCTTGTCGCCGGGGCTCAGGCGGCCCTCGATGCGGTTTTTCCGGCCGTGGTCCTTGGCGCCGGAGCGCACATAGCCCATGGGCAGGCCGAGGATGTGCGCCGCTATGGCCGCGTGGGCTATGCCGGCCGTGGCCGTGCCCATAAGCACCTCGGCCCCGGGGAATTCGCGCGCTATCATGTCCGCGAGCGCGGCTTCAACGTGCGCGCGGACCTCCGGCGCGGTGAGTATGAGGCGGTTGTCGCAGTAGATGGGGCTCTTTATGCCGCTGGCCCAGGTGAAGGGCTCGTCCGGGCGCAGGAACACCGCGCCGATGCTCAGCAGCGCGCGGGAAACGTCAAACTTTTCCATCAGGCATTACCTCCAAGAAATTCGGCCCTCGCGCGCCGCCATGCGGCCACGGGGTCCTCCGCGCCGGTTATCGGGCGGCCGACGACTATGTAATCGCTGCCCAGCTCCCTCGCGCGCGCCGGGGTGGTCACGCGCACCTGGTCGCCGCGTTCCCCTCCGGAGAAGCGCACGCCGGGCGTTACGGTGAGGAAATCCGCCCCACAGCGCTCGTGCACCTCCCCGGCCTCGAGCGGCGAGCAGACCACGCCGTCCAGGCCGGCGGCGCGGGCGTTTTCGGCGTAGAGCATCACCGTCTCGGCGAGGGGCTTTTCAATGTACAGCTCGCGGTGCAGGGCGTCCTCGCTGGTGGAGGTGAGTATGGTCACCGCTATGAGCTTGGTTTTCCTCGTGCCGTCCGGCAGTGTCAGGCCCTCGAGCGCGGCGCGCATCATGCCGCCGGCGCCGAAGGCATGCAGATTTATTATGTCAACTCCAAGCGAGCTGAGCGAGCGCATCGCGCCCTTCACGGTGTTCGGGATGTCGCAGAGCTTGAGGTCGAGGAATATTTTGTGCCCGCGCTCCTTTATCTCGCGGACGATGCCGGGGCCCGCGGCATAGAAGAGCTCCATGCCTATTTTCACATAGGGCCGCTCCTCACCGAAGCGGGTGAGGAAGTCCATCGTCCGCTCCCTGTCGGGAAAATCGAGGGCTATTATCACATCTTCAGCCATTGTGCGCTCCTCCTATTATGTCAACTAAATTGCTGATGCCGTACTTTTCCATCGCCGCAGGAAGGCCATCCGCTATGTCCCGAGCGGCAAAGGGGTTTGTAAGGTTCGCGGCGCCCACGCCCACGGCGGTGGCGCCCGCGAGCATGAGCTCTATGGCGTCCTCCGCGCTCGACACGCCGCCCATTCCCACGATAGGGATGCTCACGGCCTCGTACACCTGATAGACCATGCGTACGGCGAGCGGGAAGACTGCCCTCCCGGAGAGCCCGCCGGTGGTGTTGGCGAGTATGGGCCGGCGCGTTTTCAGGTCGATGCGCATGGCGAGGACGGTGTTTATCAGCGACACCCCGTCCGCCCCGGCGTCCTCGCACGCGCGGGCTATCGCGGCGATGTCGGTCACGTTGGGCGTGAGCTTGACTATCACGGGTTTTTTCACCGCGCGCTTCACCGCGCGCGTGACGGACGCGGCGCCCTCACAGGTCGTGCCGAAGCCCATGCCCCCGCCGTGGACGTTGGGGCAGCTCACGTTTATCTCCAGCCAGCCCACCTCGGGGCAGGCGTCGAACTTCTCCGCCACGCTGACGTACTCCCCAACTGAGAAGCCGCAGACGTTGGCCATGACGCTTCCGCTGAAAATGCGCGCCACGTTCGGCAGCTCACGCTCGATGACGGCGTCCACGCCCGGGTTTTGCAGCCCCACGCTGTTGAGCAGGCCGGACGGGGCCTCCGCAATGCGCGGCGCGGCGTTCCCGTAGCGGGCAGCGGCGGTGGTGCCCTTCATGCAGAAGCTGCCGAGGCAGTTCAGGTCGTATATTTCGGCGAACTCCCGGCCGTAGCCGAAGGTGCCGGAGGCGGGGATTATGGGGTTTTTCAGCTCAATGCCGCAGAGAGTTACGGCGGTGTTCATGTGTTTTCCCCCTTTTCGTCTGCCGGGCAGAAGGCGCGCAGGTACCTGCCCTCGCCGGGCGTGTATTCGGGCGATGCCGCCAGGCCGGAGCCGCAGAGCAGCCCGTTCACCGCGCCGAATATGAGGTGAAAGAGCTCGTTTGCCGTCTCTGCTGCGTCCGCGCCGTGGCGGTTGGCGGTCAGCCCCGCGCCGGAGAGCGCGCGGAGGGCGTTTTCAGCCGCCGGCAGGGCGGAATCGAGGACTGTTTCGGTGAGCTCCGCCACGGCGGCGTGCCGGGCGGAGGGCTCGAATACAGGGACGTCCGCGCGGCCGTTTTTCGCGTACCCGAAGCGCTCGAAGAGCTCCATGCTCTCCCTGTCCGCGCCGTCTCCGCGGCAGAGCGAGGCGAATTCGCGCGCGAGGGCGCCGCAGTCTGCCGCGGCGAGCTCGCCGGAGCGGTGCGCGGCGGCAAAATCCCGGCGCACGCCGTCGGAGTCCCCGAAGCTGACAAATTCCCCGGCCTCTCCTCCGCAGGATTGCCTTGAGCAGAGCAGGCGGCGCGAAAGGGCGTCGAGCTCTTCGCACCCGGCGTAGAGCACAGGGATGTACTCAAACCCGCAGGGCCGCATCGCCCCGGAGGAGACAAGCCCGCGCCCCTCGAGCGCGTCGATGAACGTGCCGTCCATCACATCGCAGCAGAGCAGGTGATAGAGCGCAGTTTTCACGTCAATGCCCGGGAAGCGGCCCAAAACGGCGGCGCGCAGCTCATCAGCCCGCGTGAGCAGGGCAGAGGCGATCTCCTCCGCGGCGGCGGAGCTGAGACGCCTGAGCTCCGGCACATCCTCCGGCAGGAAAACAGGGCAGCCGAAACGGAGCCGCCCGCGGCGCTCCGAGAGCGCGCCGGCTAGCAGCAGAGCGTCCACGCAGCCGCCAAACCTGCGCCTTGTGTCCTCCGTCCCAAGGCCATCCGGTCCCGCCGCGGCCACCGCGGACAGTACATCGTCCGCCCTCGGGGCGCGCAGGAGGTGCCGCGGGTTGCGCTCATCCGGTACCTCGCCGGAGAGCGAAAAGCCCTCGTAAAGGTAAATATGAAAGTGATACATGGCCGTCACGCCCCGGCCACGGAGCTCCAGACGAGCTCGCCGGAGCGGAAAACCGGCCCGTCCTTACAGACCCGTTTCGGGCCGGCCACAGTCTCCACCGTGCAGCCCATACACGCGCCGAAGCCGCAGCCCATTCGCGCCTCAAGCGATAGCTGGGCCGGGGCCCTGGTCAGCTCGTCCACGCGGCGGAGCATGGGGACCGGGCCGCAGGCGTAGACGCTCGTGTACTCGAAATCCGCGAGCGCGGCGGTGACGAAGCCGCTGCGGCCGAGCGAGCCGTCGGCAGTGTACACCTCCACATCCGCGCCGAGGGCGGCGAATTCGCCGGTGTAAAAGGCCTCGGAGTCCCTGTTGAAGCCGAGCGCGGCCGTCACTCGCGCGCCGGAGGCGGCAAGAGCACAGCAGGCGGTGTACAGCGCGGGAATCCCGCTGCCGCCGCCTATCAGCAGCGGCCGCTCGCCGGAGTCCGAGAGGTCGAAGCCGTTTCCGAGCCCGGTGAGCACGTCGAGCCGCGCGCCGGGCTCGAGGGAGATGAGGGCCTCCGTCCCCGCCCCGGCGGCCCTCACAGCTATGCGCAGGGCGCTGCCGTCCACGTCGGCCACGGAGAAGGGCCGGCGGAGGAAAAAGCCGGGGATCCCGACCTCGACAAACTGCCCGGGGCGGGTTATGGCGGCCGTGTCCCCCTCGAGCGTCAGGCGGCGGAAGCCGGGCAGCAGCTCCTCGCTGGCGGTCAGAGTGAAAATTCCTTTTTTCATGCCGGATTTATGGTGGAGACCTTGATGGTGATCTCCTCAAGCACGTCGAGCAGGACGCGCACCGTGTCCAGGCTCGTGAAGATGCTTACGTTGTTGTCCACCGCGCAGCGGCGTATCTCATAGCCGTCCGAGTGGCTTATCGGGCTGGAGAGGTCGCGCGTGTTGATGACGTAGCTGACATAGCCGAGGCGTATGGAGTCGAGGATTTCCGTGGAGCCCTCGCTGAGCTTTTTCTTCGAGCGGGTGCGGATGCCGTGGCTACGCAGGAACTTCGCCGTGCCCTCCGTGGCCTCGATGTTGAAGCCGAGGTCGTAGAAGCGGCGGATGAGCGGCAGCGCCTCGTCCTTGTCGCAGTCGGCGATGGTGACGAACACGGTGCCGGAGTTCGCCACGTTCATCCCGGAGGCCTGCAGCGCCTTGTAGAGCGCGCGGTTCAGGGCGTTGTCATATCCGATGGCCTCGCCGGTGGACTTCATTTCGGGGGAGAGATAGGCGTCCAGCCCAGAGAGCTTGCTGAAGGAGAAGGCCGGGGCCTTTACATAGTGCCTGCCGCTCTCCGGCGCGAGCTCCGCGGTGATGCCCTGTTCGCGGAGGGAAACGCCCAGCATGGCGAGCGTGCCGATGTCGGCCAGGCTGTAGCCCGTGGCCTTGGAGATGAAGGGCACGGTGCGGCTCGAGCGGGGATTGACCTCGATGATGAACACGTTCTCGTCCCTGTCGACGATGAACTGGATGTTGTAGAGCCCGATTATGCCTATCCCGAGGCCGAGGCGGCGGGTGTAGTCAAGGATCGTGGCCTTCACGCCCTCGGAGAGGCTCATGGGCGGATAGACGCTGATGCTGTCGCCGGAGTGGACGCCCGTGCGCTCCACGTGCTCCATTATGCCGGGGACAAAGACGTTCACGCCGTCGCACACCGCGTCCACCTCGCACTCCCTGCCGGCGATGTAGCGGTCCACGAGCACGGGCTGCTTTTCGTCTATCCTGACGGCCTCGCCGAGATAGCGGCGGAGGGAGGTCTCGTCCGGGACTATCTGCATGGCCCTGCCGCCGAGCACGAAGCTCGGACGGACGAGGACGGGGTAGCCGATTTCCGCGGCGGCGCGGACGCCGGACTCTATGTCCGTCACCGCGCGGCCCTGCGGCTGCGGGATGTGCAGCTCCTCGAGCAGCTTTTCAAAGAGGTCGCGGTTTTCCGCGCGCTCGATGGCCTCGCAGTCCGTGCCTATCAGCTTCACTCCGCGCTCCATGAGCGGCGGGGCGAGGTTTATGGCCGTCTGCCCGCCGAGGGTGGCGATGACGCCGAGGGGCTTTTCCAGCTCGATGATGTTCATGACGTCCTCGACCGTGAGGGGATCGAAATAGAGCTTGTCGCTGGTCGTGTAGTCCGTGGAGACGGTCTCCGGGTTGTTGTTGATGATTATGGCCTCGTAGCCGTGCGCCCTTATCGTCTTTATGGCGTGGACGGTGGAGTAGTCGAACTCGACGCCCTGGCCAATCCTTATCGGCCCCGCGCCGAGCACGATTATCTTCGGCCGGTCGGAGACCACGGACTCGTTCTCCTCCTCATAGGTGGAGTAGAAATACGGCACATAGCTCTCAAACTCGCTGGCGCAGGTGTCTATCATCTTGTACACCGGGAAGAGGCCGATGGAGCGGCGCAGCTCGTATATGTCCTTTTCCCCGCACTTCCAGAGGTGGGCGATGTGGCTGTCGGAGAAGCCCATGCGCTTGGCGCGGCGGAGGCAGTTCACGTCCATCGGGCGGTCCTTGATCTCGCGCTCGAGCTCGACGATATTGTGTATCTTGTCGAGGAAGAGCATGTCGATGCCGGTGATGTTGCAGATACGGTTATAGTCCACGCCGAGCCACATGAGCTGGGCGATGGCGAATATGCGGTCGTCCGTGCCGTCCTTTATATAGTCGAGCAGCTCGTCCACGGGCATGTGGTGGAACTTGGGCAGATAGACGTGCCTCGCGCCTATCTCGAGCGAGCGGATGGCCTTGAGCAG
This sequence comes from Candidatus Scatomorpha intestinavium, assembly GCA_018712985.1. Classification (GTDB taxonomy): domain Bacteria; phylum Bacillota; class Clostridia; order Oscillospirales; family Oscillospiraceae; genus Scatomorpha; species Scatomorpha intestinavium. The sequence goes on from DVGA01000052.1 coordinate 10,126, forward strand.
GCTCTCCTCTATCGTGCGGCCGACGGCCATGATCTCGCCGGTGGCCTTCATCTGAGTGCCCAGCTTGTGGCTGGCCCCGGCGAACTTGTCGAAGGGGAAGCGGGGCATTTTCGTCACCACATAGTCGAGGGAGGGCTCGAAGGCGGCGGGGGTGTTGGCGAGCATTATCTCGTCGAGCGTCATGCCCACGGCGATCTTGGCGGAGACGCGGGCTATCGGATAGCCGGTGGCCTTGCTGGCCAGGGCGGAGGAGCGCGAGACGCGCGGGTTCACCTCGATGAGGTAGTAGCGGAAGCTCTCCGGGTCGAGCGCGAACTGCACGTTGCAGCCGCCCTCGACGCCGAGGGCGCGTATCAGCTTCAGCGCGCTGTCGCGCAGCATGTGGTATTCGCGGTTCGTAAGGGTCTGACTGGGCGCCACGACGATGCTGTCGCCCGTGTGTATGCCCACGGGGTCGAGATTTTCCATGTTGCAGACGGCGATGGCGGTGTCCGCCGCGTCGCGCATCACCTCGTACTCGATCTCCTTATAGCCGCGGATGCTCTTCTCCACGAGCACCTGGTGGACGGGGGAGACGCTCAGCGCGTGCTTGGCCAGCTCGCGCAGCTCGGCCTCGTCGTCCGCGAAGCCGCCGCCGGTGCCGCCGAGCGTGAAGGCCGGGCGGAGCACCACGGGGTAGCCGATGCGCCCGGCGGCCTCGAGGCAGCCCTCGATGCTCTCCGCCGTCTCGCTGGGGAGCACGGGCTCGCCGAGGGAGAGGCAGAGCTCCTTGAATTTCTCGCGGTCCTCGGCCAGCTCGATGCTCTCGCAGCTCGTGCCGAGTATCTCGACGCCGCACTCGCGCAGCACGCCGGCCTTTTGCAGCGCGACGGCGAGGTTCAGCCCCGTCTGCCCGCCGATGCCGGGCACTATGGCGTCCGGCCGCTCATAGCGGATGATGCGCGCGACGTATTCGGGCGTGAGCGGCTCCATATACACCTTGTCGGCTATCGTGGTGTCGGTCATGATGGTCGCGGGGTTGGAGTTCGCGAGCACGACCTCATAGCCCTCCTCGCGCAGGGCCAGGCAGGCCTGCGTGCCGGCGTAGTCGAATTCGGCGGCCTGGCCTATCACGATGGGGCCGGAGCCAATGACCATTATTTTCTTTATGTCACTCCTCTTAGGCATTGCGCACGCCCTCCCCCAGCATGGAAATGAATTTGTCGAACAGCGCGCCGCTGTCCTGCGGGCCGGGGCAGCTCTCCGGGTGGTACTGCACGGAGAAGATCCGGTCCGCCGCGCACTCCACGCCCTCGACCGTGTTGTCGAGCAGGTTGATGTGCGTCGCGGTGAGGCCGGTGCCCTCGAGCGAGGCGAGGTCGACGGCGTAGCTGTGGTTCTGGCTGGTTATCTCGATTTTCCCGGTGGCCAGGTCGCGCACCGGGTGGTTGCCGCCGCGGTGCCCGAACTTCAGCTTGTAGGTCTCCGCCCCGTAGGCGAGGGAGATGATCTGATGCCCGAGGCAAATGCCGAATATGGGATACCTCCCGCGGAGGCGCCTCACGGTCTCGGCCAGCTCAGGAACGTCGCGCGGGTCGCCGGGCCCGTTGGAGAGGAAAACGCCGTCCGGCTTCATGAAGTCTATCTCCTCCGCCGTGGTGTTGTACGGCACGACGGTTACGTTGCAGCCGCGGCGGTTCAGCGCGCGGACTATGCCGAGCTTGATGCCGCAGTCCACGGCCACTATCGTATGCGTGTGGTTGCTCGTGCGGGAGTACCAGCGCTTTTTGCAGCTCACGCGGGAGACGCTGTCGCGCGGCAGCTCCGCGGCGGCAAGGCGCTCGAGCGCGGCCCCCACGCTCACCTCAGGCGAGGTTATCAGCGCCTTCTGGCTGCCGTCGCCGCGTATCTCGCGCGTCAGGCGGCGGGTGTCGACGCCGGAAATGCCTGGGATGCCGTATTCGCACATCAGCTCGTCCAGCGTCTTTGTATAGCGGAAGTTGGAGGGGTTGTCGTTGTAATCGCGCACTATCAGCGCGCCGATGGTCGGCGTGCGGGTCTCAAAGTCCTCGTCCGTTATGCCGTAGTTGCCTATCACGGGGTAGGTCATCACCACGGCCTGGGCCGTGTAGCTCGGGTCGGAGACTATCTCCTGATAGCCGACCATGGATGTGTTGAACACGATCTCGCAGACGCCGTCCGTGTCCGCTCCGAAGCCCTCGCCCTCGTATACGCTGCCGTTTTCGAGCACGAGGCGCCTTTTCAGCCTTTCCATACTATCTTACCTCCACAAACCGTCATAAGGAATTTTCCGTTCAGCTCCCATCCGGCAAAGGGCGTAGCCCTGCCGAGGGTTGCGAAGTCATCGGGGTCGACCGTCCACCTTGCGCCGGGGTCGAACACCGTGAAATCGGCGTCCGCGCCCTCCCGTATGCCGCTCCTCAGCCCGAACCGCGCGGCGGGGGAGAGGCTCATGAGCTCCACAAGGCGCTCGAGCGGCAGCACGCCGGCGAGCACAAGGCGGGTGTACAGCGAGGCAAAGGCGGTCTCAAGGCCGACGATGCCCATTGCGCTGCGAGAGAGCCCGCGGGACTTCTCCTCCGCCGAGTGCGGGGCGTGGTCGGTGGCTATCATGCCTATCGTCCCGTCGAGGACGCCGGCGATGAGCGCTTCGCGGTCCGCCGCCGTGCGCAGGGGAGGGTTCATCTTGAACTGCCCGTCCTCCTGCAGGTCATCCTCCGTCAGCAGCAGATAGTGCGGCGCCGTCTCCGCCGTGACGTCCGCGCCGCGCGCTCTCGCGCTGCGTATTATGTCAACCGACTCCTTCGTCGAGACGTGGCAGATGTGCAGCTTGCAGCCGGTCTCCTCCGCGAGGCGGCAGTTGCGCTCCACCTCGTGCCACTCGCTCTCGGAGCAGATGCCGCGGTGGCCGTGCCCGCGCGCGTAGCGCCCGTCGTGGATATAGCCGCCGTTCAAGAGGCTGTCCACCTCGCAGTGCGCGGCGATTATACTGCCGAGCCTGGCCGCGAGCTGCATGGCCGCGCGCATCATGTCCTCGCTCTGCACGCCGCGCCCATCGTCCGAAAAGGCGCAGCAGTACGGGGCCATGGCCTCCAAATCGGCGAGCTCCTGCCCGCGCTCGCCGCGGGTTATCGCCCCGTAGGGCAATACGCGGATGAGCGCGCCGCGGCGTATCGCCTCCAACTCGGCGTTCAGGTGCTCAAGGCTGTCCGGCACGGGGTTCAGGTTCGGCATGGCGCAGACCGTGGTGAAGCCGCCCCGCGCGGCGGCAAGTGTGCCGCTCTCCATAGTCTCCTTATAAGAAAATCCCGGCTCTCGAAGATGCACATGAACATCAATGAGACCGGGAAAAAGGAAACAATTATTGAATTCAAAAACGGGAACACCACTGCCGGGGACAATGTCGCGGCCAATGCGGAAAACACTCCCGCCCCGGACAAATACATCCGCAGCGGAAAAGGCCCCGCCGTTGTAAACCCTGCAGCCCTTTATCACGAAGTCCATGGAGCGGCCCCCTTCCGAAAAACCTCAAACTTTCAATACTTTATCAGGATTTTACACGCCTGTCAAGGGGCAGTTTTGTGAGCGGCTTCAAAACGGGCGGAGGAGGCCCGGCGCGCCGTGCGGAAAGGGCAATAGTCAGACGCGCCGGTCCTCGGCGGCGGTGTTTCCGTCCGTCACTTCCGGGCGCCGCGCCGGACGTCAAAAACCGCGGATATTATGGCCGCGGCGAGGCATACGGCGGCCAAAATCAGCAGCAGAAACCGCAATGGCCCGCCGTTTGTCTTGAACGGTGACTGTACAGAGTGGCTTTGATATTTTCTCTGTAGTTTGCGAGTTACCTTCCCGTTTTCAGATTGTCTAAAATGCAGAATGTGACCGGCTTAAAAAATACAAAAAGAACATATCCAATCACTCCGCCAATCACATTAGTAATTAAGTCTGTGATATCTGATGATCTGAAATCATTGATTAGAGGCTGAAGAATTTCAATCCCAAAACTCATCAGAAAGCAGAAAAACACGGTTCTTAGAAACTTGCCGTTTCGATTTTTAGTTAAGGGAAAAAGAAAACCAAACGGTATGGTCATAATGATGTTTAATACTACCTGCCTGAAAAAATCGCCTCTTGACTCTAATACATCTATAAAAGGCACCAAGTTCATCGGAATGTAGGCGTGACTTAAAATCGATGGGATAGAAGCTATTACCGGCATCAAAGTGAAGTACAGCACAAAGGAAAGATATACATACATGAGCGTGTTTACAAGTAATATATCCCTTCCCTTGGAGCTCCACTTTCTAAAAAAGACAAAAGCGTATAATAAAGCCAATATCGCAAAATCTATTGTGTATTTCATAATTAATCACTTTCGTATTTCAGGTTTTCTCTTATTCCCGGCACTGCTGCGGGTTCGGGTTAATCGATGAGCCTGATTTTTGAACAATTCCTTTAAGCTGCTTTCTTACTATGACAGTTTTGCGCAGTTCAGCTTGAGCTGTTTGCGCTCTGTACCTGCTTTCCCGCCGCGCAGTTCGCATAGATTTCAGGGCGGCGATTTGGCGGGGAAGTACCGGTTCACACAATGGGGAATTATACGCCGGCCCGCTTTCCTGCAGTTCAAGCACATCACCCAAACGCAGGACCGCAAGACCGGCGTTTGGGTGATTATTTATTCAGAGTGTGGGTGTCAGCTCTGGTATTCGAATTCGATGTCGTAGATGCTCACGGTGTCGCCGTCCTGCACGCCGAGCTCCTCCATCCGGTCGTAAATCCCGGCGCTGCGGAGGTTGCGGTCGAAGTACATGCGGCTCTCGTAGTCGGAGAAGTTCACCGTGGCCACCAGCCGCGCGAGCCAGTCGCCCTCGAGGTACCAGGTGCGGCCGTCGTGGGTTATCTTCACGTCCTCGGGACGGCCTATCTCCGGCGCGGGCGGCACATAGTCCGGCTCGAACACCGCGAT
>DVGA01000053.1 GCA_018712985.1 Candidatus Scatomorpha intestinavium
GACCTCATATGTAATTTGGACGATCCGGGCGATATTATCGACTCGATTGCCGTTACGGAAGCGGGGCTGGAGTGCGTGCGGCGCATAGCCGTTGAGGAGGGCGACACCATAGTCTGGCGCAGCCTTGAGGATGAGCTGCGCTGGCGCGAGGTGCCCGGCGGCGTCTGCGTCGTGGGCTGCTATGCCGCGGAAACAGTGGCAATACCTTCCCGCATCGGCGGCAGGGACGTAGTCCGCGTCGAGCTGGGCGCAGATTCTTTGACAGAGATCTGCCGGGAGCTGGTCATATCGGAGGGTATAGCCGAAGCTGATATTGACCTCAGCGCCGCTCCGGGGCTTGCACGTTTGGAAATCCCGTCGTCTTCGCGGCTGGATGCAGCGCCGCTCGGCTACGAGTTGACGAACTGGTACCGACGCCAAAAGACGGGTCCCGTTTACCTCTGCGGATGGTATCTGGGCACCCCTGGTGGGATTGATGCGCTTGGAAGCGATGAGCTGGCGATTGAGCCGGGAACCGTTGCCGTGGCCCGCGGAGCGGACTTCAGATGCCCATGGAAGAGCATTACTGTCCCGGACAGCGTGAAGTCCATAGGCCGCGTTGCGTTCGCCGCCGCGCCCGAGCTGGAGAGTCTCGTTCTTCCCCCTGATATTGAAATAGGCGAATACGCTTTTGAATATAGCCCGAAGCTATGTACAGAGCTTCCGCGCGAGCGGCATGTGCTGTCATAGCCGGTGATAACGGCGCACTTCTATACATGGCCATGTATGTGCGAGAAACAGCCCGGATGTCTGAGCATCCGGGCTGTTTTGCGTCGCTGTGCTCCGTACAATGGCAAAGCCATTGCCCGTCGGCTAATCCTCTAAGTCATGCATACCGGAGCCTTCTCGGAGGTATCCCTCCAGCGTCCCGTCCAGCACCATCCTTGCGTACTCGAGCGGCGCGTTGTAAATGAGCCAGTCCATCTCAGTGCGCATGGACAGCGTGGTGTCAAGGCTATCCTCAACGCCGGGGCAGTAGATGTTTATGCCGCCGCCACCGGCATAGCGCAGCTCAACGCAGGCGGTGTCAATGTTAAACTCACAGGATATGAGTTCGTTCATGTTAAACTCCTTTCCAATCCCCGGCCCGCAAGCAGGGCCGGGGCGTACCAGAATCCATACCAGAACGAGGTTAAAATGGCATAGACTCAACGGCACAATATGTTCAGAAAATCCATGATATTTTCTAAATATGTCTATTATGTATGATTATAAGTACGGAATTTGAAAACACGCACTATGGGGTTCAAGAGGCCGCTGGTTCAAATCCAGTCACTCGGACCACGTCGGAGCAAAGTCCGCTTTGCTCCGACGTCTTTTTATGTCTGCGTCACAAAAGACGCCATCCGCCCGCTCCCTTGCTCCTCCTTTCCAACTGCGACCCGCTGCGCTGGGCTCACAGTTGGTAGGCCGCCCTGGGGGCAGCTTTCTCCGCTATGCCATTGGGAAATATCGATTTTAACCGTCCCTTCCGCACCGGAGCAAGGTTCGCTTTGCTCCGGCGTCTTTTTATGCCCGCGCCGCTCACCGGAGGACGTCTGCCGGGCCGAGGGGAATATCATGCCGCGCGCGTCTTGACAAGCACAGAATAGCCGGATATAATTAAGTCAATAAATTGACCGTACTGGAATTGACCTTGGGAGGTGGACGCCATAACAGAAGAAGACCGGAAAAACGCATATCTGTACTGCAAATTCAGGGACGAGCAGTTTGCCCTCTACGACGAATACGCCAAGCGCCACGGCATGATGATGAAAACGCTGTTAGTGGTCAACGTGCTCTTCTATGACGCTGTTTACCAGAAGGGCGGCATGACGCAGAAGGAAATCTGCCGGCGCACGTTTCAATCCAAGCAGACGGTCAACCTGATCATCAAGAACCTTCTGGCCGAGAACTATGTGACCGTCACCGAGGTGCCGGAAAACAAACGGAACAAGCTTGTCCGGATGACCGGAGCCGGGATGGCCTACTGCGAAAAAGTGGTGCGGCACATCACCTGGGCGGAGGACACAGCCATGTCCATGTTTACGCCGGAGGAGCAGAAGCAGCTCATCGGCCTGTCCCGGAAATTCACGAAGAATTTGACCAGGCTGGTCAATCTGGAAACGGAGGATGCATAGATGGAGTTTTATGAAGCGGTCAGGAAAAGACGGACGGTTCGGGAGTTTCTGGATAAAGAGGTTGATTTTGAAGCGATCAAACGGATCTTGGAGGCAGGCAATCTGGCTCCCACCTGGAACCATAACCGCAGCTGGAGCTATATCGTCCTGCGGACAGAGGAAGAAAAGGAATACGCCTTTGAATACGCGAAGAAGATCGCCGACAAGTTCGATGCGGAAAAATACCTGAACGCTCCAAGGCCGTATCCGACGACGCTTGCCCAGAAAATGTACGGCTATGCGATGCCCAGACAGTATACGATGCTCAAAGACGCGCCCTATGTGGTCATCCCCGTATTCAAGTGCAAGGAGCTGAACGGAGAATATGTATCCAAACTGAATCCGTTTTCCACGATCTGGTGCGTTATCGAGAACATATTCCTGGCGGCAACCGCGGAAGGGCTGGGCTGCTCCATGCGTATTCCCCTCAATGAAGAGCATGACATCGTAAAGGCGAAACTGAAGGTGCCCCCCACCTATATGATCCCGGTTTTTATTGGAATTGGCTATGCCGACCCGAACGAGACGGTATTGGAGCAAAATGTCGCCGATCTTGATAAGCAGCTGCACTATGGCAGATGGAAGTAAACGAATATCCAAGGAACGTTGCAATGGAACCGGTCATTCAAGAAATACAAGTCAAAACAGTGCTCACAAAATCCAACCTGCCTGTGAGCGACTATTCCGCAAATCCCTATGTGGGCTGCACACACGCCTGCAAATATTGTTACGCCAGCTTCATGAAGCGCTTTACAAACCATCCCGAACCCTGGGGGGCTTTTCTGGACGTAAAATACTGGCCGGAGATCAAAAACCCGGAGAAGTATGCCGGGAAGGAGCTGTTTATCAGCTCGGTCACCGACCCTTACAATCCGCAGGATGAAAAGTTCCGGCGCACCAGAGCGCTCCTTGAGCAGCTTGCCGGCAGCGGGGTCAGGCTCAGCATCCAGACAAAATCAGATCTCGTGCTGCGGGATATGGACCTGATCAGGGAGTTCCCGGATGCCAGAGTGGGGTTTTCCATAAATACGCTGGACGAGGATTTCCGCGCCGACATGGACAGCGCCGTCAGCATCGAACGCCGGCTCGCGGCAATGAAGGAGCTGCACGACGCCGGCATACGCACCACCTGCTTTGTCTCCCCCATCTTCCCCGGCATCACCGATGTAGAGGCCATCATCGGCCGCGTGAAAGATCAGTGCAATTTGATATGGCTTGAAAATCTGAACCTGCGCGGCAGCTATAGAAGCGTCATTTTGCAGTATATCAGGGAGAAGCGCCCCGAGCTTTATCCGCTTTACGAGGAGATATACATACACGGAAGCAGGGCATACTGGGAAGCTCTCGACGGGCGCGTGCGGGCTTATGCATTGCAAAACGGCCTTGAGTACGTCCGTGACGACGACACTGTCAGCAGGCCGTTTGATGAGCCTCCTGTCATTGTGAACTTCTTCTATCACGAGGAAATCAAAAAATCCGCAAAGAAACACGGCGGCCGCTCCTGACCGCCGCTGCTCTGCCTTAGATCACGCCCGGCCCCAGCACCGCCGCTACGAGCATGACAAGCAGGCTGAACGCCGCGCCGAGGCCGAAATTTATGTCGTTGTTCCCGCCGTTCACAGCCTCCTTTATCGCCGCGATCAGGAAAAAAACGAAGGTGAACGGAGCGACCCAGCACAAAATCAGGCAGAGCTGCACAAGAAAAGAAATAATGCCCCCGAGCATCTTTTGTCTCTCCCCTTTAAGTTAGTTTTCTATAACTGTGACTATATTACACCATATCCGCCCGGAGAGCAAGGACAAAAAATCGCCCGGAGCCGAAAGCTCCGGGCGGTTTGGGCTGTAGTTCAAATCTGCCGCTCGCTGCCCTGCGGGGTGCTTATTGCGACATAGTATCCGGCGTAGGTGGTTTCGGTGTAAGGCAGCACATACACCGAGACAAAGGGGATTATTGTCAGCAAGCTCCAGCCGAGGAAGGAGAGGTCGAGTATAAAGAGCTCGCCCTTCCTGCCGCGCATCATCTCCTTGCTCTCCCTTATGCAGTCCATCACGCTCATTTCGGGATGCTCCAGCAGCAGGTAATAGGCCTGGCGGTAGCTGTAGGCGGCGATTATGCCGGGGATGACGAACAGCAGCCCCCAAAGGAAGGTGAAAAGCCCCGTTACGATGCTCAGGCCGAGGATGCGGAAGAACATGCCGAAGCTGTCGAGCAGGTTCCCCACCGAGTTCGCGGCCCTACGCACGGCGTACAGGCAGAACAGCGCGAAGCCCGTGCTCAGCATAAGCTGCACCACGCTTATCAGCAGGTCGATGAGCTGCCCGGCGAAGTTCGGCTCCGTCAGGCGGTAGTAAAGGTATTGCAGCTCCTCCGTGCTGAACTCCGCCCCGGCCAGATAGGCATAAAGCTGCGGCAGGATATCGTCATAGTTGAATACGCGCATGGACAGGTAATTCAGCAGGTAATTCACCGCGACGAAAACCAGCGCGGTGATGTATGGGTTCGAGCGCGACTCGGACATTGCAGCGCGGGCATCCGCCTTTAGGGCCGCCCTGTTTATGGGGTGATACATGTCCCGCCTCCTCGGAAATCGTTATAAACGGATTATATCAGACTGGGAATTATATGACAAGAGCGGTCAAAAAATTATTGACATTTGCGCCTTCAGGTGCTATTATAATCAAGCGTCCACAATGATACGCGCGAGTGGTGGAATTGGCAGACTCGCTAGATTCAGGTTCTAGTGTGCACTACGCACGTGCGGGTTCAAGTCCCGCCTCGCGCACCACGTCGGAGCAAAGTCCGCTTTGCTCCGACATCTTTTTATGCCGGGCGCAAAAAGACGCTATCCGCCCGCTCCATTGCTCCTCCCTTCAAAATCGCAACCGCGTTGCCGGGTTGCGATTTTGTTTTTTGGCGATGAAAAGGCGGGGATTGGGGCGGATAAGGGCGGGTTTTGGGCCGCTCGGAGGACATGCAGCGAGCAAAGGGCCGCGGGGCTTTCGCCCCACGGCCCTGGTTGACGCACAAGCTTTCCCGCGCCGTGCTGCGCGGCTTCCGCTGCGGTCACTTCCCTATCTTCATGCACTTGCCGATGACCTCGCCGGTGCGGAGATACTCGTAGGTCGGCATCTCGAAGAGCACGGGCTTGAGCGCGCGGTAATCTATCTTGCCCTCCGGCGTGAGCACGCTCTCGTCGGCGTAGGTGTTGTCTATCGTGCAGATGAAGCTCTCGAAGCCCGCTGTCTCGTAGATGTCCTCCACGCTGCACTCCATCACTACCGGGGAGGCGGCGACGGTGGGCACTCCGGCTTCCGTGACCGTGCACTCAAAAAGGCCGCTCTTGTCCTCCTTCGCGCCGCTGACGCAGCCGGCGCGGTCGGCCTGGGGCAGGAAGTCCTCGGTGACGATGTTGATGGAGAGCTTTTTCGTCTCCTTGATGCCCTTGTTGGTGTAGTGCTGTTTGGCGAGCGAGACCATGACGTGGTCGTGGCCTATGATACCCACGTGCCCGGCGATGAGCCAGTTCGGCTTTCCGTCCACCATAGCGCCGATGACGACGAGCGGAGTGGGATAGAGGGCGAGGGCGTTTCCTATATTCTTTTTCATGTTGGCTTCCTCCTAAAAAACGAAGTTGGTTATGAGCCCTGTCAGCAGGGCAAAAAGGATGATATACGCTATATAGATCGCAAAATTCCGCGCGCCGAGCACCGTTTTCAGCGCGCCGAGGTTGGTAATCTTGGTCGCGGGGCCGGTTATCATGAAGGCCGCGGCCGCGCCGACGCTCATGCCGTCGTAGAGCCACTGCTGCAGCAGAGGTATCGTCCCGCCGCCGCAGGCGTATAGCGGCACGCCTATCGTCGCCGCCATGAGCACGCCGAAGCCTTCGTTCCCGCCGAAGAGCGAGGCGAAGGCGTCCGCCGGCACATAGCGCTGGAAGAGCGCCGAGAGCAGCACGCTCAGCAGGAACATCGGCCCCGTGGCCTTCACGTTGCGCCACAGGTTCTTGAGGTAGCGCAGGGCCAAGTTCGGGTCGGTGTCTCGGTTCGCCGCCTCGCCGTTGAAGCGCTCAAAGCGGAAAAATGCGCTGCCCCGGCAGCAAAAGCGCACCAGCAGCCCGGCAAAAATCCCGCAGAGCACGCAGGAAATCACGCGCACTGCGAGCACGGCGGGGCCGAGGGCGGCGCTGTACATGATGAGCTGGGGGTTGAGCAGTATGGAGCTCACCATGAAGGCCGCGAGCAGCTCGTCGCGCGCGCCGCCGCGGGAAAAGCCCGCGGCGATGGGCACGGTGCCGTACATGCACAGCGGCGAGCATATGCCCAGCAGCGCGGCGGGGACGATTGCAAGCGCTCCCGCGCGGGACGCGCCCAGGCGCTCGAAGGCGGAGTTTATCCGCCCCCTGGCGAACACGCTCACCGCCGAGCCTATCAGCATGCCCAGCACCCACCAGAGGAATATCTGCTCGAGCTGGACGCTGAAGTAGTACCAGAGGTAGATGAACTCCCGGCGCAGTGCGTCCATCAGTCTATGCTCACGAGCTCATACGTCCTGCTGCCGAGGCCGATTGCCTCCGCATGCTCGAGGGTGTGCAGGCCGTTGCGGCTCTCGATGCGGTTTACGAGGCTTTCGCCGTCCTCGGCGGCGTAGACGAGGTCGATGCAGGCCTGGTCGAGCGCCACGGGGTCGAAGCTCGCAAGGATTCCTATGTCGTGCATGTCCGGCTCGGCGGGGCTGGAGTCGCAGTCGCAGTCCACGCTCAGGCGGTTCATGACGTTGACATAGAGTATATTCCCGTCGAGCGCGTCGACGACGCTCTTGCCCGCCTCGGCCATGCTCTCGAGGAAAGCGTCCTGGTCGGCGCTCCACATGCTGCCGCCCTGCCCGCCGGTGTGGATGTGCGTTTTGCCCTCGGCGCTGGCTATGCCGATGGAGATGTTCTTTATCGCGCCGCCGTAGCCGGCCATCGCGTGACCCTTGAAGTGCGAGAGCACGACAAAGTAGTCGTAGTCTGCAAAGTGCGCGCCCACATAGTTCTCCGTGAGGTTCGTACCACCTGTCACGTGCAGGGCCATGGAGCCGTCCTCATCCATGATGTCTACATCAGCGAGGTCCGTGTAGCCGTGATCCTCTGCCACCTGGTAGTGCATCGCCGTGTTGGCCCTCGAGCCGCCGTAGGCGGTGTTGCACTCGACGATCGTCGGCTCATCGAAGTTCTGCACCAGCTCGCCTATCAGCTCCGGGCGCAGGCAGTTGCTGCCCGGCTCGCCGGTGGAGAGCTTGACGGCTATCCGGCCCGAGGGCTCCGCGCCGAGCGCCTCGTATACGGCGACAAGGCCGTCCGCGCTGATGTCCGTGGTCATGTAGACGACCGGGGGCCTCTCCGTCGCGGCGGACGCGCCCGATGTGGGCGTCGCGGAGGGCGTCGTAACCGCCTCGTTCTCCGGCGTCGGGGTGGAGGCAGACGTGGTGTCGCCGCAGGCGGCGAGCGTCAGGGCCGCAGCGCACGCGAGCAGTATGCAAAGCACTTTTTTCACACCGTTCATTCCTTTCGCGCTTGGTGCACTGATTATATCCCGAAAGCGCGGGCATGTGAAATACTTGTGTTTTATGATTTGCCATACCTCAAAGGCATAGCGGGCCTGATGTGTCTCCGCAGCTCTGCCCGGCGCCCCGCGCGGCGGATAAAGGGGCAGAAAAAATGTAGACATTGCCCCGCCTGTAGTATATTATGCATTTACGTAATTGCGGAATATTAATTGCAAGGAGCTGAGGTTAAGACTATGGAACGGGATTACGGCAACGAGATCGATTCCCTGAGAGCGCAGATGGAGCGCCTTCAGGGCGAGACGGCCGCACAACTCGAGAAGCTGAGCGGCATGGTGGCGTCGCTGCTTCCGAACAGTCCGCCGGCAGAAAAGCTCGAAAGGGTGCACGTCATGCGCGGGATGCACCCGGACGAGCGCCTGAGCGATATGATGGAGGAGCTGTGCCGCAAGACCGAGGAGACGGGCGCGGACGGGCTCGTGACCTACCTCGGGGTGTACAATTCCGGCGGACGGCAGTCCAACTGGATACGGAACGCCGTACCCGCCGGCGAACTGCTCTCCCTGATAGAGAGCGGCGTGGCCGGCAAGGTGCTGTCCTGCATAGGCAACGCGGACCGCCTTTCGATACTCCTTGAGATACTCCGCGGGCCGAAGACGGTCGCAAAGCTCGTGGAGAAGTGCGGCTTCGGCTCCACGGGGCAGGTATATCACCACATGAAGCCGCTGCTCGCCGCCGACGTGATAGCGGAGGACGCGCAGCAGAAGGGCGTTTACGTCATACGGCCCCGCAAGGTGCAGGGCATCATCATGCTGCTCGCGGGCATCAGCGACATGGTGGACGAGACCTACACACAGGGCGCGGGGGAAACTCCCGAGGCATGACTCCGGCCCGCGCACCGGCGGCCGGGGTGCGGACTGCGGTACAAACCGGGCGCGGCCGTCTGCGCAAAGGGCGAATAAATGCGGGACCGTTTTACAGCGCTGAGGGAAGCTGCGTCCCCGGAGCCGCGTTTTCCATGCGTCCGAGGCATAATATCAAATTAAAATTAGGCATTTTACATTTCCTGCCGCGGTGCATATAATTACAGACGTAAAGGTATCGGCCGCACGGCCGGCCACAAACGAATCCGCTCAATTTCCCGCGTGCCAGGCGCGCACAAGAAGGAGAATGTATAATGTCAGAAAGCAAAACCATGCCCGGAACCGGCGGCGAGCACTACATTCCGTACAGCGAGCGCACGGGCGAAGAGTCCACCGTATTTTTCACCCGCGATCTCTCCGCGGAGGGCCTGAGGAAGATTTTCGAGCGCGTAAACAGCCCCCTCACCGGCAGGGTGGCCATAAAGCTGCACACCGGCGAGCCGCACGGCCCCAACATCATCCCGCGCCCCTGGGTCAAGGAGCTCATAGAGAAGGACCTGCCCGGCGCGTCCGTCGTTGAGACCAACACCTACTATGAAGGCGGGCGCGATACCACGGAAAAGCATCGCGAAACCCTGAAGGTAAACGGCTGGGACTTCTGCCCGGTCGACATCATGGACGAGGAAGCCACCGCCCTGCTGCCCATAAAGGGCGGCAAGTGGATGCAGGAGATGAGTGTCGGCAGCCACATGCTCAACTACGACAGCATGCTCGTGCTCACCCACTTCAAGGGCCACATGATGGGCGGTTTCGGCGGCAGCAACAAGAACATCGGCATCGGCTGCGCGGACGGCAAGGTGGGTAAGAAGTGGATACACAACGCCCGCGACACGGACAACCTCTGGGACATATCCCTCGAGGAGCTCATGGAGCGCATGACCGAGAGCACCAAGGCCACCATCGACCACTTCGCCGGCCGCATCTGCTATGTCAACGTGCTGCGCAACATGTCCGTAAGCTGCGACTGCGAGGGCGTCGCAGCCGCGCCGGTCGTCACGCCGAACATCGGCATCGTCGCCTCGCTCGACATCCTCGCGGCCGACCAGGCGAGTGTGGACCTTGTCTACGCCCTTAACGAGCACGACCACCACGACCTTGTGGAGCGCATCGAGACCCGCCACGGGCTCAGGCAGCTCAGCTACATGAAGGAGCTCGGCATGGGCAACGACCGCTATAGGCTCGTCGACATCGACAACGGCGACGCCGTCATCTCCACCGCGAAGGCCGTTGAGGGCGTCGTCCCCTTCCACAGCCACGACTGACAGGGCAAAACACCATATAAACGCAAAGCCGCCTTTTGGGTTTCCAAAAGGCGGCTTTCTTGTGCTTCCGCTATTTTTCCATGCCCGGCAGGCTTCGGCTGAGGCGGAACACCGCTATGCCGATCTGCAGCCGGCGCGCGGCGTCCGGGTCCTCGGTGTCTACGCCTATCAGATCCTCGATTTTTTGCAGGCGGTATTTCATCGTGCTCCTGTCTATGAACATGCTCGCCGCCGCGCTCGAGAGGCGGTTGCCGAAAAAGAGGTATTTTTCAAGCGTGTCGAGGTATTCCGTGTGGTTCCTCTCGTCGTATTCCGAGAGCTTCTTTATTTCCGAGGGCACCAGCACGGTGGGCCCCACCTGCGAGAGCGCCCCGGCAAGCATGAGCTCATGATAGCTGTCCCTTGCGGTCCTGACGCCCGCCGAGTCCGGCAACAGCGCGAGCGACAGGGCCCCAAGTGCCTGCCGCCGGAAGCCTCCCCGCTCGTTCAAATCGGAAAAAAGCTCGGACACGCCGCAGCACAGCTCCCTGCCCTCCGTAAGGAAGCGCAGCTTGTCCGTCAGCGGGCCCCACTCTCCCTCCCTCACCGAGCAGAACAGCGCGAGCAGCCTGCCGTCGCTTATAAGGTGGAAGCTTCGCGGCCACATCCGCGAAAGGCTCTGTTCCGCCTCCGGCAGAGCCGAAGTGTCCCCGGGACACTCTATCGCGGCAAACACATAGCCCCCGCCGAGCGACGTCCCCGCCTCGCCGTCGAGGCGAAGGTCGTAGAGGTTTCCGAACACGCTTCGCGAGAGGTCGCCGTCGCCCAGAAGCAGCTCGCGCGCCACGCCCGATTCGAGGTAGCTGGCCTTATAGCCTCCCGGCTCCCAGGAGGGGACGCTGTCAAAATACTCATAGAGCTGCACGGCGCGCTCGAGCGCACGTTTTCCCATACCATCCGGCGCATCTTCCGGGACGGAAATCGCCAATATGTGTCTCGGCTCGCGCCCGGCGGGCACAAGCCGGCAGAACGCGGGGCCCTTCCCCGCCTCTCCCGGCGCGAATTCGGCCACCCGGCCGCGGAAAAAGCCCTCCGAGCGCTTGTCCCGGCTCGTCAGCATCGTTCGCAGCGCATGCTTGAGCTCATCCTGCCTCTGGCCCCTTTCCGGGACGCAAACCGTGTCAAGCCCGCCGGTGTCGAGTATGGCCGTGACTATGCCGCTCAGCGAATAGAGGCTCTCGAGTATCTCATGCAGCTCCAGCCCATCGGTCAAAGCCCCGAGCAGCAGCTCGTCCAGGCCGGAGATGTCGAGATTTCTGCCGTTATCCATGCCCGTGCCCCCCTTCTCCGCCGCCGGCGAGCTCCCGCAGCTCAAGCCCGAGCTGGAACGCGGCGGCCGTGTCCGCATCGGCGAGGTCCGCGCCTAATAGCTCCTCGATTTTCCTTATCCGGTTTATCACCGTATTGCGGTGCAGGCCCATGGCCTCCGCCGTCGCGGCGGGGCGCCGGAAGTTTTTCAGGTACAGCCGCAGGGTGCGCATGTATTCACAGTCACTCCCGCAGTCAAGTTCCCCGAGGGCTTTCAGCGCCGGAAGGCTCGAGGCCTCCCGCCCGTATCTCCCCACGGCGCAGCGCGCAACGATTACCGGGTATTTTGCGCGGAAGGTATTGACGGGCCCCTCCCCTCCGGCGGAAAGCGCCAGCAGGGCCTGTCCCCTGCGCTCCGACATCTCCTCAAGCGGCTCAAAAATGTCGCTTGTTCCGGCGCGCACGCCGTACAGACGCGCTATGCCGTTGAGCTGCTTCAGGCGCTCTTTTATCTCCCCGGGCCTGCTGAGCCCGCCGAGCAGCATGTACAGCCGCTCCTCGCCGGCGAGGCATCCGACGGCCCCGCCGTCCGCGCCGCAGAGCCGGCCTCGTATATACTCAAGCGTGCTCACCCCGCGGCCCTCGGCGGAAAAGATGACGAAAGCGTACGGCGGCGGCAGCGCGCCGGAGAGGCTCTCCGCCTCCGCCGGGCCGGATTCGTTGTTTATAAGCAGACGCTCGACCGCCCCGCCGCGCTCGGCGCGGTGCCGGTCCTGTATAAGCCGGGCAGAAGCGCGGGCAAGCAGGTCGTTGGCTTTCAGGGCATCCCCGGTAAGGCAGTCCTCCACCATTATCCCGCAATAGGCGGCGAGCCGCCCACCGGCCATCACCGGCCCGCAGGCCTGCGGATAGCCCTCGCAGGTGCCGGAATCGAACAGCTGAGAGCGCCCGTGCTCGTACATTTTTTCCTGGTACTCCAGATAATTGTTTTCCACTATCACGCTCTCGGATGCGGAGCCCTGCGCCGCGATCTCTTCCCAGTTGCTGTAGTAAAACGGGCGCGGGAAGGCGTAAGCGAGCATGTGAAAGGTGGTGTCGAAGCAGATAAGCGGCAGCTTCAGGCAGGAGTACACGCCGTCGAACATCTCCTGCAGGCCTGCCCCCTTCAAAATCGCGTCCAGCAGCACGGACTCAAGATTCTCAAAGTCTATGCTTCTCATGTCCGGCCCTCCTCAGCGTCAGCGATTTCACAAATACATTATAATAATATTATAAATATCCGCCCCATGTCAACCGTCATTCCGGGCAAAATACACATGCCGGATGTGCAACCCGTGAAATGTCCGTCCTTCGCTTTCCCGTATTGCATATTCAACTCAAAACGCTGGAGTCCGCTTAGCGGCTGGATTTTTGCTTTTGGATGTGCGTTTTGCTGAAAGACGGTCCCCGCTTTCCGCATGGCTGACAGTGAGTTTTAACAGCCTTTATGTTAAAATACAGACAATCAAAAACCTCAGCGATCCAAACAAATTTACAGAAAGGGTGTATTCAAAAATGGATTACGGCCTGAAAGACAAAGTAGTGCTCATCACCGGTTCTACCGGCGGCATCGGGCAGGCCCTCTGCCGCGCGTTCGCAGCCGAGGGCTGCAAGCTGGCCATCTCCTCCACCGCTCAGGAGAAGCTTGACGCCTTTGTGCCCACCCTCGACATCGCCCCTGAGAAGCTGGCGACCTTCATCTGCGACGTCACCAAGGAGGACGAGGTCAAGGCCTTTGTGGACGGAGCATACGCCGCGTTCGGCTCCATCGACGTGGTCATCCCCAACGCCGGCTATGAGGGCGAATACCAGCTCATCCAGGACTGCACCTACGAGTCCTACATGAAGGTCTACGGCGTAAACGTCTTCGGCGTTGTCTACACCTGCAAATACGCCGCCAAGTACATGATCCCGCAGGGCAAGGGCGCGGTCGTGGTCATAGCCTCCAACGGCAGCTACACCACCGCAGCCGGCATGAGCGCCTACTGCTCCAGCAAGCACGCCGTCGCCGGCGTGGCGAAGAGCGTGGCCCTCGAGCTCGGCCCCCACGGCATCCACTGCAACTACATCTGCCCGGGCGGAGTGGAGACCCCGATGATCCACCGCATCGAGAAGAACACCTTCGGCGACACCAAGACCCACGAGGAGTGCGAGCAGATATTCGGCGCCGCCTATCTCGATAAGCGCTACTGCCGCGCGGACGAGGTCGCCAACCTGGCCCTCTATCTCGCCAGCGATGTCTCCAGCCACATCATGGGCAGCGGCATCCGCATGGACGCCGGCATGGACGCCCTCTGCTGAGCGTTTTTCCACATTTGTCAGTAAAGCCCTCAGATATCACTCAAAAACAGGAGGAAGAAAAAATGTTCGATCTTCACGGTAGAGTAGCAGTCGTCACCGGCGCTTCCGCCGGCCTGGGCCGCCAGTTCGCCCTCGCTCTCGCCCGCCAGGGCGCCGACCTCGCCATCCTCGCCCGCCGCGAGCGGAAGCTGAACGAGGTCGCCGAGGAAATCCGCGCCGTCGGCGTGAAGTGCCTCGTCGTCCGCTGCGACGTCAGGGAGCCCGAGGACGTGGCCAACGCCGTCAAGGCCGTCATTGCCGAGTACGGCAAGGTCGATATTCTGGTCAACAACGCCGGCGGCGGCAAGAGCAAGCCCCTGGACGAGTTCCCCGAGGAGGACTGGATCGACACCGTCAACACCGACGTTTTCGGCGTCATGCGCTGCACCCGTGATTTCGGCCGCGAGATGCTGAAGGCCGGCTATGGCCGCATCATCAACATCGCCTCCATCCTCGGCAAGGGCGGCCTGCCGGAAATCCCCATCAGCGACTACGCCGCCAGCAAGGGCGCCGTTATCAACTTCACCCACCAGATGGCCACCGAGTGGGCGCAGAAGGGCATCACCGTCAACTGCATCTGCCCGGGCTTCTTCCCCAGCGAGGCCAACAACCCCGAGGCCATGAAGGCCATGGACTACTTCATCAAGGACCGCACCCCGATGGGCCGTCCCGGCCGCGACGGCGAGCTCGACTCCACCGTCGTCTACCTCGCCGCCGACGAGAGCAGCTACGTCACCGGCAACATCTGCACCTGCGACGGCGGCTGGACCGCTATCTGACGAAATATACGCCCTGAAGGGCCCTCACCGGGGCCCTTCAGGGCGGCGAAAGCCAACCTAAGCCGATTATTAAAGGGAGGAAACGCACCAAATGTCCTGCTGCGATAAGAAATACGACTACAGCATACTCTGGCGCCCGATCGACATCAACAAGTGCCGCATCCGCAACCGCATAAGCATGTCCGGCATGGGCACCTTCACCCCGACCACCGTCGACCAGGTTGAGACCG
Source organism: Candidatus Scatomorpha intestinavium (assembly GCA_018712985.1). Taxonomy (GTDB): domain Bacteria; phylum Bacillota; class Clostridia; order Oscillospirales; family Oscillospiraceae; genus Scatomorpha; species Scatomorpha intestinavium. The sequence goes on from DVGA01000053.1 coordinate 14,604, forward strand.
AGAGCGGCCTGCGCTACTACGAGGAGCGCGCCAAGGGCGGCATCGGCCTTATCCACACCGGCGCTTACTTCATAGACGAAAAGACAGCCCAGGGCGGCCGCACCCTCGACTTCTCCACCGACAAGAGCATCCCGAGCGGCACCCAGCTCACCGAGCGCGTGCACCGCTGGGGCGCTAAGATATTCGCCCAGCTCTCCTGCGGCACCGGCCGCAACGGCATGCCCCAGATCGGCGAGCGCGTGCCCATCTCCTCCAGCGAGAACCCGAGCTTCTACAACCCCGACATGATCTGCCGCGCGCTGACCATCGACGAGATCGAGGAAATGATGGAGCACTGGAAGGTCGCCGCCCAGAACGCCGTTTACATGGGCTTCGACGGAATCCAGATCCACGCCCACGCCGGCTACCTCATGGACCAGTTCATGAGCGAGATCTGGAACCACCGCACCGACAAGTACGGCGGGAGCTTTGAGAACCGCTGCCGCTTCACCATGGAGACCGTCGACGCCATCCGCTCCGTCGTCGGCCCCGACTTCCCCATCACCTACCGCATCAGCCTCGACCACCGCTTCCCCGGCGGGCGCACCATCGAGGAGAGCATGAAGATACTCGACGTGCTCGACAAGTGCGGCATCGACGCTTTCGACATCGACGCCGCCTGCTACGAGACGATGGACTATATCTTCCCCACCCGCTACACCGGCGAGGCCTGCATGGCCTATGTGTGCGAGGAGGCCCGCAAGCACCTCACCAAGCCCATCATCAACACCGGCAACCACAGCATGGAGAGCGCCGTCGCCCTGCTCGAGAGCGGCAACGCCGATATCGCCCAGTTCGGCCGCCAGTCCATCGCCGACCCGCAGTTCGCCAACAAGCTGCGTGAGGGCCGCCGCGAGGATGTCCGCCCCTGCATCGTCTGCAACGAGGAGTGCATCGGCCGCATCTTCGGCCGCCTGACCCAGCTGAGCTGCACGGTCAACCCCTCCGTCGGCTTTGAGACCGCCATGGAGGTCAAGCCGGTCAGCAAGCCCACCAACGTCGTTGTCATCGGCGGCGGCCCCGGCGGGCTCGAGGCCGCGCGCTGCGCCGCCGAGCGCGGCTGCTCCGTCACCCTGTACGAGAAGGGCGACAAGATCGGCGGCACCTTCCTCACCATCGCCACGGGCGACTTCAAGTGGCGCATCCCGCAGCTCATCGAGTGGTACGGCGTGCAGCTCAAGAAGCTGGGCGTGAAGGTCGTCCTGAACGCCGAAATCAAGGCCGACGACCCCGTGCTCAAGAGCGCCGACGCCATTTTCGTGGCCACCGGCTCCAAGTCCGTCATGCCCAAAATCCCCGGCATCGACAACAAGAAGGTCGTCGACGTGGTCGACATCCACAAGAACGGCATGCCCGAGGGCGAGCGCGTCGTCATCTGCGGCGGCGGCCTTTCCGCCTGCGACACCGCAATCGAGTACGGCGCCAAGGGCGGCCGGAAGTTCACCATCGTTGAGATGCTGCCCCAGCTCGCCAGCGACGTCATGGTCGTCAACAAGATCAGCATCGACCGCCTGCTCAACGAGTACGGCGTGGAGCAGCTCACCAGCACCAAGGTCATCGGCATCACCGACGAGGGCGTCGAGGTAGAGCACGAGGGCGAAAAGCGCGTCATCCCCGCCGATGTCATCGTCGCCGCCTTCGGCCGCGGCCGCAGCCTCGAGCTGGCCGACGCCGTCCAGAACGAGTATCCGACCAAGACCGTCATCATCGGCGACTGCATGAAGCCCGCCAAGGCCGGCAACGCCATCCGCGAGGGCTTCTACGCGGCCATGTCCCTGAAGTAAGTCCAAAGCGCACAAACACACAACGCCCCCGCCATTGCCGCGGGGGCGTTTCGCAAAAGATATCGCTTTAAGGAGGGGAAAAAGTGAACGAATCCAAGAAATTTTTCGGCTATAAGGCGGCGATAGGCGCTTTCCTGGTCATGTTCGTCAACCTCGGCGCCTGCACCACCCTCGGCATATTCCTTACCTCGCTCAGCGAATACAGCGGCTGGGACCTCGGCATGGTGGGCTATATAGGCACGGTGAACACCATCGGCAACGTCATACTCAGTATAGTCGCCGTAAAGGCGCTCAGCAAGCTCGGCGCTAAAACCACCATGCTCATCTCCGTGCTTGCCTGCGCGATACACGTGCACCTTTACACCTTTGCCGTACCCGGGCAGAACATATCCACACTCGTGTTCTACTACCTGGCCGGCTTCATGGCCTCCTTCTCCATCACCTTCGGCACCCACGCCGTCTGCTCGAGCGTTATCGCCGACTGGTTCGTGGAAAAGCGCGAGCAGATCTCCGGCATAGTGTTTTCCGGCGCTGGCTTCGGCGCGGCCATATGGGTCTTCGCCGCCGGCCAGCTCTTCAAGGTCGTGGACTTTAAGGGCTGCTACCGCATACTCTCCATTTTCATCCTTGCAATCGGCCTCTTCTCCGTCATCTGCCTTATAAAGGACCCGAAAAAAATGGGCCAGAAGCCCCTCGGCTGGGACAATGCTGGCGCCGCCTCCGATGCCGGTGCGGCTGTTGACGTCCCGGGCGTGAGCAAGAGCGAGGCCCTGCGCTCCCCCGCCTTCTGGGTGCTCGCGCTCGCCCTGCTCTTCGTGTGCATGAGCGGCTCGGCCTATATGAGCTATGCCCCCTCCTGGTGGCAGGCTAACGGCCTTGACGCCACCGCCGCCGCCAACTGGAACGCTATCTATCTCGTGATTTCCGGCGCGGTGCTGCTCATAGTCGGCAAGGTGTTCGCAAAGGCCGGCCCGAGCATTTTCACAGTCATCGTCTGCGTCGCCTTCGTCGCCGCGATGGCCTGCATGGTCGCGCTGAACGGCCACCCCGCCACGCTGATACTCGTCGGCTGTGTCGTCTTCGCCGCGCTGGCCTATCCGCTGAACGCCAGCATCCCCGGCCTTATAGGTCAGAGCGTCTTCGGCGGGCGCGACTTCGCCGCGATATCCGCCACGCTGATGACCTCAGTCTATGTCGGCCAGGCCCTCACCGCGCCCGTGATGAACGCCTTCCTCGCCACCGAGGGCGGAATGGGCACCGCGTGGCTCTTCTTCGGCGGTACCGCCCTTGTCGGCATGGTGCTCATAATCGTGTCGATCGCGATCTCCCCGATGAAAAAAGCGGCAAAGTAAACCATATTCGTACATAAATCCACCCCCGGACATTTGCCCTGGGGTGGGTTGTTATGTCTCGGCACTTTTCCTCACGTGATCACGCTTCCGCGCGGGAATAATACAAACAGCCGCGGCGCAGGGCCGCGGCTGTTGAATTTTCCTGTGCGCTATGCCGCTTCCGGCACAGCTGCCTTGCCTCCGGGCACGGCCCGGTTACAGCAGCAGATAGATCATCAGCGGGAGGGTGACGGCGGAGAGGACCGTGCTGACGAACACGCACTCGCTGGCGAAGGCCTCGTCCTTACCGCAGCGGATGGTGAGCGCCGTTGCCAGCATCGCCACAGGGCAGGCGGCGAGTATCACGACGACGCCGAGGAACATCTCGTCGTGTATGAACGGCCTGAGCACCGCCCACACGGCCAGCGGCCCGATTATCAGGCGCACAAGGCTTACGACATACACCCTCCAGTTGCCCAGCGACTCCTTTATGGACACGGAGCCAAGGCTCGCGCCCACGACCAGCATACTCATCGGCACCGTGCCGGCGGATATGACGCTGAAGCACTCCACAACCGGCGCGGGGAGCTCCCAGCCTGTCAGCAGGAAGGCGATCGCAATCAGCGTCGCTATCATCGGGGGCGAGAGCACGCTTTTCAAGCTCATGGCCTTCGGGCTGCCGTCAATAAGCATGACGCCCAATGTGTAGATGAAAAGATTGAACGGTATGTTTGAGATTGTAGCTATGAGCACGCCCCCAGCCCCGAACACCGACTCCACGACCGGGAAGCCCACGAAAACAGTATTCGTAAATGCCACCGCAAAGGCCGCAATCCCGCGCTCGTTCGGTCCAAGGCGCATAATGCGCGCCATAATCAGACCCAGCAGCATGCAGATCCCTATCATGACGAAGAAGCCGAGCGCGTAAATGCCGATGTCCGCCAATGAGAGCTCGAGCTCCGCGCTCGTCACGGAGTTGAGAATCGTAAACACCAGCAGCACGTTCAGCACTACCTTTGAGCCGGAGCGGGTGAACTCCGGGCCGGTAACCCCAAGCTTCGTACACACGAAGCCCACGGCCATGATGAAAACAAGTATGCCCATCTGTGTGAGCACGGGGGTCATGTCCAAGTTTCAAACACCTCTTCCGTATGTCTCTCTTCTCTCCCGGCGTATCGCCGCGCCGGGGCGGCGCTATATCCTGAGTATAATCGTGGCAAGTGTGAAATAAATCAGCAGGCTCACCGCGTCCGTGATCGTGCTTATCAGCGGGCTGGCCATCACGGCAGGGTCTATGCCTATTTTCTCGGCTATCATCGGCAGGATGCAGCCGACTGATTTGGCGAAAATAACAACGAACACTATAGTCAGGCTTACCGTAAAGGCAACCATAACAGTGACATCCGGGTTTGAAAGCAGTATCCGGTCCACGAGCAGCATTTTGATGAAATTCACGCAGGCGAGCGTTATGCCGCAGAGCACCGCCACGCGGATCTCCTTCCAGACCACGCTGAGTATGTCCCGCGGCTCCGTGTCGCCTATTGACAGGCTTCGGATGACCGCGGTGGAGCTCTGCGAACCGGAGTTGCCGCCGGTGCCCATGAGCATGGGCACAAAGCCGGTGAGCACGGCAAACCTCGACAGGGCGTCCTCAAAATGCGTTATTATCATGCTCGTGAACGTGGCCGAGAGCATCAAAAACATCAGCCATGGTATGCGCCGCTTCCACATCTCCACAACGCCCGTGCGGGAATACGGCTTGTCCGAAGGGGAAATACCTGCCATGAGGTCGAAGTCCTCTGTGGCCTCCTCCTCGAGGACGTCTATGACGTCGTCAACGGTAACTATGCCTACGAGCCGGTCTTCCTTGTCCACGACCGGCACCGCGAGCAGGTCGTAGTCGGAGATCCGCTCCGCCGCCTCGCTCCGGTCGTCCGTCGTGCGGCAGAAGATGACGTTCCGGTCCATTATGTCCTCGATGACGGCGTCGTCGTCGGAGAGGAGCAGGTCCTTAACCGTCACAACGCCCTCGAGCTTGCGGTCCGCGCTCGTGACGTAGCAGACGTATATCGTCTCCTTGTCGTCGCCTATCCTGCGGATGCGGGCTATGCTCTCGCGGACGTTCATATACTTTTTAAGGTCCACGAACTCGGCCGTCATGATACTGCCGGCCGAGTTCTCCGGATATTTCAGATACTGGTTGATCAGCGCGCGGGTCTCCGGCGTGGCGGCGCGCATGACGCGCTTGACGATGTTGGCCGGCAGCTCCTCCATCATGTCCACGGCGTCGTCAACGTACATGTCCTCGACTATTTCGCCGAGCTCCTTATCGGTGATGGAGTTGATTATCTCCTGCTGCTCCGGCGCGTCGAGCTCGGCAAACACCTCGGCCCCATGCTCCTTGCTGAGCAGGCGGAAAACCGTGGCCATCTTCAGCGAGTCCTCCTCGCCCAACTCGGTGATGAACTCCGCGATGTCGAACTCGTTCATCTCCTCGAGCTCGAGCTGAAGGGCCTTCAGCCGCTTTGAGCGCACCAGCTCGAGAAGCCGCTCCCTGCGCTGGTCGTAGCTTTTCTCCTCCAAGGCGCGCACCTCCTCCCGTTTTCGCGCCCTGCGGCGCTTACACGCCCATATACTCCTTCTGCACTTCCGTCATGCCGTCTATCGCAACGCCGAGGGATGTCAGCTTGCGCCTGGCGACGGCGCTGTCTATCTCCTTCGGGACCTTTACCGGCTCCGCCTTCAGCCCGCCCCGGTGCTTCGCGAGGTATTCCGCGGACAGCGCCTGGATGGCAAAGCTCATGTCCATGATCTCGGCCGGGTGCCCGTCCGCCGCGGCAAGGTTGACAAGCCTGCCCTCGGCGATGACAAAAATCGTCCTGCCGTTCGGCAGCTCATAGCCGGTGATGTTATGCCGCGCCTCGTATTTGCGCACGGCGTACTCCTCCAGCCCGGCCATGTCGATCTCCACGTCGAAGTGGCCGGCGTTGGAGAGGATCGCCCCGTCGCGCATCAGCGCGAAGTGCTCGGCAGTTATGATGTCACGGCAGCCGGTGACCGTGCAGAATATTTCGCCGACCCTGGCGGCCTCGCTCATCGGCATGACCTCAAAGCCGTCCATCACAGCCTCGAGAGCGCATACCGGGTCCGTCTCCGTAACGGCTACTCGCGCGCCGAGCCCCTTGGCCCGCATTGCTACGCCCTTGCCGCACCAGCCGTAACCGCTCACCACGACGAGCTTGCCCGCAACGATAAGGTTGGTCGTGCGCATGATTCCGTCCCAGACGCTCTGCCCCGTGCCGTAGCGGTTGTCGAAGAGGTGCTTGCAGTCCGCGTCGTTCACCAGCATCATCGGGAAGGGCAGCAGCCCCGCCCTGGCCAGCTTGTTTATGCGCGTAATGCCCGTCGTCGTCTCCTCGCAGCCGCCTATCACGCCGGGTATGAGCTCGGGATAGTGCGTGCGCATCAGCTCGAGCAGCTCGCCGCCGTCGTCGATTATGATGTTCGGCCCGATTGCAAGCGCGGCCAGGAGCTGCTTTCTGTACTCCTCCTCCGTGGCGCCGTGCGTGGCGTGCACCTCCATTCCGCCCGCTGCGAGCGCGGCCGCCACGTCGTCCTGCGTGGACAGGGGGTTGGAGCCTGTCACGGACATCTGCGCCCCGCCCGCGGCCAACACGCGGCAGAGATAGGCCGTCTTTGCCTCAAGATGCACCGACAGCGCGATTTTCAGCCCGGCGAAGGGTTTTTCGCGCTCAAAGTCCGCCTCGATCCCGCGCAGCACGGGCATGTTGCGGCGGACCCATTCTATCTTCCGCTCCCCCTCCGGGGCGAGGGAAATGTCGTATATGTCGTTCATAGCGCGCCTCCTTTTCAAACATTCAGCACCTTATTCTATCACTCAAACGCCGCCGATTCAACAAAAAACGCCCTGTCTTTTTTGTAAAATCCGCGCCCGATCCCGTATATTGCGCCGTGCGTGGGCGGGGCCCGAGAGGGCGGGCGAATTTTGCATTTGCCAAAAGCATTTTTTTCAGTTCACATTCCCGCATTTTCAATAAATATTGTTTGTATCTTGATTATTGCCACATGATGTGTTAAATTATATGTAGTTGAAACGCATCGTTTTTTGTGCAAAAAAACGATGAAGCGCTTAAAAACGCACCCGAGGTGATTTTCGGATGAATCGGGAAAAGCTTGAGAGCTACCTTGAAAAGAACCCGTTTGCAAAGCTCAGCGACGTCGTAACACAGATTCTTTACGACGAGATAGTCGTGCTCGACATCCCGCCCGCCTCGAAGCTGAACATAAACCAGATAGCCACGGACTTCGGCATCTCGCGCACGCCGGTAGTCGAGGCGATAAACCGCCTTCAGTCCATCGGCTTTGTTGAAACCCGGCCGCATGTCAGCGGCTTTTACGTTACGGACATGAGCCTGCGCGACATGATAGACCTCTACGACGCGCGTATGGCGATAGAGTGCGAGGCCGCGGCGCTCTGCGCCGAAAAGGCATCGCCCGAAGAGATTTCAAAGCTCGACAGCCTTGCCGTCGAGTTCAAAAAGGCCGTCCCGATGATGGACGGCAACCGCCTGAAGGACACGGATATGCCGTTCCACAAGCTGATTGTCGAGTCCAGCGGCAATAAATACCTCATCAGGAGCTACAAGGAGCTGCTGCCCAACCTGACCATGTACCAGGGCTCCTGGCCGAAGTTCATCCCGCCGGAGCAGGTGAACCCCTGGTCGAGCCAGGTCGTGCACCAGCACGGGGCGATAGTTTCAGCAATCAAGCTGCACATCCCCTCCCTCGCGCGGCAGTCCATGGCCGAACACATCAGGTCCAGCCTGAACTTCGTCGCCTATTCGGACACGACGGACGATCCCTTCTGGATAGTCAAACGCTCCGCGGAGAAAAACCGAGCGAAGCAGCCGCCCGAGGGCCAGAAATAAGCGAAGGGAGCACGTAAATGAAAGAGGTCATAGTCCTTATCGGCAACTACGGAAGCGGTAAGACCGAGCTGGCGCTCAATTTTGCCTTCCGCGCCGCGCGGGAGGGCAAAAAGGTCGAGCTCATAGACCTCGACATGGTGAACACCTATTTCCGCCTAACGGACCGCGGCAACCTTGTCAAATCCCGCGAGATACGGCTCGTATCCCCCAACTATGTTCACGCGAGCGTGGAAACGCTCTCTCTCCCGGCCGAGGTGGCCAGCGCCTTTGCCCTCGACTGGGACACCGTGATATTCGACGTCGGCGGGGACCCCGCCGGGGCCACCGCACTCGGAAGATACCACGAGGACTTCGCCGCGCTGCCGGAGGGCAGCCTGAAGGTCCTGAACGTGGTCAACACGCGCCGGCCCATGGCCGGCACGCCGGAGAAGCTCGTCCACCTCATGCGGGACATGGAAAGGCACTCCCGCCAGCGCGTGTCGGGCTTCGTGAACAACACGAACCTCGCCCGCCTCGCCTGCGCGGAGGACCTCCGCGACGGGTACGAGATAATACGCGAGGCTTCGCTCGCCTCCGGCGTCCCGGTGCTCTACACCACCGGGCGCCCCGATTTGCTCGAGACCTTCCTCAGCGAGGGGCACGACAGCGCCTTTATCGGCGAGCCGATGCCGATAGAGACCTTCATGCACCGCGACTGGGAGACTTTTACGAAAGAGGGTCTGTGAACAAAGCTGTGCGCAAGTTTATCAAAACTCTATATCATTATCAGAAATGAGGTAGAAGCATGGTAAAACACACGATCAACGAGGAGCTCTGCAAGGGCTGCGGACTGTGCGTCAGGGCCTGTCCGAAGAAGATTTTGCAGATCTCCAAGACCAAGCTCAACGCCAAGGGCTATCACCCGGCCGAGATGATCGACCTCGCGGCCTGCATAGCCTGCGCGGCCTGCGCCCGCACCTGTCCGGATGTCGCCATCCGCATCGAGAAGGAATAGGAGGAGGAACGAGACATGGCATTGACTCTTATGAAGGGCAGCGAAGCCATAGCGGAGGCCGCGATCCGTGCCGGCTGCCGTTACTTCTTCGGCTACCCCATCACTCCGCAGACCGAGATCCCCGAGTACATGTCCGCGCGCATGCCCGAAATCGGCGGCTGCTTCCTGCAGGCTGAGAGCGAGATAGGCGCGATAAACATGGTGTACGGCGCCGCCGGCACCGGGGCGCGAGTGCTCACCAGCTCCTCCTCCCCCGGCGTCTCCCTTAAGCAGGAGGGCATAAGCTACATAGCCGCCTCCGAGCTGCCCTGCGTCATCATGAACGTCATGCGCGGCGGCCCGGGCCTCGGCAGTATCCAGGCCGGCCAGGGCGACTATTTCCAGGCAACCAAGGGCGGCGGGCACGGCGACTACCGCCTTGTCGTCTTCGCCCCCGCCTCCGTGCAGGAGGCCATCGACCTCATGGCCGTCGCCTTCGACACCGCCGACAAATACCGCAACCCCGTCATGGTCGTGGCGGACGGCATGATCTGCCAGATGATGGAGCCCGTCGTCCTGCCCGAGATGCAGGATTACAAGGTCGATTACAGCGTAAAGACCTGGGCCGCCAACGGCCACGGCATGAGCAAGCCCCACCGCGCCATCATAAACTCTCTGTATATCAACACCGACGAGCTTGACGTCCTCAACGAGCGCCTCCAGGCCACTTACCGCGAGATCGAGGCCAACGAGGTCCGCTACGAGGCCTATAACCTCGAGGGCGCCGAGATCGTATGCACCGCCTTCGGCACCGTCGCGCGCATAACCAAGAGCGCCATAGACGACCTGAAGGAAGAGGGCTTCAACGTCGGCCTCATCAGGCCCATCACCCTCTGGCCCTTCCCGTACAAGGAGCTGCACGACGCGGCCACCGCCCCGGGCGTCAAGGCCGTGCTCGATGTGGAGCTGAACGCCGGCCAGATGCTCGAGGATGTGAAACTGGCCATGAACGGCGATCAGAAGGTCGACTTCTTCGGCCACTACGGCAGCCATATGCCGACGCCGGAGGAAATCAAAGAGAAGCTGCTCAGCATGAGGGAGGTACTGTAATGGCCGTTGTATTTGAAAAAACCAAAATGCTGACCGACGCGGTGTTCCACTACTGCCCGGGCTGCAACCACGGCATAGCGCACCGCCTCGTCGGCGAGGCGATAGAGGACCTCGGACTTGAGGACAACGTCATCGGCGTCGCGCCCGTCGGCTGCGCCGTCTTCGCCTATAACTACTTCAACTGCGACATGTACGAGGCCGCGCACGGCCGCGCCCCCGCTGTCGCCACCGGCATCAAGCGCGTGCACCCGGAGACCTGCGTCTTCACCTATCAGGGCGACGGCGACCTCGCCTCCATCGGCACGAACGAGATAGTCCACGCCACCCACCGCGGCGAGAAGATCACCGTCATCTTCATCAACAACGCCATTTACGGCATGACCGGCGGCCAGATGGCCCCCACCACCCTCATCGGCCAGAAGACCACCACCAGCCCCTACGGCCGCAGCGAGGAGTGGAGCGGCGCGCCCATCAAGATCTGCGAGATGCTCAGCCAGATCCCCGACTGCTACTATGCCGAGCGCGTGGCGCTGAACACCACCGCCAACATCGTTAAGGCCAAGAAGGCCATAACCAAGGCCTTCCGCTACCAGATGGAGGGCCACGGCCTGAACATAGTCGAGATACTCTCCACCTGCCCCACCAACTGGGGCCTGAGCCCTGTCGAGGCCATGAAGTGGCTCGAGGACAACATGATCCCGTACTACCCGCTGGGCGTATACAAGGACAAGGGGGCCGAATAAAAGATGAAGGAACAGTGTATATTCGCAGGTTTCGGCGGGCAGGGCATGCTGCTCATCGGCAAGTTTCTCGCTGAGGCCGGCATGGAGAGCGGGAAAAACGTTTCCTGGCTCCCCAGCTACGGCCCCGAGATGCGCGGCGGCACGGCCAACTGCTCCGTCGTCGTCTCCGACAAGCCCGTCGCCTCCCCGCTGATATCCATGGCCGACACCGTGCTCGCCATGAACCTCCCCTCCATGCTCAAATTCCAGGGCGAAGTAAAGCCGGGCGGCCTGCTGCTCATCAACAGCAGCATAATCGAGGAAAAGTCCAACCGCGACGACTGTGACGTCGTCTACGTCCCCTGCAACCACATCGCCGAGAAAATCGGCAACCCGCGCGGCGCCAACGTCGTGTTCCTCGGCGCGTACGTCGCCAAGAAGCCCGACGTCATAAGCGAAGAGGCCATTATAGAGGCCATCCGCGTCGAGCTCGGCGAGCGCAAGGCCAAGTTCTTCGAGGGCAACGTAAAGGCCCTCAAGGCCGGCATCGAGTACGTAAAGAGCCTGTAAGGCCGCAAATATGCCTCTTCCCCCCGCCGCTGCACGGGGGGAAGTTTTATTTTGTGCTTGACAGCCTAACAGTCGTTAGGTATACTGTGCCTAACAACTGTTAGGCAGGTGCTTTTATGGCTGAAACACGCGAAATGATACTCCACACGGCGCTTGAGCTCTGCTCGCGCAGGGGCTGCGAGGCCGTCTCGGTGCGCGATATCTGCTCCGCAGTGGGCATAAAGGAGAGCTCGCTTTACTACCACTTCCCCGGCAAACAGGCGGTGATAGACGAGCTGTACTCCCGCTTTGAGGAGCACTGCGCCGCCCTGACCGGCGAGCTCGACGCCGCACTCGAAGCCGGCTCTCCGCCGGGCAGGGAGGGCTTCATGAACGTCTGCGCGCATTTTTTCGACGGCTACCTCTCCGACCCGTTCTGCAACGGCGTGCTGCGCCTGCTCGATATCGAGCGCCGCTCCTCGCCGGAGGCCCTGCGGCTCTACACTCGCTGGATGTTCGACGAGCCGCTCTCATATCAGGCGCGGGTGTTCGCCGCTCTAACCGGCCCTGGCGGCGCGGATTACCTCGCCGTAAAATTTTACGCGCCCATCTACCTGTACGCCAACCGCTATCTGCTCTGCGGCGAACTGGACGGCGAGGCCAAAGCGGCCTTCCGGGAGGCTGCCTCCGCACACGCCGCGCGCTTTTTCTCAGAAATGGAGGCGCTCTATGGCTGACATACTGCTCTGCGGGGCAAACGAGGGCATCGGCCTTGCCCTTGCCGCATCACTGCTCGAGCTTGGCCACAGGGTCGCCGTCTTGGACATATCTTTAAGCCATATCGGCGCGCTTTCGGAGCGCTTCGGCGGCTCGCTGCTCTGTTTTCAGGCCGATGCCTCCAGCCCTGACGCCGTAAAAGCGGCAGCCAACTCCGCCGCGGCCGCTTTCGGCGGCTTTGACGCCGCGGTGCACAACGCCTGCGTCTGCCCGTTCGCGCCCTTTGAGGAATCCGGTCCCGGCCTGTTTGATTCTGCATATTATGTAAACTTTATCGGCGCCGTGAACCTGACACATGCCGCCCTTCCCCACATGCGGCCCGGCGGTAGGGTCGCCTTCACGAGCTCCGGCGTCGGCATCACCGGCTTTCCCAACCTGAGCGCTTACGCCTCGACCAAGGGCGCGCTCGAGTCCCTCGCAAAATGCCTGAGGCTTGAGTATGCCGGGAGTGGGATCAGCTTTCACATCCTGCATCCGCCGCTCACCCGCACGCGCTCGAGCGCCCCGCTGCCCGTGCCGCCGGAATTCATGGCTGGCCCCGAAACGGTCGGGCGCGGCCTTGCAAGGGCGCTGTTTTCCCGCCGGTTCATAATCTGCCACTCGCGTTTACAGTGGTTGCAGACCATTGCCTGCTGTCTTTTCCCTCTGCGCTTCGGCTCGCTGCTGTCCCGCCTTACGGCCCGCGCCGCGTCCGGCTCTTAAATATTATGTAAACTTGATGCAAACTCCCCCGCCGGGCGGCGGGGGAGTTTGCTTTTAAGCTGCTCCGGCATGCCGGAATATCGTCAGCGCGGGCGTTTGAACACAGCCCGCAGGGCCGCTGCTGCCGTGAATCTCATCAGCTTTTCCATGGCACTTCGTCGTCAGGCGGCGTATCCGAACCAGTTCCACACGTGCCAGAACTCCAGTGCCCCGGCGGAAATCATGCTCATCACCGCGCCGAGCACAACGCAGGCGGCAAAAACGGCGAGGGAAATGCGCGTCGCCAGCCGCGCGCGAGGACCGGTTTCCGCGCCGAGCCTGGGCACCGCCGGCAGCGGTGGCAGCTCGGCCCTGCCGCTGGCGGCGGCCACGGAGTTGTGCGCGAACCGCGCCCACGAGCGCATCAGTGCGCACACAAACGCGGCGTAATACGCCGTGCCCACAACGCTCAGGACCGCGAGCGCGGCAAGCGATACGGCGAAGATAACGGCGCAGTAGTACGGCATCTGCGGCAGCAGCCCGCCCGCGTCAATCCCGGCGGCGAGGCACACGGCGCACACCGCGCAGGCGAGGGCGAACGCCGCCATCACCACGGCCCAGGCTATGAGCAGCACGAAAAACAGCGCCGCGAACACCCACATCAGGCCCACGCCCAATTTCACAAGCGCTGCGGAGCCGGAGGCCGCCCCCGGCGCGGCAAACTGCGCGGCCACCTCGGCCGGCGCGCCCAAGCGCGCGGCTATTTCCTCCTCGGTGCTCCCGTCGGCGCCCTTGAACGCAAAATGCTGCTCGTATTCCTCGAGCACGTCGCCCGCGTCAGGTACGCCGAGCCGCTTCAGCTCCCGGCCGAGCGCCGAGATATACTCATTTTTAGTCATCGGATCTGCCCTCCAGCATGTCGTTTACCACGCGCGAAAACTGCAAATAAGCCTCTCGCCCGGCGTTCAGGTTTTCTTTTCCCAGCTCCGTCAGCGAATAATACTTCCTCGGCGGCCCGCCGCTCTCCTCCTGCAGATAGGTAGAGAGCAGCCCGTCCGACTTCAGCTTGCGCAGCAGCGGATAGACCGTGCCGTCGGCTATGTCTATTTTCCGCGCGAGGTAGTCGCTGATCTCATACCCGTACCAGTCCCGCCGCTCAAGCAGGGCCAGCACGCACAGCTTCAATATGCCCTTTTTGAATTGCGCGTCCACGGCTTCCTCCTTATCATGGATCTGTAATGATGATTGATTGCTATTAGATTATATTTACTACTTGCGTATTTGTCAAGAGTCTCCGAAAAAAGATTCCCCGGAGGGCAGCGCGCCCTCCGGGAAATCTGCCGTTCATTATTGCTTTCAGTCCGCGGGAAGACCTGGAATGGCCCGCTGTGTCCCGGCACTATGCCAGCGGACGCAGTCCGCCGCTGCCCTTCACATCGCGCTATACCACATCGCCCTCGCGGCCCTTTGGGCCGCGCTATGCATCCAAGCGCAGCTTGGCGCGCTATGCCAGCGGACGCAGTCCGCCGCGGCCCTTCGCGTTGTGCTGCTATACTGTGGCGCACTCGCGCCGCTCCGCGGCGCGCTATGCCTCCACACGCAGCGTGGTTAGAAGTTCAGCGTGGCGAAATAGTCGTCCGGGGTCTCCGCGCGGCGGATAAGGCGGTCGGAGCCGTCCTCGCAGAGCAGCACCTCCGCGCTGCGGAGCTTGCCGTTGTAGTTATAGCCCATCGCGTGCCCGTGCGCGCCCGTGTCGTGTATCACGAGATAGTCGCCGACGTTTATCGCCGGCAGCCAGCGGTCAGTGGCGAACTTGTCGTTGTTCTCGCAGAGCCCGCCGGTCACGTCATAGAGGTGGTCGCAGGGTGCGTCCTCCTTGCCCGCCACGGTGACATGGTGATAGGCCCCGTACATCGCCGGGCGCATCAGGTTGCAGGCGCAGGCATCCACTCCGATGTACTCCTTGTGTATGTGCTTCTGGTGGATGCACTTCGTGACAAGGCAGCCGTACGGCCCGAGCATATAGCGGCCCATCTCCGTGAAAATGCGCACGTCGCCCATGCCGGCCGGCACAAGTATCTGCTCATACACCTTGCGTACGCCCTCACCTATCGCCATTATATCCGGCTTGTGGCCGTCCGGGCGGTAGGGTATGCCCACGCCGCCGGAGAGGTTTATGAAGCCGATGTGCGCGCCGGTCTCCTCGTGGAGCTCCACGGCGAGGCGGAAGAGCTGCATCGCCAGGGCTGGATAATAGTCGTCCGTCGTGGTGTTGGAAGCGAGGAAGGCGTGTATGCCGAACTCCTTGGCGCCCTTTTCCATGAGTATGCGGTAGGCCTGGAACATCTGCGGCTTGGTCATGCCGTATTTGGCGTCCCCCGGGGAGTCCATGATCGTGTTCTGTATCTCGAAATACCCGCCCGGGTTGAAGCGGCAGCAGATGGTCTCCGGGATGTAGCCGATCGTCTTCTCGAGGAAGTTGATGTGCGTGATGTCGTCGAGGTTTATCGTCGCGCCTAACTTCGCCGCGAGCACAAAGTCCTCCGCCGGCGTGTCGTTGGAGGAGAACATTATCTCCCCGCCTGTTATGCCCTGCCGCTCGCAGAGCATGAGCTCCGTGAGCGAGGAGCAGTCCATTCCGCAGCCCTCCTCGCGGAGTATCTGCATTATCGCGGGGTTCGGAGTGGCCTTGACGGCAAAAAATTCCCTGTATCCCCCGTTCCAGGCGAAGGCCTCGTTCACCCGGCGCGCGTTTTCGCGTATGCCCCGCTCGTCGTAAAGGTGGAACGGTGTCGGGTACTTCTTCACCAGCTCCTCTATCCGCTCCTTTGTCACAAACGGCCTCTTTGCTTCCGTCATACCTGTTCTCCTCCCTTTCCGTCGAAAATTATGCTGATTTTCGTGCCCTTTTCAGGCGCGCTCTCGGCCTCTATGCTCGCGTGGTGCCAGGCGGCCGCGTGCTTGACTATGGAAAGGCCCAGCCCGGTGCCCCCCGTGTCCTTCGAGCGGCTCTTGTCCACGCGGTAAAAGCGCTCGAACACCCTGCCGAGGTGCTCCGGCGCTATGCCTATGCCGTTGTCCTCCACGGAGAAATACGGGCATCCGTCCCGCTCGCCGGTGCGGATTACCACCCTGCCGCCCTCGCGGTTGTATTTTATGGCGTTGTCGCAGAGGTTGGTGATCATCTCGTCTATAAGCTGGGCACTGCCCATCACGCTCGCCCCCGGGCCTGAGACGGTCACGTTCACGCGGCAGCGCGCCGCCTCCACCTCGAGCCGATCGGCGCATCGCCGGGCCGCGGCAGCCAGGTCCACCTGCGCGGCGGGTTCGCTTATCGAGCCCTCGTCGAGCCTCGAGAGGCGGATGATGTCGTCTATAAGCGCTATCAGCCGGCGGGACTCCGAGTAGATCTTCTCGGCCAGCTTCGGCCAGTCCTCCCGGCGGGCCATGCCCGTCACCATCATCTCCGCGTAGCCGGAGATGGACGTTATGGGCGTTTTCAGCTCGTGTGAGACATTTGCAGTGAATTCGCGGCGCATCTCCTCGGTGGCCTCGGGGCGTGGCGTGTATTCGCGCTCGTACATCGCTCTTACCTCACTTCTCCGCCATGTATCCCACGCCGCGGACGGTTTTTATCATGGAGCCGGAATCGCCAAGCTTCAGCCGCAGCGCCCTTATGTGCACGTCCACGGTGCGCGTCTCCTCGCCGCCGGAATAGCCCCATACGGCGCCTAACAGCTCCTCCCGGCGGACCACCGTGCCCGCCCGGCGCATCAGGTATTCGAGCAGGTCGAACTCCTTGGCCGTCAGGGCCACGTCCTGCCCCGCGGCCTCCACTCGGCGCGACGCCGGATACAGCGTCACACCGGAGGCGGTCAGCTCGCCGCGCTGCTCCCCGCGGCGCAGCAGCGCGCGCACGCGGGCGAGGAACTCCATGATCCCGAAGGGCTTTGCGATGTAATCGTCCGCGCCGAGGTCGAGCCCGCGCACCTTGTCCATCTCCTCGCCGAGGGCGGACATTATCATCACCGGGATCTGCGCCGTCTCCGCCCTTGAGCGCAGGCGGCTGAGTATCTCAAGCCCGTTTTCGCCCGGCAGCATTATGTCCAGTATCACAAGCTGCGAGCGCGAGGGGTCGAGGGCCGAGTAAAACTCCTGCGCCGAATTGCAGCAGGTTATCTCGAAGCCGGCGGAATCCATGGCGTAGGCCACGAGCTCGCGTATGCTCTTGTCGTCCTCCACGACATATATCACTTTTTTGATGCACCTCCGCGTCCAAAACGGCGCGTTTTGCGCCTTTTCAAGTATATACTGTACCCGTGGACTTGTCAAAACCCCGTTTACGAAAAAATACTTTGATTCGCGGCAAAAAAATTGTATAATGGGACGGAGGCAAAGAAAGGCAGCAACGCCATAGTTATAGATTTCTTGAACGGAGGTAATCTGATGGATCAAAGAGAACTCATAGAAAAATATGTTCCCAACGATGACATCTATCTCTTCAACACCGGCGGCGCACGCATGGCTTATCTAACCTTCGGATGCCGGTACATGCCTGAATGCGGGATGCACCGCTTCGTGGTCTGGGCCCCGAACGCCCGCGAAGTCTCCGTGGTCGGCGACTTCAACGGCTGGGACGGCTCCGCCTCGCCGATGACCCGGCGGGAGGACGGCGTATGGTGCGCCTTCGTCCCCAATGTAAAGCAGGGCGACATCTATAAATACCGCGTCGTCAGCCGGGACGGGAACGCCGTCCTGAAGGCCGACCCCTTCGCCTTCCACTCCGAAACCGGCCCGGCCACCGGCAGCAGGGTCTGGGACATCGATGGCTGGGAATGGCAGGACGGCAAATACATGGCCGCGCGCGAAAAGCACGACGCCCTGCGCTCCCCCATGTCCATATATGAGCTCCATCTCGGCTCATGGCGGCTCAGGGAGGGCGAGACCTTTCCAAACTACCGCAACGTGGCGGACGAGCTTGCTGTTTACTGCCGCGATATGGGCTTTACCCATGTCGAGCTCATGCCCATAACCGAATACCCCTTTGAGGGCTCCTGGGGCTATCAGGTCACCGGCTATTTCGCCCCCACGAGCCGCTACGGCACGCCGCAGGACTTCATGTATTTCGTGGACAAGCTGCACAGCGAGGGCATCGGCGTGATCATCGACTTTGTCCCCGCGCACTTCCCCCGCGACGAACACGGGCTGCGCCTTTTTGACGGCACGCCCTGCTTCGAGTGCAGCGAGCGGCGCATGGCCGAGCACCCGGACTGGGGCACGATGATTTTCGACTATGGCAAGCCGCAGGTGCAGAGCTTCCTCGTCTCCTCCGCCATGTTTTTCTTCGACAAATACCATGTCGACGGCATAAGGGTGGACGCCGTGAGCAGCATGCTCTACCTCGACTACGGCCGCCGCGGCGGCGAGTGGACGCCGAACAAGGACGGCGGGAACATAAACTACGGCGCGGTGGATTTCCTGCGCGCGCTGAACCACGCCGTGCTCAGCACATATCCCGGCGCCGTGACGATCGCCGAGGAGAGCACCGCATATCCCCTCGTCTCCCGCCCGCCCGAGGCCGGCGGGCTCGGCTTCACGTTCAAGTGGGACATGGGCTTCATGCACGACACGCTCGATTACATGGCCCTCGACCCCTATTTCAGGAGCTATAACCACAACCGGCTCACCTTCTCGATGATGTACGCCTTCTCGGAAAACTTCATCCTTGCCTTTTCGCACGACGAGGTGGTCCACGGCAAGGCCTCAATGGTAAACAAAATGTGGGGCGACTACGACACGAAGTTTGCCTCGCTCCGCGCACTCTACGGCTATCAGTTCGCCCATCCGGGCAAAAAGCTGATGTTCATGGGCGGTGAATTCGCGCAGTTCATCGAGTGGAACTACAAGCAGCAGCTCGACTGGATGCTGCTCGACTTCCCCAAGCACCGCGGCATGTTAGACTACGTCCGCGACCTGAACCTCATATATGGCTCCACTCCCGCGCTCTACAGGATCGACGACTCGTGGGACGGCTTTGTGTGGCTGAACGTGGACGATTATGAGCGCAGCAGCGTGGCCTTCATGCGCAAGGCCTCGCGCTCCCGCTCCTACATCGTCTGCGCGCTGAACTTCACCCCCGTGCAGTACGATGGCTTCACGATCGGCCTGCCCCGCCGCGGCACGCTCACCGAGCTCATAAATTCCGACGACGTGAAATACGGCGGCTGCGGCGTGCACAACGCCGCCGAGGTCCACTCCGTGGACGAGCCCTTCGCCGGGCAGAAATACAGCGCGGCGATAACCCTTCCGGCGATGTCCGCCGTCTGGTTCAAATTTACCCCCGAGCAGCGGAAAAAGGCCGAGCCGAAATCCAAGGCGGCTCCCAAAGCCAAATCCGCCCCCAAAAGACGTAAAAACAGCTGAAAAATACCCGGGCCCACGCGCAACAACACTGTGAAAGGATTGATTTCAAAATGAAACGTGAATTTCAGCAGCTCCTGCTCGACAAGGGCTGGGACAGGCTCCCCCGCGTCCTCATCGCCAGCGCCGAGTGCGCGCCCATATCCAAGACCGGCGGCCTTGCCGACGTTGTCGGCACCCTGCCCAAGAGCCTCGCCGCCCAGGGGCTGGACGCCCGAGTCATCACGCCCTACCACCGCTGCGTGAAGGACAAATACCGCGACCAGGTTGAGCACATGTTCAGCTTTTCCGTGGACCTCGGCTGGCGCAGCCAGTACGTCGGCATCGAGCGCCTTGTGCTGGACGGCGTCACGATATACCTGGTGGACAACGAGTACTATTTCGGCGACAAGATCTACCGCGGCGGCATCCCGGAGGGCGAACAGTACGCCTTTTTCACCCGCGCGGTGCTGGACGCCATCCCCAACCTCGGCTTCTTCCCGGACGTGCTGCACTGCAACGACTGGCACACGGCCATGCTGCCCATGCTGCTCCGCACACAGTACGGCTTTTTTGAGCACGGCAGGATAAAGACCCTGCTCACCATCCACAACATAGCCTATCAGGGCAAGTTCGGCTTCGACTTCTTCCGCGACCTGCTGCGGGTGGAGGACCGCTATTTCACGCCCGAGTTCATGGAGATAAACGGCTGCGCCGCCTTTTTGAAGGCCGGCTGCGTCTTTGCGGACAGGCTGAACACCGTCAGCCCGAGCTATGCCGGCGAGATCTGCACCCCCTTCTACGGCGAGGGCCTCGAGGGCATCCTCTCGGCAAGGCGGCACCAGCTCAGCGGCATACTCAACGGCATAGATAAAAAAGTTTTCAACCCGCACTCCGACCCCTATATCTACAAGCGCTACGACAAGGGCCACCTGCGCGGAAAGGCCGCCTGCAAGGAATCGCTGATGTTCGACATGGGCCTCCACGCGGACATCAACACCCCGCTCGTCGCAATGGTCACAAGGATGACCAAGCAGAAGGGCTTCGACCTCGTCGAGCGTGTGCTGGACGAGATGATGGGCTTCGACATCTGCTTCCTCCTGCTCGGCAGCGGCGACAAGGAGTACGAGGCCTTCATGCGCGGCGCGGAGGAGCGCCACCGCGGGCGCATCTGCTCCTACATCGGATATAACGAGGAGCTCAGCCACCGCATATACGCCGGCGCGGACATGCTGCTCATGCCCTCGCTCTTCGAGCCCTGCGGCCTATCGCAGATGATAGCCATGCGCTACGGCACTCTGCCCATCGTCCGCGAGACCGGCGGTCTGAAGGACAGCGTGGTGCCCTACAACCAGTACACCGGCGAGGGGACCGGCTTCTCCTTCGCCAACTACAACGCCCACGAGATGAAGCGCGCCGTAGAGTGCGCCGTCGGGCTCTACCGCGACTATCACGACATCTGGGAGAACCTCATGCGCAACGCGATGAGTGTGGACTTCGGCTTCGACCGCTCCGCCGAGGACTATGCGCGTCTGTATATAGACCTGCTGTGAGCGCCATGGGTAACGGTATGACAGGGAGCGAAGCTGTAACAGTATATTTCGGCGGCGACGCGCACGAGGCCTGGACCAACGACGGCCTCGTGGTGAGCTACACCGGTCGCCTGCCCGTCCTCGCTGTGAACGAGGGCGGGCGCGAGCGGGCATATGCGCCCAGGCCCGTCAGGGCCGGGGACGTAAAGGCCGACTACAACGAGTCCGCGCGCAGCGCCGAGCTGGCGGCGCGGCTGAATTCCGGCGCCGTGCCGGCCCTCACGAGGGCGTATTTCATCGCCGCGGCCCGCGCCGCGCGCGCCGCGGCCTCGGTTGGGCGCATATCCGACCTCCCGTCAAAGCTGCACTGCGAGCTCTCCGGCGGGCTGGACGCTATAATCCTGCCCGAGCTGCTCCGGCTGCTCCTTGACGAGCGCCGCGCCGGCTGGGACGAGGCGATGGGCGTCGTCTCCGAGTGCTTCGATCTGCGCATGGCCGGCTCCGCCACGCCGGGGGCGGTACCCCTCGGCGCAATAGCCGCGCTGCAGCAGCGCACCGCCTCGCTCATAAGGGCCGTGAACGAAAAGCTCTGCTCCCGCCTCTGGGACACATGGCCCGGCGACTGGCGCCGCATCGGCGAGAGCGCCGTGATACGCGACGGCGAGGTCTGCACCGAAACGCTCTGCGCCGAGATGTGCTCACGCATATTCTGCACGAAGGAGAGGCGGGCGAGCTCCCTGCGCTCGATGTACATACTCAGCCCCGCCAGGTTCACTGACATATGATTATTTCCTCTCTTCAGCCACACATAACCCACGACGCCGCCAGCGAGAGCGACCGCAAACCCATCGGCGCAATACGCGCCGGGCAGAGCGTCCGCCTCGGCTTTTACGACGGGGCCGCCGCAGTGCTCGACGCGGAGCTCGTATTGAGCGGGGACGGCTTTGAGCGCCGCTACAAGATGGCCCTCACCTCCGGCCGCTGGTACTGCGACCTTGTCCCCTCGGAGGAGCCCGCCGCGCTCTGGTACTGCTTCTGTCTCCGGCTCGAGGAGGGCGAGTTCTGGCTCTGCGCCGCCCAGGGCGGCCGCTTCGGCCAGCTTCAGAGCTCCCGCGGCTCCTCCTTCCGGCTTACGGTGTACGCCTCGGACTTTGAAACCCCCGCCTGGTTCCGCCGCGCGGTCATGTACCAGATCTTCCCCGACCGCTTCGCGCGCGACAGCTCCGGCACAGCCATGCGCGGCATAGAGTACCACCGCTCCAGGGGCCGCCAGGTGAAGTACCACGAGGGCTGGAACGAGCCCGTAGACTGGCAGCCCAACAGCGCGGACGGCTTTTACTTCCCCCTCGACTTCTACGGCGGGACGCTCCGCGGCATCGAGAGCCGCCTGCCCTATCTGCTCGCCCTCGGCGTGCGCGTGCTGTATCTCAACCCCATATTCGAGGCCTGCAGCAACCACCGCTACGGCACAGGCGACTACCTGAAGGTTGACCCCGTGCTCGGCACCAACGAGGACTTCGAGCACCTGTGCAAAAGCGCCGCAAAGCTCGGCATCCGAGTGATGCTGGACGGCGTTTTCTCCCACACCGGGGCCGACAGCGTGTATTTCAACCGCTTCTCGCGCTATGATTCCGACGGCGCGTACAATGCGGGCGAGAAGTCGCCCTATTACTCCTGGTACGACTTCCACAAGTGGCCGGACGAATACCGCTGCTGGTGGAATTTCCCCGACCTGCCCGAGGTGAATGAAAACGACGCCGTCTGGCGCGATTTCGTGATATCCGGCGAAAACAGCGTGGTGAAGACCTGGCTGCGCCGCGGCGCGGCCGGCTGGAGGCTGGACGTGGCAGACGAGCTGCCGGACGAGGCGCTCGCGCTTATCCGCCGCGCGGCGAAGGAGGCCGACCCGGACGCCGTCATCCTCGGCGAGGTGTGGGAGGACGCCGTGACCAAGACGAGCTACGGCGCACGGCGGAAATACGCCCTCGGCGACTCGCTCGACTCCGTAATGAACTATCCCTTCCGCACGGCGCTGCTGAACTTCCTCACCTTCCGCTCAGACTCCCGCGCAATAGCGGATTTCCTGCTCGACCAGCGGCTGAACTATCCCCCCGCCCTTTATTTTTCCGTAATGAATCTCATATCCTCGCACGACGTGGACCGGGCGCGCACCGCCCTCGCCACAAGGCTGGACGCGAGGAGCATGACGCGCGAGCAGCAGGCGGGCTTCATCGTCACGGACGCGCAGGACGAGCGCGGAGCCGCCATGCAGCGCCTTGCCGCCGCCGTGCAGTTCACCATCCCCGGCGTCCCGAGCATCTACTACGGCGACGAAACCGGCATGAACGGCATGCTCGACCCCTTTGACCGCGCGCCATTCACCGTGGGCAGGCGCTCGCTTGTGGACTGGTACAGCACCCTCTCGGAGCTGCGGAACGAAAACGACGCCCTCTCCGTCGGCGCGGTAGGCTTTTCCGCGCCGGACCCGGACGTGCTCACCATACTGCGCTGCGTCTCCGGCGGTCGCGACGAGTTCGGGCTTGAGGCGGAGGACGGCGTTTTCCTCGCCGTCATAAACCGCTCGGCATACGAAAAGAGCATCGTAGCCGATATCTGGGCAGGCCACGCAGGCCTCACCGCTGATGAGGCCTCCGCGCTCCGCTCCGCCGGGCTCAGCCGCGCCGTCTGCCTGCTGAGCGGCGACAGCGCCGCGGTGTCCGAGGGGCTCATCAGGCTCACGCTCCCGCCCGAGTCGGCGAGGATATACAAGCTCACATAAAAAAACGTCCGCGCCCGGCCCCGGGCGCGGACAGCTTTGGAGAGACAAATAATGAAACAGGACAGACCCTTCCCCGCCGTAACCGTCACAAAAAAGGCCGAGGCCTCGCTCCGCAGCGGCCACCCCTGGGTATACGCCGCCGAGATAACCGCGTGCGAGGGCGATTGCCCCTCCGGCGGGATAGTCGACGTATTCTCGCAAAAGGGCGCGTGGCTCGGCGCGGGCTTTTTCAGCGCGGAGAGCAAAATCGGCGTCCGCATCCTCTCCGACAACGCCAACGAGCGCTTCGGCCCCGCCTTTTTCGAGCGCCGGGTAAAATACGCCCTCGATTACCGCCGCGCGGTCATGGGCGGGGACTTCGCCTGCTGCCGGCTCATATTCGGGGAGGCGGACGGCCTGCCCGGGCTGACCGTCGACCGCTTTTCAAACCTCCTCTCCGCTCAGGTGCTCTCGCGCGGGACGGACGGGGTGAAGGACGTGATATACTCCGCGCTCCTCGCGCAGCTCGAAGCCATGGGCGAGCGCATAGACGGCATATACGAGCGCAACGAAAGCCCGATACGCGCGCTGGAGGGCCTTGAGCAGTACAAGGGCTGGTATCCCGGCGCGCCTCATCCGGAGAGCGCCGTGACGGAAATATGCGAAAACGGCGTGCGCTATGCGGTGGACGTGGAAAACGGGCAGAAGACCGGCTTTTTCCTCGACCAGAAGTACAACCGCCTCGCCGTGGCGCGCCTCGCCCCGGGCAGGCGCGTGCTTGACTGCTTCACGCACACCGGCTCTTTCGCGCTCAACTGCGCCCTTGCCGGGGCGGAGCACGTCACAGCGGTGGACGTGTCCGAGTCCGCCGTGGCCCTCGCCCGCCAGAACGCCGCGCTGAATGGCCTTGAGGGCAGGATGGACTTCGTCGCCGCGGACGTTTTCGACCTTCTGCCGCGCCTTGCGGCAGAGCACGCCGACTACGGCCTCGTCATCCTCGACCCCCCGGCGTTCACGAAGAGCCGCCGCACCGTGGCCGGCGCGGAGCGGGGCTACCACGAGATAAACTACCGCGCCATGCGCCTTCTGCCGCGCGGCGGCTATCTCGCCACCTGCTCGTGCAGCCACTTCATGCCGCCCGCGCTCTTTGAAAAAATGCTGCGCTCCGCCGCCCGGGACGCGAACGTCTCGCTCAAGCAGGTCGAGGCCCGGCAGCAGGCCCCGGACCACCCCATACTCTGGAACGTGCCGGAGACCGAGTACCTCAAGTTCTACATCTTCCAGGTGGTGTAGGCTTGACTTTCACCGCGCCGTGCACTAAAATAATGCAAAGGTATACCCCTACAGGTATAGGAGGCAGGATATGAGACAGTGCATGGACGCCGAAAACCTCCACCGCAGGCTGAAGAAGATAATCGGCCAGGTGCAGGCGATCGACAGGATGATAGACGAGGATGTGCCCTGCGAGGACGTGCTCGCGCAGATAAACGCCGCGAAATCCGCGCTGCACCGCGCGGGGCAGGTGGTGTTGGAGGGACACATACAGCACTGCGTGCGCGACGGCATAGAGCACGGCGACGCCGACCAGACCATTGCCAATTTCACCAAGGCCGTGGAGCGCTTCGCCAACATGACCTGACCAGGCTGCGCCTGGAGGCAGAGCGCCGCGCCAAGGCGCGGCGGGGCAGATAATATAAGGGCGCAAGCCCTTATAAAGCGATTGCAGGGGCGGAAAGCCCCTGCATTGTCTTTGTCACCCCATTTCTTTTGGTTGCGCCAAAAGAAACGGGAGTGACACCCCAAAGAAAACCGCTTGGGTGCGTGTCGTAACCTACTCCGTTTATCACCCACCATCCAAGTCCACTCAACGGGTATCCCGAATGGGGAATGACGGTTGCCGCCAAAACCGTGCATTGCTCCCTGCGGTCGCGGCACTAACGGCCCGAGACTTCTACCCGTCAGTGCCGCGAGCGTAAGCGAAGCAAACGCACGGTCGGCGATGCGGCAACTCATTCACCATTAGGGATAAATAGCTTACGATGCCGCAAAGTTTGGTGATAGCCGGATTTAGCCTCCGACGAGCACCAAGCGGTTTTCTCTTTGGAGTCTGAGGGGTTTCTTTTTGACAAGACAAAAAGAAATCTCTCAGAAATGGTTCGCAGGGACCTGCCCCTGCAATCGCCTTCGCCGCGCTATTTGCGCTTCT
>DVGA01000054.1 GCA_018712985.1 Candidatus Scatomorpha intestinavium
TTCGTCTGCGACATCTTCGGCGTGCCGCAGGCCGAGCGGCAGGAGCGCATACACAAATACGCAGACCTATTCGAGCTCACCGGCGACCTCGCCGAGCCGATCTCCGCCTACTCCCACGGCATGAAGCAGAAGCTCGCCATAATCTCCGCGCTGGTGCACTCGCCGAAGCTCATAATCATGGACGAGCCCTTCGTCGGGCTCGACCCTGTGGCGACGCACAAGCTCAAGGGCATCATGCGCGAGCACTGCGACGCGGGCGGGGCCATATTCTTCTCCACTCACGTGCTCGAGGTGGCCGAAAAGCTCTGCGACATGGTGGCGATCATCAAGGGCGGGCGGCTCATCCGCTCCGGCACGATGGACGAGGTGCGCGGCGACGATTCCCTCGAGGAGGTCTTCCTCGAGCTCGAGGAGGAGTGAGCTATGTTCAAGGCCCTGCTTAGAGTTCAGCTCTCGAGCGTCATAGCCTCGCTCATGCGCTCGTCCAAGGGCGACAAGAAGCGCTCGGTGGCCGGCGGCGCGATGATTGCGGTGCTGTTTGTGTTCGTCGCGCTCGTGCTCCTGTTCGCCTGCGGCGCGATGTTCTATGTGCTGGCCGGACCGCTCGATTCCATGGGGCTCGACTGGTTCTATTTCGCAATCGCGGCGCTCACCGCCTTTGCGCTCTGCTTCATCGGCAGCGTGTTCACGGCGCAGCAGCAGCTCTTCGCCGCCCGGGACAACGAGCTCCTGCTCGCAATGCCCATAAAGCCGAAGTTCATCCTCGGCGCGCGCATGGTCATGCTCCTGCTCATAAACTACGCGCTCGAGCTCATCGTTCTGCTGCCCGCGCTCGTTGCCTGGGGCATGCAGATAGGCTTCACGGGCGCCGGCATAGCCGCCGCAGTGCTCAGCGCGCTGCTTCTGCCGCTGCTCGTCATGTGCTTCACCTGCCTCTTCGCGTGGATACTCGCCGCGATAAGCTCACGGATGCGCAACAAGACCATCATCACGATGGTGCTCTACCTCATCTTCCTCGCGGCCTACTTCTATGTGTACATGAACATGAACGACCTGCTCACGTCGCTCATCGCAAACGGCGCCGAGGTGGCCGGGGCGATGTCGGCGGTCTATCCCGCCTACGCCTTCGGGCAGGCGATCGCGGACGGCAATTTCGTCCAGCTCGCGGGCTTCGCCGCCTGCTGCGTCGTGCCCTTCGCCATAGTCTACGCCGTGCTCTCGCGCGGCTTCCTCGCGGTCACCACGCGCCGCCCCACGGCGAAAAAGGCCGTCTACCGCGAGCAGAAGCTCGCCGTAAGCAGCGCTTCGGCCGCACTGCTCAAAAAGGAGCTGCGGCACTTCGCCGCCAACGGCATGTACATCCTGAACGCCTCCTTCGGCTCCATCCTCACCATAGCCGCCGCCGTGGCGCTCATAATCTACCGGGACACGCTCATGCCCCTCGCAGCGATGCTGCCCGAGGGCTTGGCAGCGGCGTTCCTGATCATCGCGCTCTGCTTCCTCTGCGCCACCGACGTGATAAGCGCGCCGAGCATCTCGCTCGAGGGGAAAACGCTCTGGCTGCTCAAGAGCCTGCCCGTCACCCCGCGCGCCATACTCATGAGCAAGGTGAACCTCCACCTCGTCATAGCCCTGCCGCCCACGCTGATCGCCTCCGCCTGCTGCGTGATCGCCCTGCCCATGGACGCCGCCGGCGCTGCGGCCGTCGTGCTCATCCCCGCGCTGATGTGCGTGTTCGGCGCGCTGCTCGGCGTGGTCACGAACCTCCGCTTCCCCAAGTTCGATTACATCAACGAGACCGCCGTCATAAAAAACAGCGCCTCCGTCATGATAGCAATGTTCGGCTGCTGGGCCGTGCTGGCCGCGCCAGTCGTCCTCTATGTCGTAGCTCTCGACGGCGTGATAGGCGTCACCGCGTACCTCTACGCCTGCGCCGCGCTGCTCGCCGCAGCCTGCGCGCTGATGTACGCCTACCTCGGCCGCGGCGGGTCGCGGAGGTTTGAAAATCTGTAAATCCTGCGCCACACGCGGATTTTACAGCCTGCAAACAGCAATTCTATAGCAATTTATCCCTGATTGTGCTACAATCAGGGATAAATCATATTATGAACGGAGGCGCCGCCTTGTCAGCAAAGCTCAAAGCCCTGGACCGCTATCAGAAGGCCGTGCTCATCGCCATGGCCGCAATGATCCTTGTGTTCACGGCGCTCTATGCCGTCACCACCGGCCGCGTGGGCTATGAGTACCACGGCGCCATCCTCGTCCCCTCCGGGGAAAACGGCGGCACGGCGTATTCCGGCAGGATCGGCGGCGAGAGCG
The DNA here is from genome assembly GCA_018712985.1 of Candidatus Scatomorpha intestinavium. GTDB lineage: Bacteria > Bacillota > Clostridia > Oscillospirales > Oscillospiraceae > Scatomorpha > Scatomorpha intestinavium. The sequence continues at coordinate 2,320 of DVGA01000054.1, forward strand.
CCGTGTTCACCGTGTCCGCGGACAGAACGGCGGTGGAATTCAGGCTCGGGAACACGCTCTACGGCCCCTACACCGCGCGGGAGGACCCCTCCGCCGTCCCGGAGGGGTACGAGTTGTCCGAGCACATGACGGGGCTGGAGGTGCGCTGTGGGGATGAAGTCATCTTCCGCGGCGGCGTGCTGGACAGCGGCAATTCCTTCCGGCTCTATGACGAGGACGGAAGCCCGGCATCCATAGGCATCGTGGCGGTGACGAGCGACGGCACGGTGATAGACGGCAGCGGGAACGCAGTCGACCCGATGGAGCCCGGCGCGCACACCCTGCTCGAGCTCATGTCCGGCCCGGAGCTGACGCACAAGGGCAGTTGGTGGGGCTATTTCGCCGGCGTTTTCGCCTGCCTTATCACGGCGGCATCCATACTGTACGCGGACGAGCTGTTCCGCTGGCAGCTTTCCTTCTCGATCCGCAACGCGGATGAGGCGGAGCCCTCGGACTGGGAAATCGCCGGCCGGTATATCTCCTGGACCGTGCTGCCGGTCATGGCGCTGGTGGTGTTCATACTTGGGCTGGGGTGAGCGCCCGCCGCGCGGCGCGGAAAGATTTACGGAGGTAAGGCACATGGTTTTCAGATACGCTGAACGGAAGGACACCGCCCTTATCCTGCGTTTCATAAAGGAGCTTGCCGCCTATGAAAAGCTGCTGGACGAGGTGGTTGCGGACGAAAAAACGCTGGAAGAATGGCTGTTCGACAGGCAGAAGGCGGAAGTTATTTTCCTGATGGAGGGCGGCGGGGAGGTCGGCTTTGCGCTGTTCTTCCACAATTTTTCAACCTTCCTCGGCCGGGCAGGCCTTTACCTTGAGGATTTGTATGTGCGCCCGGAGTTCCGCGGCCGGGGCTATGGGAAGGCCCTGCTGAAAAAGCTGGCTGCCATAGCGGTGGAACGCGGCTGCGGCAGGCTGGAATGGTGGTGCCTCGACTGGAACAAGCCCAGTATAGGCTTTTACCTGTCCCTCGGGGCCGAGCCGATGACCGACTGGACAGTTTACCGCATTTCCGGGGACACCTTGAAGGAGCTCGCGGAGTAGCGCGCCGAATCCGCCCCGGAGCAAAAATACGCCCGGCGGCCGTCTGTGGACGGTGTGCCGGGCGCTGTTATTTTTATTTTGCCTCAATATGCGGCGATGCCGCCGTCGGTGCGCGGCTCCGTGGCGCCGCAGAGAGTGCCGTTCTCGTCGCGCAGTATTATCTGCCCGCGGCCGAACTCGTACGGGTCGCCCACGGAGACCTCATGCCCCCGCCTTTTGAGCTCCTCCGCTATGGCGCCGTCGAAGCCGGGCTCGAGCTCTATGCTCTTCCCGCCCTTCCACTGCCAGCGCGGCGCGTCGAGCGCCTCCTGCGGGTTGCAGCCGTAGTCAATCATGTTCATCACGGCCTGCACGTGGCCCTGCGGCTGCATGAAAGCGCCCATGACGCCGAAGGGGCCGACCGCCTCGCCGTTTCTGGTGAGGAAGCCGGGGATTATAGTGTGGTACGGCCGCTTGCCCGGGGCGAGGCAGTTCGCCGCGCCCTCCTCGAGCGAGAAGTTGCAGCCCCGGTCGTGGAGCGCTATGCCCGTCCCCGGTACCACTATGCCGGAGCCGAAGCCCATGTAGTTGGACTGGATATAGGACACCATGTTGCCCTCCCCGTCCGCCGCGCAGAGGTACACCGTGCCGCCGCAGTGCGGGTCCCCCGCCTCCGGCTCGCGGGCCGTATCTCCAATCAGCGCGCGGCGCCTCGCGAGGTATTCCCTGCCTAGCAGCTCGGAGGGCGCGACGCGCATGGCCGAGGGCTCGGCTATGTACTTCAGCCCATCCGCATAGGCGAGCTTCATCGCCTCTATCTGCCTGTGCACGTCCCCCGCATCGCCGGAGCCCATCTCGAGACCGGATAGCAGCGCGAGCGTTTCGAGCACCACGAGCCCGTGGCCGTTCGGCGGCAGCTCGTGGACGGTGAAGCCCCGGTAATCCACGCTCATCGGCTCCACCCACTCGGGGTAAAACTCCGCGAGGTCCTCCGCGCGGAGCCAGCCCCCGCCGGCCCTCGAGGCGGCGTCTATCTTCCCTGCCAGGCGGCCGCGGTAAAAGCTCTCGGCGTTCGTCTCGGCTATTTCGCGCAGGCTCTCGCCGTGCTGCGGGAGGCGCACGATCTCTCCCGCGCGCGGGGCGCGGCCCTTTGGCGCAAAGGCGTCCATCCACGGCCCGAATTCATCGCCGAGGGCGGAGTAGGTCTCGCACCCGCTCTGCCAGAATTTTGCCGAGACCGGCGCCACCGGAAAGCCGCCTTCCGCGTAGCCGATCGCGGCAGAGAGCGTCTCGGCAAGCGACAGGCGGCCGAAGCGCCCGTTCAGCGTGGCCCAGGCCGCCGGTATGCCCGGCACGTTGACCGGATACCAGCCGTGGGCGGGCATCCGGCCGTATTTTTCCCGCAGGAAGGCCGCGTCGGCCAGCGCGGGGGCCGGGCCCGAGGAGTTCAGGCCGTACATCCGGCCGTTGTGCCAGACTATTGCGAAAGCGTCGCCCCCGAGGCCGTTGCTCGCCGGCTCGAGCACCGTCAGGCACCCCGCGGCGGCGAGCACGGCGTCCACTGCGTTGCCGCCGCGGCGCAGCGCGTCAACTCCCGCCTGCGCGGCCAGCGGCTGGGAAGCGCACACCATTCCGTTCCCGGCAAAGACCACGCGCCGCCTTGAGGGGTAGCGGTAGCTCCCGGCGTCGAAAGAAAATGACATGTTGTCCCTCCGTTTATCTTTATTTAGTCGAAATTTATACAATTTCACCCGCAGTGTCAAGTATAGCCCCCAAAAGGGCTCCCTGTCAACGCAATGAGCGCTTATACGTGCGCTTTCGGGCGCGATTTTTCTTGATTTATTCACATTTGCGCGTTATAATCGCCACCGTATGAAATCGCGCTATGAAAGGACGGTCTCCCTTGCTCACGCTCAAAAACATAACAAAGGATTACACGGCCGGCGACTCGGCCGTTCATGCTCTCCGGGGAGTTTCCATTGATTTCCGGGAAAGTGAGTTCGTGGCTATACTCGGCCCCTCCGGCAGCGGGAAGACGACGCTGCTGAACATCATCGGCGGCCTCGACCAGTACACCAGCGGCGACCTTGTGATAAACGGCCGCTCGACCAGGGACTACGGCGACAAGGACTGGGACACTTACCGCAACCACTCGATAGGCTTCGTGTTCCAGAGCTACAACCTCATCCCGCACCAGAGCGTGCTCGCAAACGTCGAGCTCGCGCTGACCATCTCCGGCATCTCGCGCGAGGAGCGCCGCGAGCGGGCGATAAAGGTCCTTGAGCGCGTCGGCCTGGGCGACCAGATATACAAAAAACCCAACCAGATGTCCGGCGGGCAGATGCAGCGCGTGGCGATCGCCCGCGCGCTGATAAACGACCCCGACATCCTTCTTGCCGACGAGCCCACAGGCGCGCTGGACAGCGAAACGAGCGTGCAGGTAATGGACCTGCTGAAGGAGGTAGCCCAGGACCGCCTCGTCATCATGGTCACGCACAACCCGGAGCTCGCCGAGCGCTATGCCACGCGCACCGTCCGCCTTCTGGACGGTGAAATCACCGGCGACTCCGACCCGTATGACGGCTCGAAGGCCGTCCAGCGCTCGAACGAGGGCAAAAAGCGCCCGAGCATGTCCTTCCTGACCGCCCTCAGCCTCTCGCTGAACAACCTCATGACGAAAAAGGGCCGCACCATACTCACGGCCTTCGCCGGCAGCATCGGCATCATCGGCATAGCGCTGATACTCTCCCTCTCCAACGGCATACAGACCTACATAAACCAGGTCCAGGAGGACACGCTCTCCACCTATCCGCTCACGATCGAGAGCGAGGCCGCGGACCTTTCGAGCATGATAGAGGCCATGACCGGCGCCGCGGGCGACGGGGAGGCCCACGAGCTCGACGCAGTATACTCCAACGTCATACTCTATGACCTGATGGACAACCTGATGAGCATGGACACGGAGACCAACGACCTCAAGAGATTCAAGGAGTTCCTCGACGCCGACGGCGGCGGGATAAACGAGTTCACGAGCGCGATACAGTATGTATACGACCCCAACTTCGACATATACACCAAGGACGCCGGCGGCAGCGTTGTAAAAAGCGACGTTGTGGAGCTGCTGAACCAGCTGCTCGGCAACATGTACGGCGGCGATTTCTCCGATTACTTCAACACGATGGGTGACTTCTACTCGAGCTTTGAGAGCTGGGAGGAGATGCTCCCCGGCGAAAACGGCGAGCTGATAAACCAGACCCTGCTCGACCAGTACGACGTGATATACGGCTCCTGGCCGCAGAGCTACGACGAGGTCGTGCTGATAGTCAACCAGAACAACGAGGTCAGCGACCTTGTGCTCTACACGCTCGGATTGCGCACCGAGGACGAGCTCAACAGCTCGCTCGAGGCCTATATGAACGGCGAGACGGTCGACGCCGAGGTGGAGAGCTGGAGCTATGAGGAGCTCTGCGGGCTGACCTTCAAGCTCGTGGGCTGGTACGACCACTATGTCTACGATTCCGCTTCCGGTACCTACACAGACGTCTCCGGCACGGACGCCGGGCTCGATTACCTCTATGAAAACGATGACGTGGGCATAACTCTGAAGATCTCAGGCATAGTCCGCCAGAACGAGGACGCCGTCGCCGGCATGATGTCCGGCGCCATCGGCTACACCAGCGAGCTCATCGACCGCGTGATCGAGCAGGCCGAAAGCAGCGACGTTGTCTCCGCCCAGATGGCCGCCCCGGAGACCGACGTGATCCTCGGTCTCCCCTTTGCTACCGGCGACGAGGTAGAGCCCACCGGTGACGAGCTCAAGGCGGAAGTGGACGAATACATCGCCGGGCTCGACACTGCCGGCCAGGCGGAGCTCTACACCGAGATAAGCAGCACGCCCACCGACGACTATCTCGACGCCGCAGTGCAGCAGGCCCTCTCCGAGCTCACGCGCGAGGACATAGAGGGCATGATGCTCGAAGGCTACGCCGAGGAGATGGGCGTCGACGCCGATTCGCTGCGCGATTACGTCGCGCAGATGGACGACGAAACGCTCATGAGCTACGTCGAGGAGATGGCGCGCGAGGCCGTGTCGCAGCAATACTCCGAGGCGGCACGGCAGCAGCTCGCCTCCCTCAGTCAGCAGCAGCTCGCCGCCGCCCTGGCCATAAACGGCCTGAGCGACTGGCAGTATGAGTACGTCTATGAAAACCTCATGCCTGCGCGCTATTCCGAGAGCACTTACGAGCAGAACCTCGAGACCCTCGGCTATATAGACATCGCAAGCCCCGACAGCATAAACCTCTATGCCTCCACCTTCGCCGACAAGGACGAGATAGCGAGGATAATCGACGAATACAACACCTCGGCCGACGAGGAGCAGCAGATAAGCTACACCGACTATGTGGCGCTGCTCATGAGCTCCGTCTCCACAATAATCAACGCCATCAGCTATGTCCTCATAGCCTTCGTGGCCATCTCCCTCGTGGTGTCGAGCATTATGATAGGCATCATCACCTATATCTCCGTGCTCGAGCGCACCAAGGAGATCGGCATACTCCGCGCCATCGGCGCAAGCAAGCGCGACGTGGCGAACGTGTTCAACGCCGAGACGCTTATCGAGGGTCTCGCCTCCGGCCTGCTGGGCATCATAGTGACGATGCTGCTCATCATACCCATCAACGCCGTGGTTCAGCACCTAACCGGCATCGCCTCGCTGCGCGCCATACTGCCCGCCTACGGAGCCGTGGCCCTGGTGCTGATTTCGATGCTGCTCACCTTTATCGCAGGCCTTATCCCCTCCCGCTTCGCCGCGCGCCGTAACCCGGTGGAGGCGCTGAGGACGGAATGATAACGCACTGCCTGAAGCAGGACAGGGGCTTTTACCGGGAAACGCTGCTGCTGATGCTGCCCCTGGTCCTGCAGAACCTTGTTACAAATTTCATGGCCCTTGCCGACACCTTCATGGTCGGCGGCCTCGGGGAAGTCGAGCTGGCAGCAGTGTCCAGCGCCAACAGCCTCTTCTACGTTGTAAACCTGCTGATTTTCGGCATCCAGAGCGGGGCCGGGGTGCTCGTGGCGCAGTATTACGGCCGCGGCAATCAGGAGGCGATCAACCGCGTCATGGGAATGGGCTATTACATCAGCATAGCCTTCACGACGGTTGTGGCGCTCTGCGCCTTCTTCTTCCCGGTGCAGATAATGCAGGTGCTCACGAACAACAGCGCCCTCTGGGAGCCCGGCGCGGACTACGCGCGCATCGTCGGCTTCTCATACGTCTGCATGGCCTGCAGCGGCGTTTACATCGCCGTGCAACGCAGCATGGAAAATCCCCGCCTCGGCGCCATACTCCTGACCGTCTCCGGCGCAATGAACATCGTGCTCAACTACATGCTCATCTACGGCGAGTGGGGCGCGCCCGCAATGGGCTGCGCCGGCGCCGCGCTGGCAACGCTGATAAGCCGCGCGTTTGAGGTCGTTGTAATCGTTATCTATGCCGCCAAAAACAAGCGGCTGCGCCTTTCCGCGGGCAGCATGCTCCGCCCGGGGCGGCAGATAGCCGCAGATTTCATGCGCTATTCCCTGCCCGTCGTCCTGAACGAGGGGCTCTGGAGCCTGGCCACAACGCTCTTTTCCATCATCATGGGGCACATGGATAACTCCACGCCCATCCTGGCCGCCTATACGATCGCCGGCAACATCGACAAGATGTGCGCGGTGGCCCTGCTTGCTTCCGGCAATACAGCCGCAATAATCATCGGCCGGGAAATAGGCCGCGACGCGGACCGCGATGAGATTTACGCCAAGGGAGTGGCGCTGAACTTCGTCTGCTTCCTCACGGGCGTTTTCAGCATGCTGCTCCTGCTCACCGTGCGGGCAACATTGCTTGACAGCTTTGTCTATCCGCTCATGGACATCTCATCCGAGGCCGGACGGATAGCAAAATACATGCTGCTGCTCATCGCACTCGTTATGCCGCTGCGCTCGGTGAACCTCTGCAACGTCGTCGGCGTGTTCCGCGGCGGCGGTGACGTGAAATTCGCCCTCCTCGTCGACGTGGGGCCGCTCTATTGCATCTGCGTGACCTCTGCTGCGCTCTGCGGGCTGGTTTTCGGGCTCGGAATCGAGGCGGTGTACGTCTGCATCGTCTTTGACGACATAGCAAAAACCTTCCTCTGCCTGCCGCACCTGCGCCGCGGGAAGTGGATAAACAGCGTCACCCGCGCTTAAAAAATACGGCGGCGGCTTCAAGCCGCCGCCGTTCACGGTTTAATTTCAGATTCTTCAAATTTATTTGAATGTTTGTTCATGACAGTGTCATAACTTGGCACTATTATAGCGGCTGTAAACAGAAAGAAGCGTAAAGCTCCCTTTCAAACACTCTTAGCATGGAGGCATGAGCCATGAGCACATATAACGACATGAACGAGAACAGGTCCGAACAGGGCGGCTGGTACTCGGACGGCCAGAGCCCCGATGAAACCGCTCCGACGGACAGTACGGCCCCGGAGGATGGCTCTGAACAGCCCCGTGAGGACGGCAGCTACCGCATAGCCAATCCCAAGCAGGACAGCAGCTATTACAGGGACGCCAATTACACCCCCCAGAGCGAAGCCACAGCGCCGCAGAATTACTATGTCCCGAACTCCAGGGATAACGGAGATAAAAAGGAAAAAGAGAAAAAGAAGGGCGGCATGAGCTTCGCCAAGGTCGTAAGCCTCTGCCTCTGCTGCGCGCTGCTTGGCGGCGCGGCCGGCGGCGCGATAATCTACGCGGCCAACGGCAGCGGGAACACGGCGGAAACAACCACCCCCATAACGCAGGTCACCGCCAGCCCCGCCCCCACCACTACGGCCCAGGGCGCCTCAAGCACCGGCGTGCTGACCGGCAATGAGATCTATCAGCTCGCCTGCCAGCAGGTCGTGGGCATAACGACTGAAATCACCACCACCAACTGGTTCGGACAGACTGTGTCCGGCGCAGTGAGCGGCAGCGGCTTCATCCTCACCCCGGACGGCTACATCATGACGAATTATCACGTTATCGAGGAAGCCTACACCGGCGGCTACACCGTCAGCGTGATGCTCCACGACGGTTCCAAGTACGACGCCGAGATTGTCGGCTTCGAGCGCAACAACGATATCGCGATCCTCAAGATCGACGCCGAGGGCCTTAGCGCCGCAACGCTCGGAAGCAGCAGCGACCTGCACGTAGGCGACACGGTCTACGCCGTGGGCAACCCGCTCGGCGAGCTGGCCTACAGCATGACCAGCGGCATAGTCTCCGCCACCGACAGGCTCATCTCCACCGACGTGAGCACCGAGATAAACATGTTCCAGTTTGACGCCGCTGTCAACGAGGGCAACTCCGGCGGCCCGCTGTACGACTCCTACGGCCATGTTATCGGCGTGGTCACCGCCAAGACGGGCGACAACGCCTCCACTGCGGGCACCGAGGGGTTGAATTTCGCAATCCCCATCGACGATGCGGCCAGGATAGCCAACAACATCATCGAGCGCGCCGAAACCGGCACGAGCGACACCCTCGGCAACGCCTATCTGGGCGTCACCGTGCAGGACATGCAGATGGAGTTCCAGCAGTATTACGGCTTCCCGGCCGGCGCGTATGTCTACTCCGTTGAGGAGGGCAGCGCGGCCGAGGCCGCCGGCGTGAAGGTCGGCGACGTCATCACCGAGCTGGGCGGCTACACCATCAGCGGCAGGGACGACCTGTCCAATGAGCTCAACTTCCACTCCGCCGGCGAGACCGTGGATATGACGGTCTACCGCAGCGGCGAGTATCTCACATTGAGCGTCACATTCGGCGAGCGCCCGGCGGACGAGACCGACACGCAGACGACGCCCACCCAGAACAGCGGCTACAACAACTACGATTTCGGATGGGGCAGCTACGCCGGCTGAAGCGTCTACCTCCCTTCGGGAGTTCACATAGATTGTAAGGCATAAGCAGTTTCTTTAATTTTTACTCCTCTCTTATTGTTTTCCCCTCTCTTTAGCGGAGGCGTCCGGTTCTTGACCGACCGGGCGCCTCTGTCTTTTTATCTTGCCATTGGCTGCGGTTTGCTCTATACTGGTTGAAAAAAACTTCGGAGGTCCCCCATGCTGCACTACCTTGAAACCAACAGCAACGATCCGGCCTACAACCTCGCCTTTGAGGAGTTCACGCTCGAAAGCAGGCGCGAGGGCGAATGGCTCATACTCTGGCAGAACTCCCCCACCGTCGTCCTCGGCCTGAACCAGATCGCCGCAGCGGAGGTGGACGTGGACTTTGTCAGGTCGCACGGCATCAGCGTAGTGCGCCGGGCCACCGGCGGCGGCGCAGTATACCACGACGCGGGGAATATCAACTATTCCCTCATCGGCGACGCGGGCGACTCCTCCTCCTTCAGCCTCGCGCGCTTTATGGAGCCCGTGTGCGCCGCGCTGCGCTCGCTCGGCGTCCCCGCGGAGGCCACCGGCAGGAACGATATCGCCGTGAACGGCCTGAAGGTCTCCGGCACGGCCCAGCGCCTGAGCGGGAGCCGCGTCCTGCACCACGGCACGCTGCTCTTCAAAACAGACAGGGAGACGATGTCCGCCGCGCTGCGCCCGGACCCGGGGAAATTCGAATCCAAGGCCGCTAAGAGCGTCCGCTCACGCGTGGGTCAGATATGCGACTTCCTGCCAGAGGGCACCACCGTGGAGGATTTCCGCCGCGCCATGCTCGCCGCGCTCGGCGCGTCCGGGCTTGTGCGGGAGTCGCTCGCCCCAGAGGAGCTTGCCGCGGTCGGGGTCCTGGCGGAGGAGAAATACCGCTCCTACGAGTGGACCTGGGGCCGGGCGCCGGATTTCGGCTTCAAAAACTCGCGCCGCTTCCCCGGCGGGACGCTCGCCGTCTCGCTCGACGTGTCGGAAGGAGCTATCCGCGGCGCGCACGTCAGCGGCGACTTCATGGCCCTGCTGCCCTGTACCCCGGTCGAGGAGGCGCTGCGGGGCGTCCGATTCGAGAGGGACGACGTGCGCCGCGCCCTCGAGCCGCTCGAGCTCGGGCCCATGCTCGGAGGCATATCGCTCGAGGACGTACTGTCCCTGATTTTCGGCTGACTTGTCTCAAAAGCGCTGCCCTGACGCGGACATTTTTTGCACAAAGGCCAATATTGTCTCAGAATATATGGCGAATATGCTGAATTTTTGAGAATTTTACCGCAATGATTGATAATCCCCCACGCAAACTGTATAATATACATGCCGGGCGCGCCTGATTTTGCGGCGCTACCGGCTTTTTACACATTGGGGGGATGGTTGCGTGAAGGATTTGCGCAAACTCGAGGAGATATGGGCGAAATTCGTCTATGAGGGGGAGCTGGACCCGTCTGTCCAGCCCGCCGTGGCCGAGGGCTGGAAGCGCTGCCGCGCCGCCGGAGTAAACCCGATAGGCGGCCTGGGCCGGCGCGTGGACGACGAGGTGTTCCGCAGCATACGCGAGGCCAACGCCCAGCTCATATACACCGCGATGCCCATAATGCAGAGCGTTTTCGACATAGTCCGCCGCACCGGCTTCCTCATGGTGCTGACGGACAGCGTCGGCTACGTGCTCGAGACGATGGGCGACGAGAGCATAATGGCCAAGACCGAGGACCTCCGCTTTGTCCCCGGCGCGCTCTGGGACAACCAGAGCGTGGGCACAAACGCCATCAGCGTGGCGCTCGACTACAACACAGCCATACAGATGGCCGGCGCGGAGCACTATTGCCGCACTCACCACGGCTGGACCTGCTCCGCCGCGCCGATACACGGAGAAAACGGCGAAATCGTCGGCTGCCTGAACATGTCCGGCGAGGCGGCGGACGTACACGACCACACGCTGGCCGTCGTGCTCGCCGCCGCGATAGGTATAGAGGGCAAGCTCTCGCTGCTGCACAGCGCCGAGCTGATGCGCTCCGCGCTCGAGGGAAGCGCGGACAGCATAGTGCTGCTCGACCAGGGCTGCAGGCCCGTCTGGGCCAACAGTTCAGCGTACAAGCTCTTCGGCATGGACAAGGGGCAGCTCTCCTCCCTCGATTTCCGCGCGCTGCTGCCTGATGTGGACTGGGCCGCACGCGCCTGGCGGCGGGACGGGGGCTTTTTTGCCGACGATGTGCGCGTGACGACCTCCGGCGGCGTGGTGCGGTGTTCCGTGGCGGTGACAAGCTCGTCCGCGCTCGGCTCGCCCACGCTGAACGTGGTGCTCAAAAAGCAGAAGCACCTGATAGCCTCGGTGAACAAACTGAGCGGCAACCGCGCGCTGTACACCTTTGACGACATCTTCACGGCCGACCCGGAGATGAAAAAAACCGTCTCACTCGCCGCGCGCTACGCGCACTACGACGGGAACATCCTCATCGAGGGTGAAAGCGGCACTGGCAAGGAGCTCGTGGCGCAGGCCATACACAACGCCGGCAGCCGCTCCGGCGGGCCCTTCGTGGCGGTAAACTGCGCCTCGCTGCACCGCGACATGCTGGACGCCGAGCTCTTCGGCTACGAGTCCGGCGCGCTGCCAGGGGGGCAGGCCCGCGGCGGCAGCCCGGGCAAGTTCGAGCTCGCCCACGGCGGCACTCTCTTCCTCGACGAGATAAGCGAGCTCCCGCTCGAGTTCCAGGCCAGACTCCTGCACGCGGTGGAGACGCACCGGATAACCCGCCTCGGCGGCACGCAGGAGATCGAGCTGTACATACGCCTGATCGCCTCCACGAACCGGCATCTCGGCGAGCTCGCCGCCTCCGGCCGCTTCCGCGGCGACCTCTATTACCGGCTGAACGTCCTGCGGCTGGAAATCCCGCCGCTGCGCTCCCGCCCGGGGGACATCCGCGTCTGCGCCGAGCGCTTCCTCGCCCGGCTCAACGCCGCGCCCGGTGCCGAGCCGAAGACCATGTCCGCGGAATTCCTCGACGGGCTGCTCGAATACGATTGGCCGGGCAATGTCCGCGAGCTGCAAAACGGCATCGAGCGCGCGTTTTACTCCACTCCTGAGAGCGTCCTCGGCGCGCAGAGCCTGCACCTCGCCGTTGGCGACTCCGCGCCGGCCGCCGAAGAGGCCGCCGCCCCCGCGGAGAGCGGCGAGATCCTCGCAGCCCTAACCCTCTGCGGCGGGGACGTGGAGCAGGCGGCGGGGCGCCTCGGCGTAAGCCGCGCAACGCTCTACCGGCGCATCAAGCGCTACGGCATCGACGTGCGCGGCCTGAGGCAATAGAGTATCAATTCTCAGCGTGCTTTGAGAAAAGCTGATAAAATTCTCAGGACTTGAGATGAATTTGTCGAAATTCATCTCAAGTCCTTGTTATTTTGCTGTCAATTTGTGCATATGGTGCAACATGTACATTGCTATTTTATGGCTAACGCTGAATTTTTGAGAATTTGCGCCTTTATATTGAGATTTTACATGCGCTAAGTTATAATATCAACGTAAGAAGCACGAATAATTCGCGGAGGTGAGAATCCTGAAAAAATTTATCGTAGAATTCGGCCTCGGGACGGACTTCCACGGACAGGACGTGACCAAGGCCGCGAAGAAGGCCGCAAAGGATGCAATATCCCGCAGCTGCCTTTGCGGGCTGGAGGAGGTCCTTGAGCTGAAGGACTTCAAAAGACAGGTGTTTATCCGCGCGACGGTGGCCGTGACCCGGCCGGAGGAGGTCCGGTGCGAGGAAGTCGCGGAGGTCTTCCCCGTCGGCACCGTCGAGGTCGTCGCGGTGAACGGCGGGCTGAGGTGCGACGGGCTGTGCATCCCCGCCTTCGGCGACTGCGACAAGAGCATAGAGGCTGCCGTCGCCGCCGTGGAGGTTTACGTGGAAGAATAGCGGCTCCGGCCGATTTTATGACATAAAACCAAGGAAAGAAGGCGATCTGAGGAAAAGGCCCGGAAGAGAGAGCCGGGCTCTTGATAAATGAAAGGAGAATGTAAACAATGCTGAGACTGGACTTCACCGGAAAGAACGTCCTCGTGACGGGAGGTGGCCGCGGCCTTGGCAAGGCCTGCGCGCTCGCATACGCCGACTGCGGCGCCGACGTGTTCATCGGCAACCGCAGGGAAGATGAAGGCATGAAGACAGTGGAGGAGATCCGGGCCATGGGCAGGCGCTCCGGCTTCAAGCGCACGGACGTGGCCGTGAAACAGGACGTGGACGATCTCGTCACGGCGGCCGAAGAGTTTTTTGACGGGCGGATCGACGTGATCATGCACGCCGCCGGAGTCATCTCCACCTATGACTTCATGCTGGCGGAGGAATCGGAAATACGCAGGTTGTTCGACATCAACATTATGGGCACTTCGCACATGCTCCAGGCCGGCCTAAGGCACATGATGCCGCGCAGGAGCGGCAATATCGTGACCACGGCCTCGATAGCCGGGCGCACAAACCTCGGCATGCTGGAGCACTACTGCGTCTCAAAGGCGGCGGTCATCAGCCTGACGCAGGCCGGGGCGAAAAAGGGCGCCCCCTGCAACGTCAGGGTGAACGCCGTGGCGCCCGGCATCATCCGCACGAGGATGTGGGAAGAGATCCTCGACGGGATGGCGACCGGCTTCCACGGCAGCGAAGGAGGGCGCACCGCCGTAAGCGAAGAGGAGCGCGAGAAAAACTGGAACGATTCCGTGCGCAACCTCATTCCCCTCGGAAGGGCCCAGCAGCCGGAGGACATAGCGTTCGGCGCGCTGTTCCTCTCCTCGGACCTGGCCAGGGAAATAACGGGCCAGGTACTCCACGTGGACGGCGGCTGCTGCATGGTGTAAACAAGAAATTCAGTTAATTTTTTGGACCAAAGGAGGTTATTGAATGGCAATCAGCAAAGAGCAGATGAAGGACATGTATGTGAAAATGCGCCGCATACGTGACTTCGAAAGCACGGCCGCAAAGCTGTTCGCGGAGGGCAAAATACCCGGCTTTGTCCACCTGTATCTCGGCGAGGAGGCCATTGCCCCGGCCGTCTGCGAGTGCCTGCGCGACGATGACTTCATCACCAGCACGCACCGCGGGCACGGCCACATCATCGCCAAGGGCGGCGACCTGAACCTCATGATGGCCGAGCTCTTCGGCCGCGAGACAGGCTACTGCAAGGGCAAGGGCGGCTCGATGCACATCGCCGACCGCGACAAGGGTATCCTCGGCGCGAACGGCATAGTCGGCGCCGGCCACTGCATCGCCTGCGGCGCCGGGCTCTCGGCGAAGATACGCGGCACGGACCAGGTCTGCGTCTGCTTCTTCGGCGACGGCTCCACGAACCAGGGCACCTTCCACGAGTCGCTGAACATGGCGAGCATCTGGAAGCTGCCGATAATCTTCGTCTGCGAAAACAACCACTACGGCATATCCATGAGCCAGGACCGCCACCAGGCGATAAAGGACGTCGCCGACCGCGGCGCCGCCTACAACATCCCCGGCATAGCGGTGGACGGCAACGATCCCCTGGCCGTATACGAGGCCGCGAGCGAGGCCGTTGCGCGTGCGCGTGCAGGCAAGGGCCCCACGCTGCTTGAGTGCAAGACCTACCGCCAGCACGGCCACTTTGAGGGCGACCCGGCAATATACAAGCCGAAAGAGGAGCAGGCCGCCTGGATGGAAAAGGACCCGATGCCGCGCTACGCCAAGTTCCTCGTTGACAACGGCGTTTGCACCGCCGAGGAGGTCGAAGCGATGGACAAGCAGGTCGCCAAGGAGATCGACGACGCCATCGCCTTTGCCGACGCCCAGCCCATCCCGTCCCTGGAGAGCGCGGTCGTGGACGTATATTCCGACATAGTTGAGGAGGTGCGCGACAGATGAAGATGATGACCTATTCCGAAGGCATCCGCGAGGGCATGAGCATCAGGATGCGTGAAGACCCCAACGTTATCCTCTTCGGCGAGGACGTAGGCGCTTTCGGCGGCTGCTTCGGCGTTTCGATGGGGATGATAAACGAGTTCGGCCCCGAGCGCGTGCGCGACACGCCGATTTCCGAGGGCGCGATAATCGGCTGCGCCGTCGGCGCCGCCGCCACCGGGCTCCGGCCGATAGCCGAGCTGATGTTCTGCGACTTCCTCACCGTCGGCATGGACCAGCTTGTGAACCAGGCCGCGAAAATGCGCTATATGTTCGGCGGGAAGATCTCCATGCCGATGGTCGTCCGCCTGCCGGCGGGCGCGGGCACAGGGGCCGCCGCCCAGCACTCCCAGAGCCTTGAGGCCTGGCTGACGCACGTTCCCGGTCTGAAGGTAGTCTACCCCTCCTGCGCGGAGGATGCGCTGGGCCTGATGCTCTCCGCGATAGACGACGACAACCCCGTCATGTACTTCGAAAACAAGACCCTGATGGGTGTCAAGGGCGAGGTCAACAGCTTCGACCCCATCCCCCTCGGCAAGGGCAAGATATGCCGCAAGGGCGAGGACCTCTCCATCATCACCTACGGCCGCCAGGTATACGACGCGCTCGAAGCGGCCGAGAAGCTGGCCCAGGACGGCGTGAGCGCCGAGGTCATCGACCTCAGGAGCCTCTATCCGCTGGACAAGGCCCTCATCGGCGAGACGGTGAGCAAGACCCACAAGGCCATCATCATCACCGAGGAGGTCAAGCGCGGCGGCTTCGGCGGCGAGCTGAGCGCCATCATAGCCGAGGAGTTCTTCGACTACCTCGACGCCCCCGTGGTACGCATCGGCGCACTCGACACGCCCGTCCCCTTCGCGCCGAACCTTGAGCAGTACTACATGCCCAACGCGCAGGATATCCTCGCCGGGGCGAAGAAGATTCTCTGATAAAAACTCCATCTCCACGGCCGCGGCCCGCGCAAGTTGGCGCTCTTGCGCTCTTGTGCGGGCCGCATGATTTGGCACCCACAGCAGTAAGGAGGTTGCGCGGATGGCTTCAATAGGCATAATCGCGAACCCGGCGTCGGGCAAGGACATACGCCGCCTTGTGTCCTACGCCACCACGATCGACAACAACGAAAAAGTAAACATATGCAAGCGCATCGTCCTCGCCGCCCAGGGCCTGGGCGTGGACAGCGCGTATTTCATGCCGGAGACCTTCATGATAGGCTACGCCGTTAAGGACTCCCTCGAGAGCGACGGGGTGCTGTCGCTCTCGCTGGGCGTGCTCGACTTTGAGATCGAGGCCGCGATGGAGGACACGGTCCGCTCCGCCCGGATGCTCGAGGAGCTGGGCGTGGGCTGTATAGTCGTCCTCGGCGGGGACGGCACCTCCCGCGCCGCCTCTAAGGGCATTACGAAAACGCCCATGCTCTCCATCTCCACGGGCACGAACAACGTCTATCCCGCGATGATGGAGGGGACCGTCGCCGGCATGGCCGCCGCGGCCGTGTCGCTCATGAGCGAGCCCTATGAGTGCTGCATACACGACAAGCGCATCACCGTCCGCGTGAACGGCGAGGTCAGGGATATAGCGCTCATCGACGCCGTGGTGTCGGACGACTTCTACGCCGGGGCCAAGGCCATATGGGACCCGGAGCGCATACGGCGCATAGTCGTAACTCGCTGCCACCCCGCCACCATCGGCTTTTCCGCCGTCGCCGGAGCCTACCGGATAGTCGAGGACACGGAGGACACCGGGTTCGCCGTCGAGCTCGGGCAACATGGCGAGGGCGTGCTCGCACCCATAGCCGCCGGGGTGCTCACCCCGGTGCACGTCGCGGATGCCAGGACGCTGCGCCTCGGCGAGGAGTACCGCTTCGTCTCGGAAAGCCGCTGCATGATCGCCCTCGATG
Source organism: Candidatus Scatomorpha intestinavium (assembly GCA_018712985.1). Lineage (GTDB taxonomy): Bacteria > Bacillota > Clostridia > Oscillospirales > Oscillospiraceae > Scatomorpha > Scatomorpha intestinavium. Next base: position 19,113 of record DVGA01000054.1, read on the forward strand.
GCGAGCGGGAGGTGCTCGTCACTCCCGGGTCCGAGGTCTCGCTCACCGTGGAGCGCGATGGGCCCTACCGCGTCCTGCCTCGGAAGGCGCTGCAGCGCGCGGCGGAGCTCGGCATGTACAGGCTCAAATAGACCCTCCCGGCGTCGCGCCGGGTGTTTCAGGAAACAGGAGGTAATTCAATGGCCAAAGTAATAGTAATGCCCAAGCTGGGCCTCACCATGACCGAGGGCACGGTCAGCAAATGGCTGAAAAAGGAGGGCGACGCCGTCAAGGAGGGCGAGCCCCTTTTCGAGGTGGAAACTGATAAACTGACGAACACCATCGAGGCCTCCGCCTCCGGCACGCTGCTGAAAATAGCAGTGGCCGAGGGCGGCACGGCCAAGTGCCTCGACCCCGTCGCCGTGATAGGAGAGGCTGGAGAGGACGTCTCCGCCCTGATAGGAGCCGCCCCCGCCGCCGGAGCGGCCGCCCCGGCCCCGGCCGCCGCAGCCGCTGCGCCCGCCGCCCCCGCAAGGGCGCCCGGAGAGCGCGTGCTCGCCTCCCCTGCAGCGAAGAAGCTCGCAAAAGAGCTGAATATAGACATCTCCCTCGTCCCCGGCACCGGCCCGAAGGGCCGCATCACGGAGGAGGACGTGAAAAACTACAAGCCCGCCGAGGCCGCGCCGGCAGCTCCGGCCGCGCCGG
>DVGA01000055.1 GCA_018712985.1 Candidatus Scatomorpha intestinavium
CTCCACACGCAGTGTGGCCCTCGCCGCGCCTTTGCGCGGCTACTGCCCAAAGAATTCGCGTAAATCGCTCTCAAGCAGTTCCACGCCGCCGCGGTTGAGCGAATATATGCTCCTCGCGCCGCGCAGCTCAAGGCCCACGAGCCCGGCGTTGAACAGTATCTGCATGTGGTGCGTCACCGTGGCGGCGGAGAGCCCGGTTATAGAGGCGAGCTCCCCTGCGCTGCGCGGGCCCTCGCGGAGGGCGGCGAGGATGTCGAGCCGCTTTTTGTCGGCCACCGCCTTCAGCGAATCCTGGAACCGGAGCATGGAAAAGGCCCCGGTGCGTGCCAGCGACTGCGTGAGCACGCCGGAGATGAGCTCCCACGGGCCCTTGCCGCCCGGGTCCGTAAGCAGGGAGTCGAGGATGATAGACGTTGATGCAAAGCACTCCAGCCCGGGGCGGACGATATACAGCCCGTCGGGGAGCGTGAGATCCAGCGGTCCGTCGAACAGCGCGTCCAGCCCTCCGTCATCGAGGGCCTCCTTTGTGCGGCCGTACCACTCGCCGATCAGCGGCTCGGCGAGCGAGACCTTTTCCATGTACAGCTCCTCGCCCCGGCGGAGCACGGAGCTTATCTCCGCGAAGCGCCGCTCCCAGTTCACGCACAGATCGAGCATGTTCCAGCGGTGGTATAACGGCGCCTCGTGCTCGTCGAGGCCGGACATCAATCGCACAAACTCTTCCAGCGAGAGTTCGTCCCGGTTACCCTCGTCACCTGGCGCGATGGAGGCTGCTTCGTTATATATGAGCGCTGCGAGCTTTTCAACGCTCAAATCGTATCGCATCGCGTGCCGCACGAGCGCGGAGGGAGGGGAGAGCGCCTCGTTGGGCGCGCGGTAGTCGCGCCGGAGCACCTCCTCGCTCAGGGCGAGGCCGTCTGTTACATGCCGCTCGATTTCGCGCAGCGGGGTGAACCACTTTTCGCAAACGGCGCGGCTCAGGCCGAAGCGCCGCTCATAGTGCCCTGCCGCGAACTCTATCCCGGAGGAGTGGGGCTCGCGCCCCTCCCCGGGGCCGAGCGCGGCGTCGAGGATGTACGTCACCTCATAGAGCGCGTCCGGCTCCCTGATTAATTTAAATTCTTTTCCAGCCATATCAAAGCTCCTTAAATGCCCTCATGCGGGTCACAATATAAAACAGCGCGGCGCAGGCGAGGCTCAAATAGAACAGGCATTCCGGCACGGACATAAACGCAGCGGCGGCGGAGCACATCAGCGTGCCGGCCGGCGACATGAGCATCAGCAGCGAATTCGTAACGCCGGTGGTGCGCGCGAGGAACTCCTTGTCGGTATGTATCATGAACTGCGAGCTGTAGAGCGTGTTCAGCACGCCGAGGCTCAGCCCCTCCAGGAGGGAGATGGCCAGCAGCCCCGCGGCGCGCTGCACGAGCGCGGGAAACAGCAGCAGCGCCGGCATCGCCACGCCCGACAGGGCGAAGACGAGCCCGGTGACCGTGGCCGTGGTCCTGATGCGGATTTTTTCAAGCCGCGGCACCATGAGCGCACCCACCGCCACGCCGCCCACCTGCACAAGCTGTGTGACGCTCAGCAGCGTGGCCCCGCCGCCGAGGCTGTCGGTGACAAAGGGTGTGTAGAAGGCGTTGACGGGCGAGGCGATGAAGTTCAGCGCCATGCCGAGCATCGTTATGGCCCAGAGCAGCCTGCTGCCGCGCAGGTACTTCAGCCCGTCGGCCATATCGTGCGCCACGGCGCGGACGCTCACCTTTTCCGCGTCCTCCCTCGGCGGCAGCTTCATTTTCAGCGCAGCGATGGCGGCGCCGGAGAAGAAAAAGGTTGCCATATCTATCATTATCGCCCACTCCATGCCGAGCCCCTCCACGATGGGGCCGGCAAGGGCGAGGCCGATAACCGTGCAGACCTGCCCGAGGCCGCCGTTGAGTGCCACGCCTACGGTGTACTTCTCCTTTTCGAGCAGCGCGGGCATCGCGCAGGCCCCGGCGGGTATCCTCAGCGTCTCCAGCGTGGAGATGAGTGCCACGCAGACGAAGAGCGCAGCCGTGCTCAGCGCGTCGAGGTACAGCAGCAGCGCTATGAGCGCCACCACCGCGCCGCGCGCGAAATCCATCCAGACCATGACAGCCTTTTTGTCCATCCGGTCCACTACCGCGCCGGCTATCGGCTGCAAAATGATGGTCGGCAGGTAGTTCACCGTCAGCAGCAGGGCCATCATGGAGGCGGAGCCCGTGACCTCGTACATCAAAAGCGAGAGGGCGATGCTGTCCACCGAGTCGCCGAAACGGTTCACCGCGTTCGCCGCGAGCAGCTTGAAGTATTCCCTCTCGCCGCGGAGCGCGGAGTATTTTGATAGTTTTGATGACATGCCTATCGCTCCTTTTGATATTCATCGAAAAGAAGGATATATCATATTTTGATTTTTGTCAAGAGCTGATTTTGAAAATTATCAAAATAGTAAAGTTGATAGAGATTTGTTTTTTCTTCTATATTGTACTTGACAGGTTAATGCGGGCATGATACAGTATCACGGAAAATAATACAGTTGCATCTTAACTAAAGCTTAAAGAAAATACCCCTGTAATTTTAAGTTTCGGCGTGTATTATGGGCCCAGACACAAAGGGAGGCATCACGATGGACGCACTGAATGTTATCAACTACGTCATCTCGGTGATATTCATACTTTGCTACAGCTATCAGTTCCTGTACATCCTCGTCCCGGTCCTGAAGAAGGCGAAGCCGCACAAGGAGGAGCAGGCGCACAACTATGCCGTGCTCATCTCTGCGAGGAACGAGCAGGCCGTCATCGGCAACCTGCTGGACAGCATCGCCCGGCAGACCTACGACCGGGGGAGCGTCACGGTTTTCGTCGTGGCGGACAACTGCACGGACGAGACCGCGCGCGTGTCGCGCGAGCACGGGGCCGTGGTGTTCGAAAGGTTCGACACCACGCAGATAGGCAAGGGCTACGCGCTTGCCTATCTGATGGAGCGTATAGACGAGCGCTATCCCGGCAAGCCCTTCGACGGCTACTTCGTCTTTGACGCGGACAACGTGCTCGAGGACAGTTATATAGCGGAGATGAACCGCACCTTCTCCGACGGGTACGAGGTCGTCACGAGCTACCGCAACTCGAAAAACTACGGCGACAACTGGATATCCGCCGGCTACGCGCTCTGGTTTTTGCGTGAGTCGCAGTATCTGAACCGCTGCCGCGCGCTGCTGGGCACCAGCGCGGCCGTCTCCGGGACAGGCTTCCTCTTCTCCCGCCGGGCGATAGACGAGTGCGGCGGCTGGCACTTCTTCCTGCTCACCGAGGACATAGAGTTCACCATCGAGTGCGTGACCCGCGGCTGGAAGATAGGCTACTGCGAAAAGGCGGTGCTCTATGACGAGCAGCCCACCAAGTTCCGCCAGAGCTGGCACCAGCGCCTCCGCTGGTCGCGCGGCTACCTGCAGGTGTTCAGGAAATACGGCGGGAAGCTCGTCAGCGGCGTGACGCACGGCTCCTTCGCGTGCTACGACATGAGCATGGCCATAATGCCCGCGGCGGTGCTCTCCCTCGTGGGACTCGTGGCCAACTGCGCCGCAACCACGCTCAGCATACTGGCCGGCAGCGGGCTCGATACTGTGCTGCTCTCGCTGGGAAGTTTGCTGTTCAGCTCCTGCATAGCGGTGCTCGTCATCGGGACAGTCACGACAATAACCGAGTGGAAGCGCATCTACGCGCCTGCGTGGAAAAAGGTGCTCTACAACTTCACCTTCCCGCTCTTCATGCTCACTTACGTGCCGATCGCCTTTGCCTCGCTCTTTGCCCGCCGCGTGGGCTGGAAGCACATAGAGCACACCCGCTCCGCCACGGTTGCGGACATCCGCTCGGCCGGGGCCAAGATCGCCTGACCTCTATTATTATACACATGCCAAAGCGCCGGATGCAAGCCGGCGCTTTGCTCTTTTATGAGGAGGCCGCAGCCTTTTCCCCACCAAAGCCAGCGTGGCTGGATCGCCGGCCGGCGCCCGGCACTTTCATTTTAGACACGCGCGGAGCTTTGAGCAGGCGTTTCGTCTTGATATTTTGCCGCAGATGTGAGAGAATGGGCCCCTGAGGGGGCGAGGAAAATGGAGCGCAAACTCAAAATGCTTTACAAATGCGCGGACAAATTCGGCTCCGGCCTCGCCGAGCGGCGGCTGACCACCTATGCCGCCGCCTGCGCGTATTATATATTCATGTCCCTTGTGCCGCTTATAATGCTCGTCATCTCTCTGCTGCAGTTCACGCCGCTCAGCGAGGAGCTGGTGCTCGATGCGATCTCCGAGTATGTGCCGGACGCCCTGTACCAGCTGGTAGAGAGCATAGTCCAGGGCATATACAGCGGCGGCGAGGTGGCGCTGACGGTGTCCGTACTGCTCACCGTCTGGTCGGCCTCGGCCTCGATGAAGGCGCTGATGCGCGGCATGGACTCGGTGTACGACGCGAGGCGGAAGGAGGACTATTTCGTCTTCAGCTTCCGCGCATGCGTCTATATGGTGATTTTCGTAGTCATGCTGCTGCTCTCGCTCGTAGTGCTCGTCTACGGCGAGCAGGTGCAGGACCTCATCGTGAGCTACATGCCCGACAACCGCTTCCTGCAGGTAGTATTCAGGGTCATAAACCTGCGCTTCATCGTCATCCTTGCGCTGCTGACGGTCGTCTTCTCCGTACTCTACAAGTGGATGCCGGCGAAAAAGCTGCGCTATGCCGAGCAGCTCCCGGGCTCGCTCTTTTCCGCGGTCTCGTGGATGCTGTTTTCATACATCTTCTCGTTTTACGTCTCGCTCTCGAACCGATTCGGCGCCTACGGCTACATCGGCACGATAATGGTCGCGATGATGTGGCTCTTCTACTGCTTTTATTTCCTGCTTATCGGCGGCTATATCAACCGCCTGCTCGAGCAGCGGCGCGTCCGGCTCGAGCGGCAGGACGCCTATGAGGCCGCCATGGAAAAGCAGGGCAAAAAACACAGGAAACAGGGATAAACATGATAGATATATCCGTAAAAGATTTGAAAAAGTCCTTCGAGGTCGGCCATCCGGTGCTCGACGGGCTGAGCTTTGACATAACCGCCGGCGAGCGCGTCGGCATCCTCGGGGCCAACGGCTGCGGGAAAACCACGCTCTTCCGCCTCCTCTCCGGCGAGCTGCGCGAGGACAGCGGCGAGATCACCGTCCACCGCGGCCGGAGGATAGGGCTGATATCGCAGATACCGCACTACCCGGCCGGCTGGACCACCGAGGACGTGCTGCGCGAGGCGCACAGCGGCCTGCGCGCGATGGCGGAGCGCATCGCCGAGATAGAGCGGCAGCTGGAAAACGACAGCTCCAGCGCCCTGCTCGCCGAGTACGACCGCCTGAGCGACGATTTTCGCCGCCTCGGCGGCTACGACATGGACCGCGAGCGCAACCGCGTGGCGAACGGCCTGGACATCCCGAAGGAGATGCGCGAGCGTGAGTTCGAGCTGCTCTCCGGCGGGGAAAAAACGCGCGTGAACCTCGCCCGGCTGATTTTGGAGGACACGGACATCCTGTTGCTCGACGAGCCGACGAACCACCTCGACCTGCGCGCCACGGAGTGGCTGGAGGACTACATCCTGCACTTCCGCGGCACCGTGCTCGCCATAAGCCACGACCGCTATTTCCTCGACACCGTCGCCCAGCGCTGCATAGAGATTGTGAACGGCCGCGCGGAGTTCTATTCCGGGAACTACAGCTTCTATGTCGTGGAGCGGCAGCGCCGGTTCGAGGAGCAGCTTAAAAAATACGAGAAAGACCAGGCCAAGATCGAGCAGCTTGAAAAGGCCGCCGCGCGGCTGCACCTTTGGGCCTTCATGGGCAACGACAAGCTGCACAAGCGGGCGTTTTCCATGGAAAAGCGCATAGAGCGCCTGAGCCAGACCGAGCGCCCGCACGAGGCGCGGAAGCTGCAAGCCTCATTCAAGGAGCGGAACTTCTCCGGCGACGAGGTCGTCGCAATGGACGGGCTCACCAAGGGCTTTGAGGGCCGCGCGCTCTTTTCCGGCCTCAGCGCCATCGTCGAGGGCGGCGAGCGAGTCGCAATAATAGGCGACAACGGCACCGGCAAGAGCACGCTCGTGAAGCTTATCGTCGGCGAGGAGGAGCCGGACGCCGGCTGGGTTCGCCGCGGGCCGAGCGTCCGCATGGCGTACCTGCCGCAGATCGTCAGATTCAGCGACCCATCCCGCACGGCGCTGGACACGCTGATATACGACTGCCGCTGCACCCCGCAGGAGGCGCGCGACAGCCTTGGTGCCTTCGGCTTCCCGGGCGAGGACGCGCTCAAGGAGGTCGGCACGCTCTCCGGCGGGGAGCAGAGCCGGCTGCGGCTGTGCATGCTCATGCGCTCGGACGTGAATCTGCTGATACTCGACGAGCCGACGAACCACCTTGACATAGCCTCGCGCGAGTGGATAGAGGACGCGCTCTCCGGCTACGGCGAGGCGCTGATATTCGTGTCGCACGACAGGTATTTCATCGAGAAGTTCGCCACGCGCATCTGGGCCTTTGAGGACGGGGAGATAACCGACTTCCGCGGCAGCTTTGCCGACTACCGGGCCTACCGCGAGCGCCGTGAGGCCATAAAGCAGGCGGCGAAGGCCGCCGCGCCGAAGCAGGAGAAGAAGCCCCCGCGCAAAAAGGGCACGCCGGAGCGCGAAAAGCAGCTCCGCCGCGCCGAGCGCGAGATAGGAAAGCTTGAAGAGCGCATAAAGGAGCTCGACGCCGAGGCCGAGGCCAACGCCGCCGACTACCAGCGGCTGATGGCGATAGGAGAGGAGCGCTCGGAGCTGAGCGGGCAGCTCGACGCGCTCTATGAAGAATGGGAGGCGCTCAGTGAAGAAGAATAGGCTCGCCATAATAGCCGCCGCCGTGCTCTGCGCCGCGGCGGCGGTGTTCGCCTTCGCCATGACGGGGCACCGCTTTTTCGCGGCGCTGCTGCTTGGGATCGCCCTTGTTATAGTATATTTCCACTATGTGAAAAGCCGCGCCTGGCGCGCCGTCGCCGCGGCTGTGCTCGTGATAGGCGCCGTGGCGTTCGGCGTTATCGAATCGCCCATAATCGCGGACGCCCGGACGGACGCGCCGGAGGACACGGAGTACATAATCGTCCTCGGCGCGGGGCTGAACGGGGACGTGCCCAGCCTCTCGCTCACAAACCGGCTGACGGCGGCGCTGGACTGGCTGGAGTCCCACCCGGAGTGCACGGCCATAGTCTCCGGCGGGCAGGGCCCGGGCGAGAACATGACCGAGGCGGAGGCCATGGGGATATGGCTCGAGGCGCGGGGCATAGCGCCGGAGCGGATAATCCTCGAGCCGGAGGCCACGTCGACATACGAAAACCTCGCCAACTCCTTCGAGATAATACGAGAGCGCGGCTCGGAGCCGGACGGGAACTGCGCCATAGTCACCAGCGAGTACCACCTCCACCGCGCGCGGATGATGGCGGCTGACCAGGGCGTGGAGGCCTACGGCGTGGCCGCGCGCACGAGCATGCCCACGCTCATGCTGAACTATTTCATACGCGAGGCCTTCGCCGTAACATATTACCGCATCTTTGGAGCCTGAGAATGGAAATAATAAACGTTTACGATTTCGACAAGACCATATTGCCATACGACAGCACGGAGGCCTTTTCCCTCTTCTGCCTGCGGCGGCACCCGCGGGCCATGCTCACTGGGCTGCGCGCCGTGCCGTACGCCGCGCTGATGCCCCTCGGCCTGACCACCAAGACCCGGGCCAAGGAGGTGTTCTACTCCTTCCTCGCCAATTTGGAGGACGTGGACGCGGAGGTGGAGGCCTTCTGGGCGGAGAACCTGAAGAACATAAACGCCTGGTACCTCGCTCAGCGGCGATCAGACGACCTCGTAATATCCGCGTCTCCGGAGTTCCTGCTCCGCCCGGCGGCGGAGAAGCTGGGCTTTCGGCTCATCGCCTCCCGCGTTGACAGGCACACCGGCTGGACCCTCGGCGAAAACTGCTATGGTGAGGAAAAGGTGCTCCGCCTCCGCGCCGAGTACCCGGAGGTGGAGATAGCTGAGTTTTACTCCGACTCCACGTCGGACACGCCGCTGGCCAGGCTCGCGGAGCGGGCCTTCCTCGTGAAGGGCAGCGCCCTCTCGCCCTGGCCGGAGAGGGAGCTGAGGCCATGAGCCGCGGCGTCAAAGCTGCCGCGGGGCTGCTGTTCGCCATCTATGCGGCCGCCATGCTGTATCTGCTTTTTTTCCGCCTGCGCAACGACGCGCTGTTCGAACTTGCGCTGAGCGAGGGCGGATACTGGGAGCTGGTGCGCGGGTTCGTGAACCTCACGCCCTTCGACACAATAGGCCGGTTTCTCTATGTCCTGCGCACGCGGGAGGGATATTTCGCGGCCCACGCTTTCATAAATCTGGCCGGGAATGTGGCGCTCTTTGTGCCCTTGGGAGTGTTTCTGCCCCTGCTTTTTCGGAAAATGCGCTCCTTCTGGCGCTTTTTCCTGCTCTGCGCGCTGGCGATAGCGCTGATAGAGGCCTCGCAGGCGCTGCTGCTTCGGGGCAGCGCGGACGTGGACGACCTGATACTCAACCTCGCCGGGGCCTCGATAGGCTTTCCCTTCGGGCTGCTGGCGGTCAAACTGCTTGATAAAGGAGAGAAAAAGACTTGAAAAAGGTGGATTATGAGCACTTTTCCCGCTTCCTGATGCCGTATTCGCCGGCCGTAAGGGGGGAGGAGATCTACTTCCTGCTCCGCCGCGCGGACATGGAGGAGAACTGCTACAAGACGGACCTCTGCGTATACAGGGACGGAAAAACGCGCCGCCTCACCTCCTCCGGGGACGTGAACAGCTTTTTCCTCACGGACGAGGGCGTTGTTTTCCCGGCCCTCCGCGGGAAAAAGGACAGGGAAAAGGCCGAAAAGGGCGTCCCCCTTACGGTTTTTTACCGTCTGCCCTACGACGGAGGCGAGGCCGCGGAGCTATTCAGGATAGACGCCTCCGTCACGGATATCCGCCCGCTCGGCGGCGGCAGGTATCTTTTCACGGCCCAGTACTCGCACGACTACGCCCGCGAGCTTGAAAAAGCCGGCGGGAACGCCGAAAATGCCGCGGAGGCGCTGAAAAAATCCGTCGCCGAGTGCCAGGTGATAGACGAGGTGCCGTACTGGTTCAACGGCCGCGGATATGTGAACAAGCTGCGCAGCAGGCTGTACATATACGATAACGGCGGCGTGAAAGCCCTCACCGATGAGTATACCGACGCCTATATAGGCGGCGTTGACGGCGGCAGGGCCTGCGTTGTGGAGAAAAGCTACACCGGCTTCGCCCCGGACTGCGACCGCCTCTTCGTGCTGGACACGGCGACGCTGGAGGCCTCTGAGCTTACCGTCGCCGGGGGCGCTTCGCACTACGGCGCGTGGCCGCTGCCGGGCGGCAGGACGGCCGCGCTCGTGAACATGCACGAGAAATACGGCGTGAACGAAAACCCGCGCCTCTTCCTCTATGAAAACGGCTCCTGGCGCTGCGTGTATTCCGGCGGGGAGCACTGCTTCAACAACAGCGTGGGCAGCGACGTGAAGGCCGGCCGCGGCTTTGACGACGGCGTCTGCCCGGAGCGCGGCGGCGCCCTATATTTCCTCGACACCCTCGGCGGCGGCTCATACATCATCCGCGTGGACGAGCGGGACGGGACGGTCAGCCCCGTGACCCGGCCGGGGGCGAACATCACGGACGCCGCTTTTTATAAGGACGGCTTCGCCGCCGTGATCCTGCGCGGCGCGGGCGGCTGCGAACTCTGTTACATCGGCCCGGACGGGGAGGAGACTCGCCTTACGGACTTCAACACGGCGCTCTTTGAGGAGTATGAGTACTCCGCGCCGGAGAAGTGCAATTTTGTGAACGAAAAGGGCCGCGAGATCGAGGGCTGGGTGATAAAGCCCGCGCAGTTCGAGCCCGGGAAGAAATACCCCGCCATACTCGACATCCACGGCGGACCCAAAACCGTATACGGCGGCTGCTACTTCCACGAGATGCAGCTCTGGGCCTCGCGCGGGTACGCGGTGCTGTTCTGCAACCCGACCGGCGGCGACGGCGGCGGGGACGAGTTCGCCGACATCCGCGGGGACTACGGCGGGCAGGACTTCCGCGACATCATGGCCTTTGTGGACACGGCGCTCGAGCGCTGCCCATTCATCGACGCAGAACGGCTCGGGGTCACCGGCGGGAGCTACGGCGGCTTTATGACCAACTGGATAATCGGCCACACGGACCGCTTCAAATGCGCCGCCAGCCAGCGCAGCATATCCAACTGGATAAGCTTCGGGAACACCTCGGACATCGGCCACCGCTTCGCCAAGGACCAGACCGGCGCGACGCCGTGGGAAAACCTTGAAAAGGTGTGGGGCCAGTCCCCGCTCAAGTACGCGGACCGCGTGAAAACGCCCACTCTGTTCATCCACTCCGAGGAGGACTACCGCTGCCCGCTGCCGGAGGGGATGCAGATGTACTACGCGCTGAAGGTGCACGGCGTCCCGGCCAGGATGTGCATTTTCAAGGGGGAAAACCACGAGCTCTCCCGCTCCGGCAGACCGCAGAACCGCGTGCGCAGGCTCAAGGAGATCACAGAGTGGATGGATAAGTACCTGAAGGACGAAAAGTGAGAGCAAAGGGGGCATGTACGTGAGAGGCGCCCGGAGGCTGATGGCCGCGGCGCTGCTCAGCGCGCTTGTGCTCCCCCTTTCGGCTTGCGGGGCGGCCGGGGAGGACGCCGTGCCGCTCACAAGCGACGGGAGGGAGATAATAACGCTCGGGGTCACGACCCCGGTGCAGACGGCAAGGGCGCTTGCGGGCGCGTTCAATGCGCGGAGCGAGGATTACTATGTCGAGGTGACGGAGTACGCCTACGGCACGACGGCCACGCCGGAGCTGCTCTACACGCAGCTCACGGCGGGCACCGCCCCGGACATAATCGCCGCCGCTCCACCGGAGCTCGGGGAGGCGGAGGACTCCGGCGCGTTTTTAGAGCTGACGCCGCTGCTGGACGAGCTCTCGCCCCGGCTCGTCCCGGCGGTGGAGAGCGCGCTGAGGGAGCGGCCGGAGCTCTACGGCCTGCCATATGAGTTCGAGATCGGCACCTTCCTCGTCCACCCAAGCCAGACCGGCGGGCGGGAGAGCCTGACGATGGAAGAGGCGGAGGAGTGCGCCGCCGCGCTGGGAGAGGGCTGCACCGTGTTCGGAAGCTGGATGGACCGCGAGCAGCTTTTTATCCGGGTAATGGAGGCCGCGGCGGGGGAATACCTGGATCTGGAGGCCGGCACCTGCAATTTTGAAGACCCCGGGTTCATCGGGCTGCTTGAGCTCTGCATGGACCAGCGCGCGGCCGGCTCCGAACTGCCCGAAACGGACGGACAGCTGCTGATGAGCCTGACGCTGCAGGGCGTGGACATGCTCTGCGTCCAGGAGCGCAATTACGGGGACGATTACGCGTTCATGGGCTTCCCGGCGGACGGGGAGGACAGCGCAAAGGGCTGGCTTACAGGGTCGCAGGCACTGCTGCGCGTGAACGCCTCCGGCAATACGGAAGGCGCGCTTGAGTTCCTGAACTTTGCGCTCGGGGAGGAGGCGCAGAGGCTATGCGAGTGCTTCCCAGTGCTGCAGAGCGAGCTCGACAGGCGTCTGGACGAGGCGGCAGAGGGCAAAAACGCGAAAGGGCCGCTGACGGACGCCGGGGCGGAGAAGTTTGACACCCTGCTCAATTCCGGGCTGCACTTCGGCGGAAGGCCGGAAGCCGTGTCCCAAATCATGCTCGAGGAGGCGCAGGCATATTTCGGCGGCGCGATCACTGCGCAGGAGGCCGCGCGCAGGATGCAGGAGCGCGTGGGGCTCTATCTGGCCGAGCGTGCCTGAAACGGGGAGGAGCGGACGGATGGACTGCGAAGAGGTACTAAGGCACCTGAGGGCGGCGGCGTCCGAAAAGCACCGCGCCGCCGCGGTGAAGCTGGGTATACCGGAGGAGAGCAGCCTCGGCGTCCCGACGGCGGAGCTGCGCCGGATCGCAAGGGCGGCCGGGAAATCGAACGCCCTCGCCTTTGAGCTCTGGGACACCGGGTATCACGAGGCGCGGCTGACGGCCGCGCTGGTTTTCGAGCCCGAGGGCCTGGCGCGCGCCGACGTGGAGCGCCTTATGGGCGATGTCGTCTCCTGGGATTTGTGCGACCACCTCTGCAAGGAGCTGATAATACGGCGCGCGGACTACGAGAGCTTTATAAACGGATGGGTTTCGGCAGCTGAAACGTACAAAAAGCGCGCCGCGTTCACGCTCATCGCCGCGGCGGGCGTGCGGTTCGGGCCGCTGCCCGCGGAAAAGACGGGCGAATACCTGTGGCTGATACGCGAAAATTCGCGCGACGGCCGCGCGCATGTGAAAAAGGCGGCCTCCTGGGCGCTGCGGGAGATCGGCAAATCCGGGCTTGAGCAGCGCAGTGCAGCGCTTGGCTGCGCGCGGGAGATGCTGAGCTCCGGGGACGCGGCGCAGGCCTGGATAGCGCGGGATGCGATAAGAGAGCTTGAAAACTGCGTAAAAGTTGAGGGCGTGAAGCGCCTTGTGCCCGCCGGGGGCAAAATGGCCGGACGGCGTTGAAACAAAAAAGCAAAAGCCCGCCCGGCTCCCTGAAACGGGAGCCGGGCGGGGCTTTTTTTACAGCTTTGCCGCTATCCTGGCCAGCGCGGGGCGGCGGGAGGTTATCGCACCCTTCGGGCAGAACTCCTGGCAGCAGAAGCAGCGGATGCACTTTGAGCGGTTTATCGCGGCCTTTTTGTTTTTGACCTGCGCCGCGCCGGCGGGACAGACCTCGCGGCACCTGCCGCAGCCCACGCACTTGCCGCGGTCGACGTGCGGCCGGGCGGCGAAGCCGCGCTCGAGCACGAAGCGGAAGAGCTTCGGCTTGTTCTCGAAGGTTATTTCGCCCTCGGTGGGCATTTTTTCAAAGTCCGGCGCGAGGAAGGGGGCGATGTCGCCGGATATGTCCAGCTCCTCCCAGCCCGGTGGGCAGAGCGAGCGGTCGATCGCCGCAGCGACCGTGGCCACGTCGCGCGCTTCGAAGCCTATCAGGTGCGAGCAGAGCAGGTCCGCCGCGTACGGCGAGGGCGAGGCTATCAGGGCGCCCATGTGCCTCGGCGTGCCCTGGGTGGGGCCGTTGCCCTCCATGCACTCCACGGCGTCCACTATCGTCAGCCGGGGGGAGATGTATTCGCACAGATCGACCAGCATCCCGCAGAAATCCGCCGTGCGGGGATAGGCGTAGTGGAATTCGGGCTTGCGCGTCCCGGGTATGGCGCCGAAGAAGTTCTTAACGGCGCAGGTCATGCCGGCCATTGCGTGGGTTTTGAGCTTGGCGAAGTCTATTACGGCGTCTGCCTCGAGGAGCCAGGCCGTCAGCGGGAAGTGCTTTGCCACGCGCCCGGCGGGGAAGTCCACCTCCCGCGTGGAAAAGTCCTCGTTCAGCTTTGCGCCCGCTTCCTCCACCGCGCGGATGCCGGTGCCGGAATACACGCCGTTCACCCAGGCGGAGTTATACGGCCCGCCGGGGCTGTCGCCCACCACCACCTCCGCGCCGAGCGCGGTGAGCGTCCTGCACAGCTCGGCCACGAGCGCCGGGTGCGTCACCGCGGCGCTCTCCGGCTTCATGCGGGAGACGAGGTTGGTTTTTACCGCTACGCGCATCCCGGGCCGTACCCAGCCGAGGCCGCCGGAGGCCTCAATAGCCGAATTCAGTGCGCGCTTTATATTCTCCGGCGCATAATCGGGGCATGGAACTATGGCGACTCGCTTCTCCAATTGGGTGTCCTCCAGTTTCTTTTTCGTAAATTATAGCTCAATAACCGCCGCCAGACAAGCATTTTGCTATTGCATTAGCGTCAAAATATGATAACATATTAATGAGAGAGCCTGTGCGTCGTGACGGAACGCGGGCAAATAAATATGAAAGGACTGGAACCATGGAGGAAATAAAAATCACTCGGACGACATCGCCGAAGGAGAAAACGCCCTCTGATAAACTGGGTTTCGGCAAGGTTTTTTCCGACCACATGTTTATGATGAACTACGATGAAGGACAGGGCTGGCACGATCCGCGCATAGTCCCCTACGGTCCCATCGAGCTCATGCCCTGCGCCAACGTCCTGCACTACGCCCAGGAGATCTTCGAGGGCCTGAAGGCCTACCGCACGGCTGACGGCACCGTGCAGCTCTTCCGCCCGATGGAGAACATAAAGCGCATGAACAACTCCGCCGAGCGCATGTGCATACCGAAGCTGCCGGAGGACTTCTTCCTTGAGGCGCTCAAGACCATCGTTGCCGTGGAGGAGAGCTGGGTCCCGTCCGAGGAGGGCACGAGCCTTTATCTGCGCCCATTCATCATTGCGACGGACGCGCAGCTGGGCGTGCACGCGGGCCAGCACTACCTGTTCAGCATAATCTGCTCCCCCTCCGGCAGCTACTATGCCGCCGGAATAAACCCGGTGAAGATAATGATTGAGAGCCGCGACGTCCGCGCGGTGCGCGGCGGCACGGGCTTTGCCAAATGCGGCGGCAACTACGCGGCCAGCATCAGGGCCGGCGAGGAGGCCGAGAAGAAGGGCTTCGCCCAGGTGCTCTGGCTCGACGGCGTGCATATGAAGTACATCGAAGAGGTCGGCGCGATGAACGTCATGTTCAAGATAAACGGCAAGATAATCACGCCCGACATCTCCGGCGGCACCGTGCTCCCCGGCGTAACGCGCAAGAGCTGCCTCGACATCCTCAGGGAATGGGGCTACGAGGTCGAGGAGCGCAACATCTCCGTTGAAGAGCTCATAGGCGCGGCCGAGAGCGGCGCGCTCGAGGAGGCCTGGGGCTGCGGCACGGCGGCGGTCGTCTCACCCATGGGCGTGCTGAGCTATCAGGGCGTCGACCACGTGATCAACAACAACGAAATCGGCCCCGTGACGCAGAAGCTCTATGACGAGCTCACCGGCATCCAGTGGGGCCGCATACCCGACACCCACGGCTGGATAGTCAAGGTCTGCTGAGGGAAGAGAGGGTAAAACAGTCCGGGGAAGGGCCCATACGGTCCTTCCCCTTTTGAAATTCGGCCTGAGAGAGGGGGCATGGCCGTGAGGCTGCTCTTTACCGCCGCCTGCGGCTTTGCCGCCGCAGCGCTCGCGGCGCACTATGCGCTGCCGCTTGAATTCCTGCCGTGGTGCGCCATGATACTGCTCGCCCTCGCCCTGCCCGCGCTGCTTTTGAAGGGGGACGCGCGCACAAGGGCGCTCATTCTGCTAATCTCCGCCGCGATCGGCTCCGCATATTACTACGGCTACACCCGCCTCGCCGTGGAGCCGGCGGACGCCCTCGCCGGGAAGGAGCTGAGCTTCACCGCCCGGGTGCTGGAGACGCCGGAGAGGGACGAGGGCTTCGCCATGACGTATGTGCGCCTGGCGGAGGAGGGATACCCCTCCGTCCGCACGGCGGTGTACGACTACAACGGCTATATGGGCGGGCTGCGCGCGGGGGACCTGGTGCGCATGACGGCGCGGCTCTCCTCCGCCACAGAGCGCTACGGCGCGGAGACGGACATCTACTCCTCGCGCGGCATACTGCTGCGCGCGAACCTCACTGCCCCCACTGGGGAGCCGGAGCGGGACGCGCTGAGCTTTTTCAGCTTCCCCGCTAATCTCGCCTCCGCCGTCGGGGACAAAGCGGAGGAGCTCTTCCCGGAGGACACCGCCGCTTTCATGCGCGCGCTGCTGACAGGCGACAGCTCCGGCCTGGACGACGACTATGAGCTGGAGCACGCGCTGGACGAGTCGGGCATAAGGCACGTCGTGGCGGTTTCGGGGATGCACCTGAGCTACCTCTACGCCTTCATAGCGGCGATCGCGGGGAGGCGCAGGGCGTCGAAGCTCGGCATCCCCGCAGCGATACTCTTCACCTTCATGGCCGGGGCCACGCCGAGCATCGTGCGGGCCTGCGTAATGCTGCTGCTCGTCATGGCCGCGCCGCTCGCCCGGCGGGAGGCGGACGGGCTGACGAGCCTCGGCGCGGCGCTGCTGCTCCTGCTGATAATAAACCCGCTCTCCATAGCCTCGGCGGGGCTGCAGCTCTCCTTCGCCGCGATGGCGGGCATAATTACTGTTACCCCGGCGGTGTACGGCTTTATTGATTCGCGCTGGAAAAAGCCGGAGGGCAGGCGCGGGCGCATCCGCTCCTTCGTTATCGCCACGCTCGCGGGCACGGCGGGCTCCACGGTGTTCACCGCGCCGATCGTTGCGCTGACGTTCGGCTATGTCTCGCTCGTGGCGCCGCTGACCAACCTGCTCACGCTCTGGGCGGTGTCCGCGTGCTTCATACTCGGCCTCTCTGCCGTGATAGTTGGGTTCATATTCGAACCGTTAGGCGCGGCGGCGGCCCATGTCTGCGCCTGGGGTGCGAGGTATATCGGTTTCTGCGCGGAGACTATGGCCTCGCTGCCGTTCGCGGCGGTGTACACGGCGGACTCCCTCGTGAGCTGGTGGCTCTGTTTCTGTTACGGCGTGTTCGCCCTTGCCTACGCGCTGAGGGGCCGCGGAGGGAAGCTCCGGCCGCTCGCGCCGGCCATCTCCTGCGCCATAGCCCTTGCCGCCGTGGCGGTTGGGGCGTCCTCGGCCGGGAGCCGCGAGCGGAGCATAACCTTCCTCGACGTGGGGCAGGGGGCCTGCACCGTGGCGCTTGACGCCGGGCACTCGGTGGTGATAGACTGCGGGGGTGCGGGCACGCTGGAAAACGCCGGGGACACGGCCTGCGAATTCCTGCTCAGCCGCGGGCGGAGGGAGATAGACGCCGTTGTGCTGACGCACCTCCACTCCGACCACGCGGACGGGGTTACCCGGCTGCTCGCGCGGCTGGACGTGGGCGAGCTTTATATAGCGGAAGCCGCAATGGACTCGGACGGCGAGCTGCCCGAGATCCTCGCGGCCGCGGAGCGGCACGGCACCGAGGTGCGCTACGTGGGCTCCGGGGACGTTTCGGCGGAGTACGGCGGTATTTCGCTCACGCTCTTCGCCCCGGCGGAGGCCGGGGACGAGAACGAGCGCGGCATTGCGGTGCTCGCCTCGGCCGGGGGAGTGGACACGCTGATAATGGGCGACCTCGGTATGGCGGCGGAGCGCGAGCTGGTGGAAGAGGGCAAAATCCCGGACGTGGACATACTCGCCGTGGGCCACCACGGCTCAAAATACTCGACGAGCTTCGAGCTGACCGGCGCGGCCGCGCCGGAGACGGCGGTGATATCCGTGGGGTACAACACCTACGGCCACCCGACGGACGAGGCGCTCGCGCGGCTGAACCTCGCCGGGGCGGAGATATACAGGACGGATATTGACGGCAGCATAACTGTGAGGACGGATATCGATGGCTAAAAAGGCGAAAAGTGAAAAGCAGGAGCGCTGGCTGGACTACTTCGCGCTCAGGCGCGAGCTGAGGGCGGAGGGGCCGGCGCGGCTGTACCTCCTCTTCGGGGAGGAGGACTACCTGCGCGAGGATTTCCTGCGCGAGCTGAGGGAGGCCTGCCTGCCGGACGGGGACGACGGCTTCGCCTATCACCGCTTCGATGCCGCCCAGCCCGGCATGAGGGCCGTGGAGGAGGCGGTGAACGCCCTGCCGTTCACGACCGAGCGCACGCTCGTGGAGCTGCGCGGCTTCGACTTGAACCGCTGCCGCGACTCCGAGGGCGAGGAGCTTGTGAAAATCGCGGAGGACATCCCCGATTACTGCACTGTGGCCATTGTGCTCGACGCGGGATATGAGCCGGACATGCGGCTGAAGACCGTAAAGGCGGTCGTGAAGGCGGCGAAGGCGGCGAAATTCTCCCCGCAGGGGCAGGGCCAGCTCGTCCAGTGGATACAGAAGCGCTTTTCCGCCCTCGGCAAGCGAATATCGCCGGACGCCTGCACGGAGCTTGTGATGACCAGCGGCGAGCTGATGGGCGGGCTGATCCCGGAGATAGGCAAGATAGCCGCCGGCACCGCGGGTGACACCGTGACGGCGGAGGACGTGCGCCGCCTTGCGAGCCCGATACCTGAGGCGCAGGCCTTCAAGATAGCCGACTGCCTCGCCGCTCGGGATTTTGACGGCGCGGCGAGGCTCCTCAGCGAGCTGCTGGCCTCGGACATGGAGCCGATAGCCGCCCTCGCGGCCATCGGGGGGAACATGCGCCGGCTGTACGCTGCGAGGGTGGCGATAGACGGCGGCCTCGGCCGCGAATTCGTTGAAAAGCTCTACAGCATCCGCTTCCGCTCGATAGGCGACAGCCTGATGAACACCGCGCGGCGGCTGCCGCGGGAATACCTGGCCCGGGCGGTGGAGCTCTGCGCCGAGACGGACTATAAGATGAAAAGCAGCCCCTACGGCGACAGGGAGCTGCTCAGCGAGCTGCTGATAAGGCTCTCGACGCCATGAGTGGGCTGATTCCGGTGCGCGAGGTCATAGTGGTAGAGGGCCGCTATGACAAAAATACGCTTTTGCAGGTGTTTGACGCCGTTATTGTGGAGACGAACGGCTTCGGCATAAACAACGATGCGGAGAAAATGGCGCTGCTTCGCCGCCTCGCCGCCTCTCGCGGGCTCGTGGTGCTGACGGACAGCGACGCGGCGGGCTTCATGATACGCTCAAAGCTGAAGGGCGCTATAGCCCCTGCGCTCGTCAAGCACGCCTATATCCCGGACATACCCGGCCGCGAGCGGCGCAAGCGCCGTGCATCAAAGGAGGGGAAGCTCGGCGTCGAGGGCATGGAGCGAGCCGTGCTGATAGACGCCCTGCGCCGCGCCGGGGCCACAATGGGCGGGGAGGAGTCCCCCGGCGTCCGGCGCGCGGGCATAAGCAAGGCGGATTTGTACGCGCTCGGCCTCGCCGGGGGCGAGGGCAGCGCGGAGCGGCGGAGGGCGCTGCTGCGCCGCCTCGCGCTCCCGGAGCGCCTGAGCGCGAACGCGATGCTGGACGTACTCAACGCCCTGTATACGGCCGAAGAGCTGAGAGAGCTCGTTCAGGAGCCGCAGCGGTCCTCTATGACTGCGGCGCCGAGCACGGAGAGCAGCAGTATCCACTGAGGGGCGGCGGCCAGCTCCTGCGCGAGCCGGTATGTAGAATAGGTTGCGGCCGTGTAGCCGCCGGCGTCAACGAGCAGCATGAACGCGCAGAAGAGCATGACGCAGCAGAGGATAAGCGAGCGGGCTGTGACCTCATAGGCGAGGTCGCACATGTTCAGCATGCGGCGGAGAATTCGCATGAAATCACCTCAGACCCATTTTAGCCGCCCGGGAGGGCGGCAGGCAAGGCGTAAATGCTGGAAACGGCGGCGATACCTCGCCGCCGTTTTCCGTACTATTAGGGTGAAAGGGGGGCGCGCATGGAGGACAACAGGATAATAGCGCTGTTTTTCGCGCGGGACGCCGGCGCGCTGGACGAGTGCCGCAGCTCCTACGGAGCGTACTGCCGGGCGATAGCGCGGAACATCCTCGGCAGCGAGGACGACGCCGAGGAGTGCGAAAACGACGTGTATCTCGCCGCCTGGAACGCGATCCCGCCGGAGCGGCCGGTGTCCCTGCGGGCGTTTTTGGGGAAGATCGCGCGCAACCTTGCGCTCGGCCGCCGCGAGAGGGACTCAGCCCAAAAGCGCGGAGGGGGCACGATCGACGCCGTGCTCGACGAGCTCGCGGAGTGCCTCGGCGCGCCGGGCGAGGTCTCTGAGCGGGCGGAGGCGGCGGAACTCGCCGCCGCGGTGGACGCCTTCCTGCGCCGCCGGGGCGAGCGGGAACGGAGGATTTTCCTGCGCCGGGTGTTTTTCTGCGATCCGATTTCCGACATAGCGCGGCGCTTCGGCATAAGCGAGGCGGCGGTGAAGTCCTCGCTCAGCCGCACGCGCGCCGCGCTCAGGAGCTGCTTGAAGAAGGAGGGCTTTATATGAACGAAAAGGATTTGTTCACCGCCGCAGGCGAGGTGGGCGCGGACCTGATTGACGACGCGGCGGAGGCCCCGGCAAAAAGGCGACTCCTCGCGCCGAGGTATATCGCCGCGCTCGCGGCCTGTGCGATGCTTGCTCTCGCGCTTGCGCAGTATCGGGGCGAGGAACGGGGCGCCGCGGAGCCGGAGCCCACCGGCGCGGCGGCAGTCACGGAGAGCCCGGAAGCGGCC
>DVGA01000004.1 GCA_018712985.1 Candidatus Scatomorpha intestinavium
GCTCGTCCTCGCGCTCGATCCCGAGCTTGCGGTGCTTCGCCCCGGTGGCGAGGATGACGGTTTTTCCGCGGTAGCTGCCGTCCGTGGATTCCACGGTCCAGACCCCGTTTTCAGCCGAGAGGCCCGTCACCTCCGTGAGCTCAGCCTCCGCGCCGAGCTCCAGCGCCTGGCTGAACATCCTGTCCGAAAGCTCCGCACCGCTTATCGCGCCGACGCCCGGGTAGTTCTCCACCCTCGGCGACCAGGCGATCTGCCCGCCGAAGCCGTTTTTCTCGAGGACGAGGGCGCTCTTCCCCGCCCTTCTCGCGTAGATGGCCGCGGCGAGCCCGGCCGGCCCCCCGCCGACAATAATTACGTCGTATACTTCATGCATCATGTATTCTCCAAACCATATTGTAAATCCTGTGGAAATTCCATTTTTCCACACTCATCTCTTGATGCAGGTCCATCCCCGTGATATTATCATCCTGCATTGGCCGTCCTTCCGCCAGATGAAAGAGGTGCTGTATGAAAGAAGCTCTTGGTATAAATATGGACAGATATTGACTACTGCCTCCGCTCAATAAACATGTCTGATAAACGGAGGTATAAAAATGGAAATATCAAAATCCAGTGCGCTTTTGGTAATAGATATACAGCAGTCTGATTTTGACGGCCTTAACGCCGATAATTTCAACTCCCCTGCCTACAAAGCCATAATGAACGCAAGGAGGGTCCTCGATAAATTCCGGTTCTTCAATCTTCCTGTCATTCGAATAAAAGAGGTACATCACCCGGATATGGTGGATTTTGGCCGCGAGCTGGACGGTTATGAAGGGGTGCACTGCATCGAAACCCTGCCTGGAACCGACTACGCAAGGCTCACTTACCCCATCGAAGGAGAGTACCTCATTTCAAAACGCCGGTACAGTTCTTTTTTGGGGACCGACCTTGAGATCCTGCCCGCGGGCTTCGCGCCGACACTCTGTATATGATAGGCGGCCTGACCGACGTGTGCGTGCATTACACAGCAGTAGATGCGCATCAGCGCGATTATTATATACATGTCGTGACAGATGCAGTAGCCGGTTCAAGCCCCGGCGCACACAAATATGCACTCAGCGCAATCAGGTACATGCAGAGGGATGCTCTCATCAACACGTCCGATATAGAGTCAGCAGTCCTTGAAAACTGACAGAGTACAATAAAAATACTGCGCCGCAGATGCAGTTTACATCTGCGGCGCAGTTCTCATACCCCGCAGCTGCTCATGTCCACGCGGCCGTCGGGCAGGAACTCCACGCCCTCGTCCTCGAGCAGCCTCCGCTGGACTTCCGGCCCGCCGAAAGCGTAGCCGGTGCAGATACTGCCATCCCGGAAAACTACCCGGTGGCAGGGCACGATGCCCGGATAGGGGTTGTGGTGCAGAGCGAAGCCCACTCCGCGCGCGGCCCTCGGGTTCCCCGCAAGGGCCGCCACGCGGCCGTAGCTCATCACGGAGCCGCGTGGGATGCCCTTCACCACGTCATAGACGCGTTTTGAAAACTCTGTCATTGCGCCTGATGGGCCGCGGCGTACTGCTTTATGGCGCCCGCGCCGGCGTATTTCTCAAACCCGCCGTCCGTGGTCACCACAAGCGTCGGCGCCTGCTTCACGCCGAACTGCCTGGCAAGGTCGGCGTTCTCCTCGGCGTTGAGCTTCTGATAGGGGAAGTTCTGCTTGTCGAGCATGGTCACGGCGAGGCGGCAGTTCGGGCAGGTGGGCGTCGTGAAGAGCAGGGCCTGCCCCGGGACCACATTGGCGCTCTCGCTCGCCGCGGCGGCGGCAGGCGCGCTGCTTGCGGCGCCCTGCGCGGCCTTCGGCTCCGCGCCGATGTGCCTGTCGAGGTCTGGCTCCTCGCCGCAGCCGCAGCCGGCCGGGTGCTTGGCCGGGTCGAGGTGGCTGTGGCTCAGGTCGTATGTCCTGCGCTCCTTGTACTCCTGCGTCTTGCCGGCGTTCCAGTTCTGAACGGGGCGGTAGTAGCCGGTTATGCGGCTGTAGACCTCCGCGTTCTCGCCGCAGTGCGGGCAGGTGAACTGCTCGCCGCTGAGATACCCGTGGTTCTTGCAGACGGAGTAGGTCGGGCTGAGGGTGTAATACGGCAGCTTGTAGTTCTCGGCGATCTTGCGCACAAGGGAGGCCGCGGCCTGCCAGTCGGGCAGCTTCTCGCCCAGGAAGGCGTGGAAGACGGTGCCGGAGGTGTAAAGGGTCTGAAGCTCGTCCTGCACGTCGAGCGCGGCGAAGATGTCCTCGGTGTAGCCCACGGGCAGGTGGGAGCTGTTGGTGTAATACGGCGTCCCGCCCGGCTCGGCGGCGGTGATGATGTCGGGGTAGCGCTCCACGTCATGCTTGGCAAGGCGGTAGCTCGTGCTCTCCGCCGGGGTGGCCTCGAGGTTGTAGAGGTCGCCGTACTGCTCCTGATAGTCCTTCAGGCGCTCGAGCATGTGCCGGAGGGTCTTTTTGGTGAACTCCTGGCAGCTCTCGTGCGTCATGTCGGCGCGGATCCACTTGGCGTTCAGGCCGGCTTCGTTCATGCCCACGAGGCCGATGGTGGAGAAGTGGTTGTCAAAGGTGCCGAGATAACGGCGGGTGTAGGGATAGAGTCCCTCGTTCATGAGCTTGGTCACGACCTCGCGCTTCACCTTGAGGCTGCGGGCGGCGATGTCCATCAGCCTGTCGAGGCGGCGGAAGAAGTCGTCCTCGTCCTTGGCGAGGTAGGCCAGGCGCGGCATGTTCAGTGTGACGACGCCGATGCTGCCGGTGCTCTCGCCGGAGCCGAAGAAGCCGCCGGTCTTCTTGCGCAGCTCGCGCAGGTCGAGCCTCAGGCGGCAGCACATGCTGCGCACATCGCTGGGCTCCATGTCGGAGTTGATGTAGTTGGAGAAATACGGCGTGCCGTATTTGGCTGTCATCTCAAAGAGGAGCTTGTTGTTCTCCGTGGGGCTCCAGTCGAAGTCGCGGGTTATGGAGTAGGTCGGGATGGGGTACTGGAAGCCGCGGCCGTTGGCGTCGCCCTCTATCATGATGTCGATGAAGGCCTTGTTGACCATGTCCATCTCTTTTTTGCAGTCGCCGTAGGTGAAGTCCATCTCCTTGCCGCCCACGATGGCCTTCTGGTCCTTCAGGTCGGACGGGACGGTCCAGTCGAGGGTGATGTTGGAGAAGGGCGCCTGTGTGCCCCAGCGGGAGGGCGTATTCACGCCGTAGACGAAGGACTGGATGCACTGCTTTACCTCGTCGTAGCTGAGGTTGTCCACCTTGACGAATGGGGCGAGATAGGTGTCGAAGCTCGAGAAGGCCTGCGCTCCGGCCCACTCGTTCTGGAGTATGCCGAGGAAGTTGACCATCTGGTTGCAGAGCGTGGAGAGGTGCTTCGCCGGGGAGGAGGTTATCTTTCCGGGGATGCCGCCGAGGCCCTCCTGGATGAGCTGCTTGAGGCTCCAGCCCGCGCAGTAGCCGGTGAGCATGGAGAGGTCGTGCAGGTGGAGGTCGGCGTTCTTGTGGGCGTTTGCGATCTCGTCGTCATAGATCTCGCTGAGCCAGTAGTTGGCCGTGATCGCCCCGGAGTTGGAGAGGATGAGCCCGCCGATGGAGTAGTTGACGGTGCTGTTCTCCTTTACGCGCCAGTCGGAGTTATTTATATAGGAGTCCACGACGTTCTTATAGTCGAGGTAGGTGTTCTTCATGTTGCGCAGCTTCTCGCGCTGGCGGCGGTAGAGGATGTACGCCTTCGCCACGTGCTCATAGCCCCCGCGGGAGAGCACGGCCTCAACGCTGTCCTGCACGTCCTCAACGGTGACGGCCCCGTCCTTTATCTTGTCCTGGAAGTCGGCGGTGACCTTCAGCGACAGGAAATCTATAACGCTGTCGTTGTAGTCGGTGCCGGTGGCCTCAAAGGCCTTTTTGATGGCGCCGCTTATCTTGTTGATGTTGAAATCGACGAGTTCGCCGTCCCTTTTCCTTACCCTGTACATTTTCTTCCTCCTGTATTTGCTGAGGCCCTGCCTCGTATTTTACCCTTTTATACTCCCCGCAGCTGCACCGACGGCACCCACGGGCGGATTATGTCCGCGAATATCTTCATCTCCTCGGCCGAGAAGCCGGAGAGGCCGCTGCCGTCGATCAGGTCGCCGGAGTCGCGGAAGGCCTGTATGTAATACTCCTTCGCGCCCTTTATCCACTCGCCTATCGAGGCGAAATCCGCCGGCTCGTGCAGCGGGCGCACCGCCGTGGTCCTGAACTCGTAGTCTATGCCGCATATCATCAGATATGCCGCGCTCTCGCGTATCGGCGCGAGGTCGAGCCCCGGCACGCCGGTCACGGCGGCGTATTTTTCCGGCGGCGCCTTTATGTCCATCGCCACGCGGTCCACGAGCCCCTTTTCCACGACCTCGCGCAGCCGCGCGGGGAAGGTCCCGTTCGTGTCCAGCTTCACCGCGTAGCCGAGCTCCTTTATGCTCGCCAGCAGCTCCGCTATGTCCGCGTTCAGCAGCGGCTCCCCGCCGGTCACGGCCACCCCGTCGAGCACCCCGCGCCGCTTTTTTAGGAACGCCAGCAGCTCCTGCGTGTCCAGCCTGTCCCTCTCCCGCTCCGGCAGGGCGAGCGAGGCGTTGTGGCAGAAGGGGCAGCGCAGATCACATCCGGCCGTGAACACCGTGCAGGCCACCTTACCGGGGTAGTCGAGCAAAGTGAGCTTCTGCATACCTGAAATCATCATTTTATCTCTGTCCTCGCAACTTTTCTCTCGCAGATGGGCGCCCACCGGCCGTCGCACATATTGCGGTGCCGTGAGCGTCCGATACACAATATATAGTGCCTCAGGCCGTTTGTCAAGAGCCTGAGGCAAAAAAACTAATATTGTTTCTGTCCGTAACTGTTCTGTAAAAACAGCTTCATCGTTTCGACACGTTCCTTCGGAAACGGTTTAGCCGGCCCGCCGAGGCTCTGGGCAAGGCGGTAGATCTCGCAGGTCTGCTCGAGCACCCGGGCGCAGACGAGCGCCGCCTTCAGGCTCTCCCCGAGGCAGACGGCCCCGTGCGATCTCAGCAAACAGGCCATTGCTTCCGCCCCGAGCGCCTCCACGCACCGCTCCGCCAGCTCCCGCGTCCCGGGCAGGGCGTATTCCGCCGTGCGCACCGCGCCGCGCAGGACCTGCGCGGCCTCGTCCGTTATCACGGGCACCGTCCGCCCGGTCACGGCGAAGGCCGTGCTCTCCGCGGCGTGTGTGTGAACGATTGCTCGCACCTCCGGCCTCGCGGCGTACACGGCGAGGTGCAGCGCAGTCTCCGTGCTCGGCCTGCGCGCACCGGATAGCACCCGCCCGTCCGCGGCCGAGACCTCCGTGATGTCCTCCGGCAGGAGCGAGGCGTAGTCCATGCCGCTCGGCGTTATATAGACCGACTCCCCCTCCCTCAGGCTTATGTTGCCCCAGGTGGCCACGGTCAGGCCCGACGCGGCGAAGCCCTGTGCGGCGGAGACGACCTCTTCCCTCGCGCTCACAGCCCCCACCCCCTGAATGCGGGGCCGTACGGCGCTTCGGCTATGCCGTGCTCGCTTATTATCCCGGTGATGAGCTCCGCGTCCGTCACGTCGAAGGCGGGGTTATACACCTTCACGCCCTCCGGCGCCATGCGGTGCTCGTACCAGAGCTCGGTTACCTCCTCCGGCGCGCGGTGCTCTATCGGTATCTCCGTGCCGCTCGTGAGCGACATGTCTATCGTCGAGCTCGGCGCGCAGACATAGAAGGGTATGCCGTAGTGCTTCGCGAGTATCGCCACCGCGCTGGTGCCTATCTTGTTCGCGGCGTCGCCGTTGGCGGCCACGCGGTCGCAGCCCACAAATATTATGTCAACCTTACCTTCCTTCATGAGCGAGGAGGCCATGTTGTCGCAGAGCAGCGTGGTGTCCACCCCCGCGGAGAGCATCTCAAAGGCCGAGAGCCTCGCCCCCTGCAAAAGCGGCCGCGTCTCGTCGCAGTAGACGCGCAGCCCCTCCATCCCGGCCTCCAGCGCGGCGTAAACCGGCGCGAGGGCGGTGCCGTATTTCGCCGTGGCGAGGGTGCCGGCGTTGCAGTGTGTGAGTATGCCCATTCCGGGCCGGAGCAGGGCGAGCCCGTGCCGGCCGATTGCCCGGGAAATAGCGATGTCCTCGTCCATGATGGCCTGCGCCTCCGCGCGAAGCCCCTCCCGGACCGCGCTGGGAACGTTACCGGAGAGCCTTTCCATCGCCTTTTTCATGCGGTTGAGAGCGTAAAAGAGGTTCACTGCCGTGGGCCTCGCGCCCGCAAGATCGTCACACGCGGCGTAAAAACGCTCTTCTATCTCCTCATCCGGCGCATATTTCGCCGCGAGATAGGCCCCAAAGCCCGCCGCAACGCCGATTGCCGGCGCCCCGCGCACCCTTAGAGAGCGGATGGCCTCAAATATGTCCTCCGTGCGCGTGAGGGAAAGATACTCCACGCGGTTCGGCAGCAGCGTCTGGTCGATTATGACGAGCGCCGAGCCGTCGGGCGAGAGCTTCACGGTGTCTATCTTCAGCGGGTCCATAAAAATCCTCCTGTTCTCACTTCAGCGCCCCTGTCGGGCATTTTTTCACGCATTCCATGCACAAAATGCACTCCGTCCCGTTTTTGCGGGCGCGCGAATTGTCCGTCATGTCCACGTCCATGGGACAGACGCGCACACATTGTCCGCAATTCACGCACTTTCCCTTGTCACACGTGACGCGGAAGAGGGAAAAATAGCTTGCCGGCTTCAGGAAAACCGTGACCGGGCATATGTATTTGCAATATGCGCGGTTGTCCCGGAGCCAAACCGCCAGGCCGATGCCCAGCGCGTAATAGATGAGGTTGCCGAATATGAATGCCCGGAACATTATCCTCTCCATATCGGCCGCGTGCGTCAGGAACAGCGCCGCCACAAACAAAATAGAGGCGGCAAAGGCGAGGTAGCGCAGCCACCCGGAGCCGCGCCTTTCATGGCTCTGCGGCGTCTTGTACGGCAAAAAATCCAGTGCCATAGCCGTCCAGCAGGCGTAGCCGCACCAGCCGCGCCCGAACACAAGCGGCCCGGCTATTTTCGCCACGAGGTAGTGGATCGTCGCCGCCTCGAAGACGCCCGAGAACAGATAGTACCAGAACCCCTCGAGCTGCATGTTTTCGTTGCAGATGATTCCGAGGTATACGAGCATATAAAGGCCCACAAGGAGCTGGACTACGCGCCGGGCGTTTTTGTACGACCGGATGTATAGGACCACCCCGAGCGAAATGGAGCAGCCGATATAGCTGAAATTGAAAAGGTAAAAGATATTGTCCTTAAAAACAGCCAGTGAAACCGCCACGGCTTCAAATACCACGAAGAGCACGGCAGCGGGAATGTACTTTTTCATTTTTCATCCGCCGTCCTTTACGGCAGCGCAAGCTCGTGCGTGACCAGGCCCTGGTCGCCGCCGTTCGGGTCGATAAACCGCTCTTCCACGCAGCGGAGCACGCGCTGCTCCGAGCCGCCGTCTGCGCGGTGATATTTTATCACAAACGCCTGCCCGGTTTCAATCTCCATGGGGTAATTGCTCTCTGGAAGCCATCCGGTTGGCTCCAGGCCGTCGAAATCGCTCCCCGCGTCCTCCAGCCGCCAGAACTCGCGGGACACGTAGTCCTCGCTCCAGTCGCTGATGTCCACCTCGCCGTAATACGAGGCCTGGTATTCCTTGCCGTTCACCATCAGCGTATCTGTCCTGAGCGGGCGCTGCGTCAGGTCATCGGTGTGGAGCGTCTCGCCATACGCCTCGATGAGCATGTCGGCCATGTTCTCGCCCTCGCCGCCCAGGTATGTATTGTCCCCCGGCCGGACGTGCGCCGCGCCGTAGATGCCCATTATGTCCTCGCCGGGGATTGTGTCCCGCTCGCGGATGAAGTTTTCCGCCATCATCCTCTCGCGATAGCGCGCCGCGGCAATGGCGTCTGTCCTGCCCAGCCTGTAATACTCATCTGCCTGCGTCATGCCCTGCACGGCCAGCGCATACTCCTCCGAGTCCTGAAGGCCGTTTTCCTCCAGATAGTCGAGGTACTGCCCGCTGAAGCCCGTCTGTGCCAGGTGGTCCACGTCCGTGCCGTGAAAGACCGTCTCGGGGCAGGTCTCCTTTATGGACCTGAACCAGTCGAAGGTGTACTTGCTGTGGCCCTGGGTTCCGGCGCTTTTCTGATAAAAATCCTCCAAAATCTCGTCGTCCTCCGCGCGCAGCCAGAGATTCAGCAATTGCGCGTTCGCGTAGCCGTACTCTATGAACAGATGCCGCATCCCGTCCTCGTAATACCCCTGCCAGAGCTCGAGCTCAATTGCGAGCAGCCGCTCGTTCGAGTGCTCCTCGCCGTAGAGGTATATCTCGCCCTGCTCCGGGCTCTCCGGCTCCGGCTGCATGGAAGCCTGCGCCTCCGGGCTGTTTGCCGCCTTAGTCTCCGCCGGCTCTGCCGGCTCCGCGGCGCTGCCGCCGCATGCGGTCAGGGCGAGCATAGCCGCCGCCAACAGCATGATAATCGTCTTTTTCATATGGCCCTCCTTAAAATAATCCCCGTCTTGCTTATCACCTGCTTCATCTTATACTATATTACACATATTATTAGTTGTCAACGGGCAATCTGACCTCCCGCATTATTTTCTCTTGCAATTTTCGCCCGGATAGGCGAAAATATAGCAGGTGATTTATTTGAAAGGTTTGGAATTATCAAGACGCTTTTACTTTGAGTGCGGCGCTCCCGCGCTGAAGGCCCGCTTCCCCGAGGTCATGTCCCGCGCCGCCGCCGGCCTCTCCGGCCAGGGCTCGGAGTGCCTCGGCCTGGACGACGAGATTTCCCGCGACCACGATTTCGGCCCCGGCTTCTGCCTCTGGCTCTCGGACGAGGACTACGACAGATACGGCGAAGAGCTTCAGGCGGCCTACCGCGAGCTGCCCCGGGAATTCCTTGGCTTCACGCGGCTGGACAGCGGCAAGGGCGCTCAGCGCACCGGCGTTATGCGCACCTCGGATTTCTACCGCTACTACATCGGCTGCCCCGGCGCGCCGGAGACGGCGATGAAGTGGGTGCGTATCCAGGAGCACTTCCTCGCCACCTGTACGAGCGGCGAAGTGTTCGAGGACGGCCTCGGCGAGTTCACTGCCGTGCGCCGCGCGCTGCTGCCCTGCTATCCGGAGGACATCCGCAAGAAAAAGCTCGCCGCCCGCGCGGCCAGCATGGCCCAGTCCGGGCAGTACAACTACTACCGGCTGATGAAGCGCGGGGACGTGTTCGGCGCGCGCCTCTCCCTCGGCGAATTCCTCAACGCCGCGCTCTCGATGATGTACCTCCTCAATTTCCGCTATGAGCCCTTCTACAAGTGGCAGTTTGCCGGCGCCGGCGAGCTTGTCGCCATGGCGGACGCCCTGCCGTATCTGAAGGACATAGCCGCCGCCTCCACGATGAGGGACGCGGAGCGCATCGCCTCGGACATCGAAAACGCCAGCGCCGTCGCCATCAGCGAGCTCCGCCTGCAGGGCCTGACGGAGGCCGAGGGCGACTATCTCGAACCCCACGCGTATTCCATCATGCAGCAGATAGAGGACCCGGAAATCCGGGGATTACACGTAATGGAGGGTTAAAAATGGACGCAAGATACGAAAAACTGCTCAAATGCCGCGATTATGTCCGCTCCCGCACCGATTTCGTGCCGAAAGCAGCGCTTACGCTCGGCAGCGGCCTCGGAGGCTTCGCCTCGGAGGTCGACGTGGCCTGCGAGGTGCCTTACGCCGACATCCCCGGCTTCCCGGTCTCTACCGTCCCGGGACATGCGGGCAAGTTCATCTTCGGCATGCTGCGCGGCGTGCCAGTCGTGTGCATGCAGGGCCGCGTGCACTATTACGAGGGCTACGAGCTCAGCGACGTCGTCCTCCCCACCCGCCTCGTGCGGATGCTTGGTGCAGAGATACTCTTCCTCACGAACGCCTCCGGCGGCGTGAACCCCGAGTATGACGCCGGCGACTTCATGCTGATAACCGACCACATCATGACCTTCTTCCCCAACCCGCTCGTGGGCGCGAACATTGAGGAGCTCGGCACCCGATTCCCGGACATGTCGCACGTCTATGACCCAGCGCTCTGCGACATAATCCGCGACACGGCCAAAAAGGAGGGCATCGCACTGCGCGAGGGCGTATACTGCCAGCTCACCGGCCCCTGCTTTGAAACCCCCGCCGAGGTGCGGATGCTCGGCGTCCTCGGTGCTGACGCCGTGGGCATGTCCACGGCCGTCGAGGCCACCGCTGCCCGGCACTGCGGGCTGCGCGTCTGCGGGATAAGCTGCGTCTGCAACAAGGGCGCGGGCCTCTCCCCCACCCCGCTCACGCACGAGGAGGTGCAGGAGGCCGCGGACAAGGCCGCGCCGCTCTTCAAGCGCCTCGTTGGCGCGAGCATCGCCGCCATGGCCTGAGGGGGCGAAAAACGCCTCCGGGAGGAAGTTCCCGGAGGCGTTTTTAATGTATTATGTAAACTTCAAATCTTCACGTAAGTTCAAATTCTCACGGAGTTTTCCTCTATTATGTAAACTGTAAATCTCTAACAGGGATTTTACAAGAAGTTTTTACGATTTAATACTTCTGTAATAAAAGTTCTGTTTTTTGCTTAACATATGGCTGGTATTATAACAATCGCAAGAGACAGCTTCATCTTTTTCATTTTGTCCTCATTCCATAAAGGGCCGCCCACCGGAAGTCGCGCCGGTGGGCGGTTTCTTTATTTCGCCTGGCCGTACAATGCCGCCGGCGCGGAATCACTTCTCCAGCCAGCGCTTGACGGCCCTCTCGTATGTCTCGCAGCCGGCGACGGCGCCGGCTATCAGGTTCAGGGCGACCACGGCCACAATCAAAAGCCTGCTCGGGAAGCCGGTGCGGGTTGCGTAATCATGGAACCAGTCACTCGACATGTACAGGACGTACCACAGCAGATAGCACGCGAGATTCAGCGCGATGAAGCACACGGCGCACAGCAGCAGCGAAATGAGCCTGTCCTTGTCGTCGTTGTCTGGCCTTTTCAGCCAGCGCTTCAGCCTCTCGCCGTATGTCTCCCGCGCAACGACCGCGCAGGCCCCGGCCAGGGCGATATAGGCGATTATGGCAAGCCCCGCTCCCGCATTCATCCGCAGCAGCAGGAAGCGCAGCCCCGTACCGAGTACGCAAAAGAGCCCTCCGGCCATCACCGCGCGTATTATCCTGTCCCTTCTGTCCACCTGTCCACCTCCCGGCAGTTTCTAAGCAATCCGCATGCTCTCTTAAACCATTATATCATTTTCTGGAAACTATCAATTATGAGTTTGCAATAATTCTTTTAAGCTAAATTTATGCAAAATAGATAACCCCCGCGGTTAAACCGCGGGGGGTGTATCAATACTCGTAATTGTGCGCCTTTTGCAGCACCATGTCCTTGACCTTGAGCAGCCTTACCTTGGTGGAGTTCTCGTTTTCCTCCAGCTTCATGGAGATATAACGGATGTTCTCCTCCAGCTCCGGGATCATGACGTACTCGAGGGCGTTGACGCGGCGGCGGGTCTTTTCGATCTCGTCCGCGAGGAGCTGCATGCTCTTCTCGACCTGGGCCAGCTCGAGCATGTCCTCAAACACGCGGGCCAGCTTCTCGAGCGCGTCGTCCAGCTCCCCGCTCGTCTGCGCGAAGCCGTAGGGGTAAATCTCGCTCGGGTCGTTGTTTTTGGTGCGGAAGCTGTATTCCGGGACGTTGACGCTCATGATGTTCTTATACGAAACACCGAGCTCCACGCTCTGGCGCGGATAGAGCAATGACTGCTCGAGCATCTCGGGCGACATTATGGTGCTCGCCACCGTAAGGGAGGCGAAGGCCCCTGTCATACCGTCCTCGACCTTTTTGCGCAGCTCCTTGTTCTTTTTTACAACGTCCATAAACTGGCGCATCAGCTCGTCGCGCTTGTCCTTGAGCAACTTGTGCCCGCGGCGCGCGGTCTTCAACCTGCCCTTGAGCTGGTTGAGCACCATTCTTGTGGGGGTCACTGCGGTTTTAGCCATCAGATCACCGCCTTACTTGGACTCGGGCATATACTTCTCGATATACTCCGGCTTGATACGCTTGAGCTCCTTCCTCGGCAGTATGCTCAGCAGCTCCCAGCCGAGATCGAGCGTCTCCTCAATGGTGCGGTTGGTGTCGTTGCCCTGGCTGACGTAGCGGCGCTCAAATTCGTCCGCGAACTTGGCGAAGAGCTTGTCGTCGTCGCTCAGCGCGGCCTCGCCGAGTATGGTCATGAGCTCCTTGGCGTCCTTGCCGCGCGCATAGGCGGCAAAGAGCTGGTTCATCGTGCCGGAGTGGTCCTCGCGGGTCTTGCCCTCGCCGATGCCCTTGTCCTTCAGTCGGGAGAGGCTCGGCAGAACGTCCACCGGCGGGACGATGCCCTTGCGGTGCAGCTCGCGGGAGAGGATTATCTGCCCCTCGGTGATGTATCCGGTCAGGTCGGGGATGGGGTGGGTCTTGTCGTCCTCGGGCATCGTCAGGATGGGTATCATGGTAATGGAGCCCTTCTTGCCGATGCGCCGCCCGGCGCGCTCGTACATCTGAGCGAGGTCGGTATAGAGGTAGCCGGGGTATCCGCGGCGTCCGGGGACCTCCTTCTTGGCGGCGGAGATCTCGCGCAGGGCCTCGGCGTAGTTGGTTATGTCGGTGAGGATGACGAGGACGTGCATGTCCTTTTCAAAGGCCAGGTACTCTGCGGCGGTCAGAGCCATGCGCGGGGTGGAAATGCGCTCGACGGCCGGGTCGTTCGCCAGGTTGGAGAAAACGACCGTGCGGTCTATGGCGCCGGTGCGGCGGAAGTCCTGTATGAAGTACTCGCTCTCCTCGAACGTGATTCCGATGGCGGCGAACACGACGGCGAAGTTTTCGTTAGCGCCGAGCACTCGCGCCTGACGGGCTATCTGCGCGGCCAGCGCGGCGTGCGGCAGGCCGGAGCAGGAGAATATGGGCAGCTTCTGGCCGCGGACGAGCGTGTTCAGTCCGTCGATGGTGGAGACGCCGGTCTGAATGAACTCTGCGGGGTATGCGCGCGCGGCGGGGTTCATGGGCAGGCCGTTTATGTCGCGGTGAGCGTCCGCCAGTATGGCCGGGCCGCCGTCGATGGGCTCGCCCATGCCGTTGAAAACGCGGCCGAGCATGTCCTCGCTCACGCCGAGCTCCAGCGGATGCCCGAGGAAGCGGACCTTCGTTTCCGCAAGGTTGATGCCCTGCGCGGACTCGAAGAGCTGCACGACAGCCTTGTCGCCCTCGACCTCGAGGACCTTGCAGCGGCGGATTTCGCCGTTGGGCAGCTCAAGCTCGCCGAGCTCGTCATAGGTAACGCCCTCGACCTGCCTGACTACCATAAGAGGACTGGCGATCTCCTGAATTGTCTTGTATTCCCTGATCATTCGTCCTCACCTCCCTCCGCGATGGCGCGGATTTCGTCCTTCATCTCGGCGATGATGGCGTCAAAGGTCTCTGCGACCTTGTCCTGATCGACCATCTTTGCGCGGCCGATGCGCTCGCGCGCCGGGATGTTGAAGAGCTTGTTTACATTGGACGCGCTGATGACCTCGCGGCAGGCGGCGTCATACTCCAGCACCATGTCGAGCAGCCTGAACTGCTTGAAATAGCTCGAATAGGCGTCCTCGTCGATGAAGGCGTTCTGCTGCAGGAAGTCCTCGCGTATCATCTTGGCGGTCTCCATTGTCAGGCGGTCCGCCGGGGAAAGCGCGTCCTGGCCGACGAGCCTGACGATTTCCTGCAATTCTGCCTCCTCCTGAAGGACGTGCATGGCCTTGTCGCGGTTTATCATGTACTTCTCGCCGAACTCCTTCTCATAATAGGGGCGCAGCGTGTCGACATACAGCGAATAGGAGGTCAGCCAGTTGATGGCCGGGAAGTGGCGCGCGTAGGCCAGCGAGGAGTCCAGCGCCCAGAAGACCTTGACTATGCGCATCGTGGCCTGGGAAACGGGCTCGGATGTGTCGCCGCCCGGGGGCGAAACGGCGCCGATGGCGGTGACGGAGCCGAGGCGCTCATCGCTGCCGAGGCACTCCACAACGCCCGCGCGCTCGTAGAACTGGGCCAGGCGGCTGGCGAGGTAGGCGGGATAACCCTCTTCGCCGGGCATCTCCTCAAGGCGGCCGGACATCTCGCGCAGGGCCTCGGCCCAGCGGGATGTGGAGTCGGCCAGAACCGCCACGTCATAGCCCATGTCGCGGAAATACTCCGCTATCGTGATTCCGGTGTATATGCTCGCCTCGCGCGCCGCGACGGGCATGTCGGAGGTGTTCGCTATGAGCACCGTGCGCTTCATCAGCGGCTCGCCGTTGCGCGGGTCGGTCAGCTCGGGGAACTCCATAAGGACGTCCGTCATCTCGTTGCCGCGCTCACCGCAGCCGATGTAGACAACTATGTCCACGTCCGACCACTTGGCAAGCTGGTGCTGCACAACGGTCTTGCCCGAGCCGAAGGGGCCGGGGACGGCTGCGGTGCCGCCCTTGGCTATCGGGAAGAGGGTGTCGATTATCCTCTGCCCGCTGTTCATCGGGCGCTCCGGCGTGTGCTTGGCCGAATACGGCCTCGGCACGCGGACCGGCCAGCGCTGTATCATATTCAGCTCGTGGTCGGCGCCCTGCTCGTCGGTCAGCACGGCGACGGTCTGCTCAACCGTGAACTCGCCGGACTCTATGCTCTTTATCGTGCCCTTCATGCGCGGCGGCACCATTATCTTGTGAAGCACCGCGGGGGTCTCCTGCACGGTGCCTATCACGTCGCCGCCGGCGACAAAGGCGCCGGGCTCCACCGCCGGGACGAACTGCCACTTTTTCTCGCGGTTCAGCGCCGGGACCTGCACGCCGCGGGAGATGGTCTCGCCCGTCAGGGCCCTTATCTCCGGCAGGGGACGCTGTATTCCGTCGTATATGTTCTCAAGCATGCCTGGGCCGAGCTCCACGGAAAGGGGCAGGCCGGTGGTCTCCACCTCCGCCCCGGGGCCGAGGCCGGACGTCTCCTCATACACCTGTATGGAGGCGCTGTCGCCCGTCATGTTGAGTATCTCGCCAATCAGCCGCTGGCTGCCCACGCGGACAACGTCCGACACGTTGGCGTCGGCAAGGCCCTCGGCGACGACCAGCGGGCCCGATACTTTCGTTATGATTCCGCTCATCTGCAAACCTTCTTTATCACAAAATATCAGTTCCCACGGCTTTCTCGACCGCCGCCTTGAGCGCGGACTGGCCGAGGCCAAGCGGGCCTTCCCTGCCGGGGATGAGGATTATCGCGGGGCTGGGCTGATCCTTGTACCTCGCAATCTCGTGCTCGAGATACTGGGCCAGGTTTTCCTCGACGTAGATGATGGCGTATTCGCCGTTGGACTCCCTCGCGAGGCGGCGGAGTGTATCCCTCGCCTCCTCGGCCCCGGAGGCCGGAAAAACGTCGAGCCCGAGGGCCTTGAAGCCCATAACAGTCTCGCGCCCGCCCAAAACAGCAATTTTAAGCATTGATATCACGCAGCCTTTCCCGGATGACCTCCGGCTCTATGCCGGCGAGGCGCCCCGTCAGGATCATGCGCGCGGCGGTTATCTCCGCTTCGAGCAGCGAGATGTACTCCACCACCGCCTCGATGCCGAAGGGCTTCATCTTGGCCGCGGATAGGTATTCCGAGGCCGCGTTGTCGCACTCAAGCTCAAAGTCGGTGAGCGCCCCGCCCTTGACGGCCTCGGCCGCGCGCTCCGCGGCGTGGGCCAGCGGCGTGGCGTTGAAAACGGAGGCGAGCGTGTCCCCGCCCTCGGCGGCCATGGCTATGCGCGCGCAGTCCGCCGTGCCGCCCTCGACCATGGCGGAGGCCATAAAATCGCGATCCTTGCCCATGCGCACCGTGCGCACGGCCGTGCGCAGGTTGGCGCTGTCGATAAGCAGCTGGACATAGCCCTTCAGGAAAGAGCTGCCGCTGCGCTCCGCCATGGCGAGCGCCTCGGCGAAATAGGCCCTGTCGAGCCCGAAGTCGGCAAGCTGGGGGTTGCCCGTCCGGTTGAGCACCGAAACGGCCTCGGCATAGGCCGCGGCCATGTCCGCGGGCAGGTCGCCCATCCCCTCCTCCCTCACGGCGGAGAGGAGCTTTTCCGCGCTCACGCGCCCGCAGCCGGAGAGCAGATACTCCCCGTCCACGCCCGCGGCGGCGGACTTGACCAGCACTTTTATGTTATGGTAATCGTACTTAAGGCGGAAAATGTCCACCGCCTCCGGCTGCGGGACCATGCCCGCCAGCTCGGCGAAGACCTCCGCCCTCCTGCGGGAGAGCGCCGAGTCGATCCCCGTGGCGTCGGCGGAGGACATGTCCTCATAGCCGCAGTCCACGAGCTGCTTTGCAGCCTCGGCGAAACTTGGCGCGGAGAGCATACGGTCCATGCGGTCGCGGCTGAGCATCCCTGCCTCTCTCGCCCTTAGCATGGACGAGAGCATCAGATATTCAGTATCCTTAGTTTTCTTAGACAAGACCTTACCTCCCTGCCCGTGAATATACGCCGCGCTTCAGCGGCTCAGCCCTCAAAGAGCACCTCCGCCACGCGGGCGGCAAGCTCGCCGCGGGAGAGGTCGAGCAGCGTGTCCACCGTGCAGTTGACTTCGATGTCGCCCTGCTTGAGTATCAGCCCGCCGGACATCGGCCTCGTCTCGTCCGAAAGCGTGAGCACGGCCGTGCGGCCCTTTTCGCTCAGCAGCTCGTTCGCGCGCCTGACCGCCTTGGCGCCGACCTTCGCACGGTCGGCCGCGGAGAGGATGACCTCCTCTTCGCCGGTAACGGAGGCCTCCGCCGCCTCGCGGGCGAGGAACGCGACATAATCCGCCTCCGGCAGGGTGGATATCAGCTTCTGGGCCTCGTTGAACGCCCTCGAGACCGCGTCCTGCTTCATGGAGAGCACGCTCTTTTTGGCCTCGAGCGCCGCGGTGCGCGCCATGCGCTGCACGCGCTGCTCAGTGTCCTTCACGCCCGCGCGGACCAGGCGCCAGTACTCCTCCTGTGCCTTCTTGTCGTTCTCGGCGCGGATCTCGGCGCACTTTTTTTCGCTCTCTTCGCGGATCGCCCGGCATTCCGCCTCGGCGTCCGCCGTTATGCGGGCGGTGATTTTCTCGATTCCATTCATAACCTCAGTCCCTTCTCATCAAGAGCCAGACTCAGGCGATGAAAAGGATCATCAGCATGGAGGCGAGCAGGGAGAGGATGGCGTAGAACTCGACGGTGATGCAGAGAACCATGCCCTTGGACCAGTCGTCAGGCTTCTTGGCGAGCAGGTTGATGCTGGCCGCGGCGACCTTGCCCTGGGCGATGGCGGAAAGCCAGCCGCCGAGCGCCATCGGGATGCAGGCCACGAAGTAGCGCAGGCCCTCGGTGACGGTCAGGTTGATTATGCTGCCGTCGAGCAGGCCCATCTGGAAGCTGGCGAAGAACCAGACGACCAGGCCGTACAGGCCCTGCGTGCCGGGGATGACCTGAAGTATCATGACCTTGCCGAACTTGCCGGGATCCTCACAGAGCAGGCCGGCACCGGCCTCGCCGGCTATGCCGGTACCAATAGCGGAACCTACGCCGCTGAGCGCCGCCGCAAGGCCGGCGCCGAGCAGACCAAGAGCCATGCCGCCGAACTGTTCAAGAAACATTTTGTTTTCCTCCTCTTATTTGTCGGTGTTTGTGACAGTTACGTACTTGGTGTTTATCTCGAGGGGCTTAAACGGCTTGCCGCCGTCCTTATAAAAGGCCTTGAAGAACTCGAGGCACTGGAGCCTCAGGTCGTGGACGAAGCAGCCAAGCAGGTTAAGCGCGAAGTTCAGCGCGTTGCCGAACAGGGAAATGATGATGAATATGAACACATTCCCGAAAATTGCTCCGATGGTGTTGAACACCTGTGCTATGACGCTGCCCGCGAGCATGAGCGCCATGAGTCGGGAATAGCTCAGTATGTCGCCGAAATACCCGGTCACGCCGTTGTATATCGCGCCGATAAAGCCGGTAAAAATCCCGAAGCCCTTCTTGCCCTTTGCCGAGCCGATGAAGAGCATCACCCCGCCTATCGCCAGGACCACAGGCACGCCGCCTACGCTGCCGATGCCGAGCACCCACAGCGCAAGGCCGATGAAGATCACCCACCAGGTGCCCTCGTTGAACACGGCGTCGAAAATCTCGCCGTTTTTCACCTTTTCGACCACGCTGATGATCATGCCGGTAATGATCTGGATAAACCCGAGGCACATAGCGCCTATGAGTATCATTATCGTGTCGTCCAGCGGGGTGAAGAGTGCGGGCAACCCCTGCCACGTGGTGTCGGGGTTGATTATCTGGGCTATCTGGAGCGGTGCGTCGCTGAAGAAGCCGCCCGTCAGCGCGCCCATGATCGTCGTCGAAATGCCGCACCAGAGCATCAGCTCAAAGAAGTTGCGCGTGCCCTTGCGCGGCTTTTTCTTTTTCAGGACGACGAGCGCCGCGATTATCATGATCAGCCCGTAGGCCATGTCCGCAAGCATGATGCCGTAAAACAGTATGAAAAACGGCGCCATGAGCGGGTTTGGGTCCACGCCGTCGTAGGCCGGGAGCGAATACATCTCCGTGACCATGTTCAGCGCGCGGGTGACCCTGTTGTTTTTCAGCTTCACGGGGACCTCGGGGTATTCGTCCTTGCCGGGCTCCGCAGTCTCCCATGCGCAGTCGTACTTCTCGAGCGTTTTGGCGAGCTCCGCCTCCCGCTCGGCCAGCACCCAGCCGGTGAGGCACACGGTGCTCTCCGTGCGGAGCAGCTTGCTCTCCGCCTCCGCGCGGTCTATGCGCGTGCTCAGCGTGTCCGCCCTGAGCTTCAGCTCGTCCCTCGAGTCCGCGTGGGAAGCTATCGCCGAAGCGCACTGCTGCTTCTCCTCCGCCAGCTCCGCGAGCCTGGCCTCCGCCGCCGCGATGCCCTCCTTCGCCGTGCCGGAGGTCTCCTGCACGGTCATGATGGAAAAGCCGAGCGGCCTCAATGCCTCCGCCGCGGCGTCCTGCTCCTCGCGCAGGCACACGAGCACGGCGTAGTGCAGCGACCTGTCGTCCGAAACGCGCAGGAGCTGCGCCTCCGGCGCCGCTGCCCCGAGCGTGAGGTCCGCCTCCGCCATGTCGAGCGCCGCCGGGAAGGAGCACAGCGTCACCGCCGCGCGCTCCGTGCCGTGGAAGCCAAGCGGCAGATCGAGCGCCGCCCAGGGGGTGAGCGCCTCTATGGCCGCCTTCTCGCGCGCCTCCTCGGCCGATGCCCGGCGGATGCGCTCCTCAAGCTCGGCTATGTGCTCGGAGAGCTCCACGTCCGCGTCCAGCGTCGTCTCGTCAAGCAGCACGTTGAGCTCGGCGTCCGGCAGCGGGGCAAGGAAGCTCTTCTTTGCCGGCGCGTACTTGTCCAGCAGCTTCAGGGCGTTGGTGATCGCGGCGTGGCGGGCCTTTTCCGTGGCGAGCCCGGTCTGTCCCATGCCCTTCAGCACCGGCAGGGAATCGTCCGTGACCGCCTGTTCCGTGAGCTCCACGCAGCCGAGCAGCATCAGGTCCTTCAGCAGCGCCTTGCGCTCCGAGGCCACGGCCAGCAGCGTGAGCTTTTTCATCCTTTCGATCATGTCAGCCGTTCACTACCCTTTCCACGATGAGCGCCGCGGCCTTGCCAAGCCTTGCGTCCGCCCGGGCCCTCATCGCCGCCTTTTTGTTCTCCGTATCCGAGGCGAGCTGCCGCGCGTCCTCGCGCGCTTTCTCGTCGGACTTGGCGCGCAGCTCCGCGAGCTCGGACGCGGCCTTCTGCGCCGCCGCCTCAAGGGCCGTCTTGCCCTCCGCGAGCGCGGCGGCCTCCGCCGCCTTTGCCGCGGCAGCGGCCTCGGCCTTCATCCTCCTGGCGTTTTCCTCCGCCTCGCTGATGGTCGTAATCGCTTCCAAAGACATTGATACACCTCCCACCGAAAAGGCGGAGTATGCGCGCACTCTCCGCCAAAATAATTTGTCTATATCATAATAGCAAAAAAAGCCGCTTTCATCAAGCAATTTTCGCATATAAAATGACAAAAATACAACTATTTAACGCCCTAAAATCCCGTCAATTATTTGTCAATCTTCACGAAGTTGCCTTTTTCGGCCGCTTGAGCCGATGTCCCTCTTGTCTTTTTGCGGTTGGGGTATTATAATAAGGCGTAATTGCGCCCATCAGAAGGAGGAACATCGGATGAGTGATGCTGCCCGCCGCCGTTTCGGCGACCGCAAAGAGGGCCGGCGCCTGCGCACGCTCCCTGCGCTCAACATGTTTGAGCCGTACATAATGATCGACCGTAACGACTCCTGCAACCAGTTTGCCGGCTCTGTTGAAATATCGGACACCGACCGCTGGCTCCGCGCTAAGAGGCAGGAGGGCTACAAGGGCCTCGGGATGCTGCACCTCTTCATCGCCGCCTACATCCGAGTGCTCTGCCACCTCCCCGGCCTGAACCGCTTTGTCTCCGGGCAGCGGGTATACGCGAGGAACACCATTATAATTAACATGATGGTCAAGCGCGGTATCACCGTGGACGCGGAGGAGACCTGCGCCAAGGTGGAGTTTGCGCCGACGGACACGATATACGACGTTTACCGCAAGATGAACGCCGCCGTGGAGGAGATACGCTCCTCGGACGACAGCGGCACCGAAAAGGCCGCCCGGGCGCTTATGAACATGCCGCGCCTGCTGCTGAAGCTCGCGGTCAAGGTCATCAAGCTCCTTGACTATTTCGACTGGCTGCCCGCGTCGCTCATCGGCGTCAGCCCCTTCCACGGCTCCATGATCATCACGGATCTCGGCTCGCTGGGCATCGGGCCCATCTACCACCACCTCTACAACTTTGGCAACCTGCCCGTCTTCCTCGCCTTCGGCGCGAAGCGCAGGGCTGTGGAGCTCGACAGGCACGGCCAGCCCGTGGAGCACAAGTACGTGGACTACAAGATCGTCTG
>DVGA01000056.1 GCA_018712985.1 Candidatus Scatomorpha intestinavium
CGCAAAGTCTATCTGGACGTGAAAAAACAAATGATAGAGGAATGCAACAGGAATATTGGTCCGCAGGAGAATGTACAGGAGGCCGTCAGAAAGCTCTGCAAAAACCTGCTTCGCTATATGACGGAATACACCGACGAATTTCTGTTCATTGAGCAGGCGTGTAACTCACCTATGGTGACAGATGAAATGATTGAAGAACTTGAACGGTATAACCAAGTCCCAATTCGACTTTGTGTTCCCCCTCAAAACCTGTGT
The DNA here is from genome assembly GCA_018712985.1 of Candidatus Scatomorpha intestinavium. Taxonomy (GTDB): domain Bacteria; phylum Bacillota; class Clostridia; order Oscillospirales; family Oscillospiraceae; genus Scatomorpha; species Scatomorpha intestinavium. Next base: position 256 of record DVGA01000056.1, read on the forward strand.
ATAAATATTCGATACCATGTCCCCCCTTGTGTGATATAGGGGGGCTTCGATGTATTTGCCTTGAAAGAGGCACGATGGTATGGTAAAATATAAATAATATGGAATATTTGATAAAGGATGGTGACGATATGTTTGACGTATGGATGGGAGATATAGAACTTACTACGGCAATTTTAATTTTTTCTGTCATCGTGCTTTTGCCAGTTCAATTACTTCTTTGCTTTAAGGCAAAGAGCAAGGCGATTCGTTTACTGCCTGTGATGGTGCTTTCTATAGCGACAATTATTTTTGCTGTGATGTCTGTTGCAATTACAGGATGGGATGGACTGGGATACGTATTCCTCGCCATATTTACAGGTTTTATGTTACTTATGTGCGGCATGGGCTGGGGCATCTGGTGGATTGTAAAACGCAAGAAGCAAAGCAAGGCATAGCGCGAGTAAAATGAATTGAGTATCAGAGGGGATCTCGCCTTAATGGGTGAGATCCTCGTTTTATGTCCCCTAATGAATAAATCTACATTAGCTTACTCTACCCTATACTCCGGGAACACAAAAGGAAATTGGGAGATAACCAAAATACAGTCCAAGTCTTTCAGCGCGGAGTGCAGGAGGGGATTTTGAAGCAAACTTCCCCGGTTCTCCTGATTGGCTTTTGCTATTATCCTATCCAGCAGATTTTCAAGGAATGCCGAAAGGAAAACTCCATGCTGCCAGGTGTGGATTTTGAAGTCGTTTTTCAAATGTGTTGGGACGCAATCAAACGTTAAAAGGAGGCGCCTTCCGGTGCTTTCTTTTTAAGAATATAAATAAATGAACATTCCATTATGATAAATGGGAGGACACGGGAATGAAATACGAGGCATTCAAAAATAATGTAAATCTTTCCAAGCTCGGATTGGGCGCTATGCGGTTGCCGCAGGCAGAACCGGGATTTGCCGGCCCGATCGACGAACCAAAAGCGCAAGAAATCATCGACTACTGCATGGCGCACGGAGTAAACTATTATGACACGGCTTACATTTACCACGGCGGCAATTCCGAAGTGGTTTTAGGAAGGGCGCTTTCTAAATATCCGCGGGACAGCTTCTATATAGCGGATAAATTCAATGTACAGGCAAATCCCGATTACGAAGCCCAGTTCTCGGAACAGCTGAACCGGCTCCATACAGGATATATCGACTTCTATTTGCTGCATGGAATAACCGACTTAACAGCCAGAGATTACGAAGATGGCGGCTGTATCCCATATTTTCAAGTTCAGAAGAGCCGGGGGAAAATCAAATACTTAGGCTTTTCATTCCACGGCACACCGAACTGTCTGCGTGAACTGCTCAAACACGGCTGCTGGGATTTTGTGCAGATCCAGTTGAATTATTATGACTGGTATCAGGGGACAGCAAAGCAGCAATATGAAATTTTGAAAGAGCACGGCATTCCTGTTATGGTTATGGAGCCTGTCCACGGCGGCATGCTGGCAAATTTGCCCGAAGAATGCTTGCAGCTTTTCCAAAAAACAGGTGTTTCCCCGGCTGCCTGGGCGCTTCGATTTGTGATGAATCTGCCGGGTGTAGCTGTAGTTTTAAGCGGCATGTCCAATATGCAGCAGGCAGAAGAAAACGTAAACACTGCGGCTTTAGGATATCAGTTGACCGGCGAAGAATTGTCAATGTTAGAAGAAATCAGCAATATGCTCCGCAAAAAGATAGCGGTTCCCTGCACCGGCTGCCGGTATTGCTGTGATAACTGCCCGCAAGGATTGGACATACCATCACTCCTGTCTGCTTACAATGACTATCGTGATGATGCCGCTGCGTTAGGAAACAGCGATATGGCAGCATGGCGGCTGTTCCGCTTGAAAGCATTGCCGGAAGGAAAAACGCCTGCGGCCTGTATTGGCTGCGGGAGCTGTACGGCACACTGCCCGCAGGCATTGGACATCCCGCTCTATATGGAGGAAATGGCAGATATATTGAAATAGCACAGCCGGCCCGGCCAGCCCATGTCAATATGAACAGGCCGCCCCACATTTCTGCGTTTTTAAATAATCAACGCCCTCCGGGCTTGAACAGCCTGCAGGGCACCACGGCAAAAAAACGAGGGGGGCAAATCCCCCCTCGCTTTCGATTATGTCTCGTCGCCGAAATAAATCTTCACGTCCCTCGCCGTCTGGATAAGCGGATGGTCCACGGGGAGGAACTTGGTGCGGCTCGCGGCGTCCTCCAGCGGGACGGAGACGATCTCGCCCTTCTGGATGCCCACCATCATGCCGTATTTCTTCTCCATGATGAGGTGCGCCGCGGCGGTGCCGAACTGCGTGGCGAGCACGCGGTCATACGGGCACGGGGGGCCGCCCCTCTGGTAATGGCCGGGTATGGTCACGCGGGTCTCCTGCCCGGTAAGCGCCTCGAGCTCGCTGGCTATGCGGTAGGAGATCGTGGAGTGGCGCGACTGCTCCTTCACCTTGCGGCGCTCCTCCTCGCTGAGCACGGCGTCCGTCGAGGAGACGGCGCCCTCCGCCACGGCGATGATGGAGAAGTGCTTCCCGCCGCGGTAGCGCTTCTCGACGGCGGCGGCCACGGCCTCGATATTATAGGGTATCTCGGGGATCAGTATTATGTCCGCGCCGGAGGCGATGCCCGCGTTCAGCGTGAGCCAGCCGGCGTCGCGCCCCATGAGCTCCACGAGGAACACGCGCCCGTGGGAGCTTGCGGTGGAGTGGATGTAGTCTATGACGTTGGTGCCGATGTCCACGGCGCTCTGGAAGCCGAAGGTGGTGTCCGTGCCCCAGATGTCGTTATCTATGGTCTTGGGCAGGGTCACTATGTTCATGCCGGCGTCCATCAGGAGCTTTGCGCTCTTCTGCGTGCCGTTGCCGCCCATGACGACCAGGCAGTCGAGATTCAGGCGGTTATAGGTGTCCAGCATCGCGGGCATCAGGTCGTTGCCCTCGTCGTCGACTATGGCCTTGCCGGGTATGTACTTCTGGCGTGAGGTGCCAAGTATTGTCCCGCCCTCGGTCAGTATGCCGGAAAAATCCTTGGACTCCATGAACTTGTAGTCGCCCTCGATGAGGCCGCGGTAGCCGTCGTACATGCCGAAAATCTCGACATTGTCAACGTACTGCAGCAGCGCCTTGCCTATGCCGCGTATGGCGGCGTTCAGGCCCTGGCAGTCGCCGCCGGAGGTGACGATGCCTACCTTTGTGTTTCTTTTCATATATTCAGCCCTCCGATTATTCGAGTCATTCCAAACGTATCATATAACATGGGCATAACGCTTGTCAACACAAACCGGTGTAAAATAAAAGGCGAAAAACGGGCGGAGGCCCCGCCCGTTTTTTATTTGCGCCGGTTTATTTCAGGAAGCCGGCCACGATCTCTTCTTCTGCCTCTTTTTCCGTGAGCCCGAGGGTCATCAGCTTGGTGAGCTGCTCGCCGGCGATCTTGCCTATCGCGGCCTCGTGCACCAGGCTGGCCTCCACGCTGTTGGCCGTGATCTCGGGTATGGCCTGGACATATCCGCTGTCCATCACGATGCTGTCGCACTCGCTGTGGCCATAGCACTTCGCGTTGCCGTTCATGCGCAGGTAGAGCACCTGGCGCGACTGGTCGCGCGCCACGCCGCGGCTGACGATGTTGGCGCTGCTGTCGTCCCCGTCGAGGTCGACGGTGAATTCGGTCTCGCTGGTCTGCGTGCCGTGGGTCATGAGCTTCTCCGCGACTATCAGCGTGCTGCCCGGGGCCAGCTTGGCCTCCGTGATGCGCTTTGTGGAGTCCACGCCCTTTATCTGCGTGGTGTCCATCTCCATCTGGGCGCCCTCTTCAAGGCTTATTATCGTGGTGGGGTTCATTATGCGCCCGCCGGTGCCGTCGCCCTCGGCGTAGTGCTTTTCGATGTACTTCACCTTCGCGTTTTTGCCCACAAAGAAGCTGTGTATGCCGTCGTGCTGGCTGTCCTGGCTGCCGCAGTTGGAGATGCCGCAGCCGGCGACTATGGTGACGTCGCAGTCCTCGCCTATGTGGAAGTCGTTGTATACCAGGTCCTTCAGGCCGGACTTCTCTATGATGACGGGGATGTGCATGCTCTCGTTTTTTGTGCCGGGCTTTATGAAGATGTCTATGCCCGGCTTGTCCTTCTTGCTGACTATGTCTATATTGGCCGTGGTGTTCCGCCCGGCGAGCTCGCCGTCCGAGCGGATGTTATACGCCCCCTCCGGGACGCCGTGCAGCCCGGCCACCTGCGCAAGCAGCGCCTTCTGTATGCTGTCCATATGTCTCCTCCCTTCACACCGCGGAGAGCTTCGCGCACTGGCCGCCGCTGATGAGCTTGGGGAGCATCTCCTCCCTCGGGCCGTCCTCGCTTATTGCGCCGTTGGCTATGACGATTATGCGGTCGGCTATCTCGAGTATGCGCTCCTGGTGCGTGATTATCATTATGCTGCCGTTTATCTCTTCATACAGCTTTTCGAACACGGCGATGAGGTTTGAAAAGCTCCAGAGGTCTATGCCCGCCTCCGGCTCGTCGAATATCGAGAGCTTTGTCCCGCGGGCGAGGATCGTGGCTATCTCTATGCGCTTGAGCTCGCCGCCGGAGAGGCTGGCGTTGACCTCGCGGTTTACATAATCACGTGCACACATGCCGACGCGCGCAAGGTAGTCGCAGGCCTGGCCCACGCTTATCTTCTTGCCCGCGGCGTAGCGCAGCAGGTCGTACACGGTGATGCCCTTGAACCTCACGGGCTGCTGAAAGGCGAAGCTGATGCCCTTCCTCGCCCGCTCGGTGACGCCGAGGGCGGTTATATCCTCCCCGTCGAGGAGTACCTGCCCCGAAGTGGGGGCAATTATGCCCGCTATTATGCGTGCGAGCGTGCTTTTACCGCCGCCGTTGGGCCCGGTTATGGCGACGAAGCGCTCATCCACCTTCAGGCTGACGCCGCGGAGTATCTCCTTTTCGGCGCCGTCCTCCTCCTGGGCGGCGTAGGTTATATCTCTGAGTTCCAGCATATCAATGCTCCCTCCCCTGTTAAAAATCCTCCGAGTCCAGCTTGTGCGAGACGTCGGGCCTGAAATCTATCTTGCTTTCCCGGTGCTGTATGAGCCTTATTATGTTCTGATAGTGCTTGAGCACGACCAGCGCCACCGAGAAACATACGAGCAGCATGCTCAGCGAGGAGAACCCCTGCGCGAGCGCGGTGACCGGCACCGACAGCGCGCCGAGCACCGATCCGAGCGACACATAGCGCGTCGCCGCCACGGCGACGGCAAAAATCAGCAGGCAGATTATGCCGGCGTGGTATTCCATGACGAACACGCAGGCCATGCCGCAGAGTATGCCCTTGCCGCCCCGGAAGCCAAAGGGCGCGGGGAAAACATGCCCCATGATGCAGCAGAAGGTGGCGAAGGCACGGCCCACTTCCCGGTAATAGGCGACGTCGGCCTGCTCCGGCGCGGTGAGCCCGAGCAGGATGCCGCCGAGGAAGGCGGCGAGCGCCCCCTTTCCTATATCCACCGCGAGGACCTCGAGCAGCCCGGCGCGGCCGAAGGAGCGGAAGAAATTCGTCGCCCCGGCGTTCCCGCTGCCCATGCTGCGGATGTCCACGCCGAATATCCGGCGCGAGATTATAAGCGAACCGTTCAGGCAACCGAGCGTGTAGCTCAGCGCGGCGATGAGCACGAGCAGGAGGACGGTCACCATTATTCCTTATCCCCCTTCTGACGGATAACTATGCGCACCGGGGTGCCCTCGAGGCCGAAAACTGCGCGGATCTGGTTCTCGATATAGCGCTGGTAGGAAAAGTGGAAGAGCTCACGGCTGTTGCAGAAGATAACGAAGCAGGGCGGCTTTATCCCCGTCTGCGTCATGTAGTATATCTTCAGGCGCTTGCCCTTGTCCGTGGGCGGCTGCTGGCGGGCCTGCGCATCCGCCAGGACGTTGTTGAGCATGCCCGTGGTTATGCGCATGGAGCTCTGCTCGTTCACGAAATTCACAAGCTCGAAAATGCGCTGCGTCCTCTGCCCCGTGAGAGCGCTGATGAAGAGCACCGGCGCGTAGGTCATGAAGGCGAGGTCGCGGTAGATCTCGCGGCGCATCTTGTCCATGGTCTTGCCGTCCTTTTCGACAAGGTCCCACTTGTTCGCCACGATGATGCTGGCCTTCCCGGCCTCGTGCGCCATTCCGGCGATCTTCGTGTCCTGCTCAGTCACGCCCTCGCGCGCGTCTATCATGATCAGGCACACGTCAGCGCGCTCGATGGCGAGCTGCGCGCGCATCACTGAGAATTTCTCTATCCTGTCGTCCACCTTCGAGCGGCGGCGGATGCCCGCCGTGTCGATGAAGACGTATTTGCCGTATTCGTTTTCAAACTGCGTGTCCACGGCGTCGCGCGTGGTTCCGGCCTGGTCGGCAACTATGACGCGCTTTTCGCCGAGGATGAGGTTGATGAGCGAGCTCTTGCCCACGTTGGGCTTGCCTATCACGGCGACGTGGATGCGCTCGTCGTCCTCCTCGCCCTCTTCCTGGGGCGGGAAGTGCGCCACGCAGGCGTCCAAAAGGTCGCCCGTGCCGTGCCCGTGCATGGCGGAGAGCTCGACCGGGTCGCCGAGGCCGAGCGAATAGAACTCGTAGAACCCCGGGTCCGGCAGCCCGGTAGAATCCATCTTGTTCACGCAGAGCACCACCGGCTTTTTGGATCGCAGCAGCATATTCGCCACCTCGCGGTCCGCGGCGGTGACGCCGGTGCCGATTTCCGTGACGAGTACGATCACGTCCGCCGCGTCGATGGCTATCTGGGCCTGTTCGCGCATGAATAGTAGTATTTCGCTGTCGGCCGACGGCTCTATGCCGCCGGTATCCACTATATCAAATTTCCGCCCGTTCCACTCGCACTCGGCATACAGCCTGTCGCGCGTCACACCGGGCGTGTCCTCCACTATGGAGAGGCGCTTGCCCGCAAGGCGGTTGAAAAGCAGGGACTTGCCCACGTTCGGGCGCCCCACTATGGCCACAAGGGGTCTGGACATTCCGCCGGCCACCTTTCGTATCCGTATTCAGTAATTTACGCCGAGCATGGCGTCCAGCAGCTCGCCGCCGGAGCCGCCTGTGGGCGTCACCGGCACGCCGAGCGCCGCGGAGGCCTCCTCGAGCGTCACATCGTCGAGGAAAACGCCCTCGCCGTGCCTGAGCATGGTGTGCGGGATGAGCACGCGCTCCCCGAGGTCCTTCCCCCGGAGCTGGGCGATGAGGTCCCCGCCCGTGACGAGCCCGGCGACATCTATCGTGTGCCCGAAGAAATCGTTGACTATGGCGCACACCTGCCCGTTTATTTTACCACATTTTTTATGAGCAGTCTGTAAAAGTTTTTCGAGCAGCGGCGCGGCCGCGACGCCGGTGGCTATCGTGAAGCGCCCTCCCATGCCCTCGTCCGGCTCCGCAAGGCGGAGCGCGGCCATGAATTCGGTCTCGAGCAGCCGCATCAGGCCCACGCCGTTTTCAAGCTGGCTGTACTCCTCGTAGTATTCGTCCTCCGGCACCTCGCGCCCCGCCTTGAGATAGAGCTCGTCCGAGCACCAGAAAACGCGGCTGCCGAGCTTTGAAAGGCATTCGGCGGCATAGGCCTCCACGCGGTCTATCGTCTCCGCGGCGGACTCCCGGTCAAACGGCGTGAGCTCCGGCAGGCCCTCGCGGTGCTTCGTCAGCCCCACCGGGACTATCGAGACGCTGTTCACCCCCGGATACAGCCCGGCGAGGTCGCGCATCGTGCGCGAGAGCTGCCCGCGGTCGTTCCAGCCCGGGCAGCAGACTATCTGGCAGTCCATGACTATGCCGGCGTCCGCAAGGCGCTTCAGCGGGCCCATTATGTCCGCGGCCTTCGGGTTGCCCATGAGCTCGGCGCGCAGCGCGCCGTCCGTCGCGTGGACGGAGACGTTGATAGGGCTTATCTTCAGCGCGCAGATGCGCTCCATCTCCCGCTCGGAGAGGTTGGTGAGCGTGATGTAGCTCCCCGTCAGGAAGCTCAGCCGCGCGTCGTCGTCCTTGAAATACAGCGTCCTGCGCAGGCCCTTCGGCAACTGGTCGATAAAACAGAACTTGCAGCGGTTTGAGCAGCCCCAGGGCCTGTCCATCAGGTACTCCTCAAAGTCGAGCCCGAGGTCCTCCCCCTCGCCCTTTTTCACCTTCACGGTGTACTCCCGGCCGCTGCCCGCCGCGCGGAGCACGAGCGAAACGCGCGGCTCATAGCCCCAGTAGCGGTAATCGAGCACATCCTCTACCTCGTGCCCGTTTATGCTCACGAGCTCATCGCCCACATGCACCCTTCCGCGCAGCGGGCTGTACTCGTCTATTTTTGTAATGGTGTTGAGCATGATACCTCCAGAAAATGGGCGGCGGAGCCGCCGGTCACGGCCTCAGCGCCGCTCGGGCGCCGCTTATGCCGGGGAGAAAAGCAAAAGAAGGAAAGGCGAGCGCCTTCCCTTCTCTGCGTTGCAGTTTTTACTTGCTCTCCTCAACTGCGAGGACCTGGCGCCCGTTGTACTGGCCGCAGGCCTTGCAGGCGCGGTGGGGCAGATGGTAAGCGCCGCAGTTCGGGCACTTGACTATGCTGGGGGCCTCGAGCTTCCACACGGAAGAGCGCCGCTTGTTGCGCCTCTGGCGGGAAACTTTACTCTTCGGTACTGCCATTGTTACACCTCCCATAGACGGCTGTCGTTGAGCAGCTCTATTTCAAGAAATTTATTTATCCAAAAGCTGCTCCAACACAGCTAATCTTGGATCGATGTCATCGCGGCAACCGCAGGGCCCCTCGTTGAGGTCCTTGCCGCATTTGGGGCAGAGCCCCTTGCAGTCCGGGCGGCAAAGGCTCCTGGACTCTGTTTCGAGGATGAAGCAGGTTTCGAGCAGGTCCTCTATGTCCAGCTCCTCGCCCTCGAGGCAGAAGGCCTCGGCCTCCTCGCTGTCCTCCGCCTCCACAAGCGGGACGGAGACGTCCACATGCTTTTCGCGGTGATAGCTCCTGCCGCAGCGGTCGCAGCGGCACTCCATGGCCGCGTCCACCCCGGCCTTCACCCACAGCGCCCCGGCGGTGTTTATAACCTCGCCTGCGCCGCGCGGCACGGAGTCGAAGGCAATTACATAAGGGGCGGCGAGCCGCCCGCTGTCGAGCTCGCACTCGAAAGGGAGCCGCGCCCCGGGGGTTGAAATCACGTCTCTTAAATCGAGCATAATCTTCACCCCTCCCGCACAGCCGCCTTGGTATTATAATTGATATATCGCCCCTTGTCAACTGCTTTTTTGCTTCTGAGGCGCCTCAGGCCGCCGGGCTCGTCTCCGCGGCCGCGGGGCTGGCCGTGGCCGGCGCGGCGAGCGTTTCGTCCGCCGCCTCAGCGGCGTCCCCGGACGTCTCAGCCGTGGCGCCGGGCTTTATCTCTATCACGCGCAGCTGCGAAGCGTCGTAGTCCGTCTCGGCCGTTATCGTCTCGGTTATCCGCGCCACGTCCGCCTCGCTCAGGCCCTCCGCCGGGGCCGGCACCGCCACGGTGACGCTGCCGTCGGCCATGTACACCACGCAGTCCTCAAACCCGCGCGCGATCAGCAGGTTTTCCACCTGCGTCTCCTGCATCGACCACTGCGCCATCGCGGCTATCGCGTCCATCGCGCTGTCGATCGTCTCCTGCGACGCCGATTCGGAGGCCGCCGCCGTCTGCAGCAGGCTGAGCGCCTCGTCCCGGGAGGTCTGGCGCGTGAGCCTCGCCTCCGCAAAGTAGTCGAACGCCGCCTCGGCCTCCTCCTCTTCCGCGAGCGCCGCGGCCATTGCCGCGTCCTCGGCCTCCACCATGGCCTCGTCCGCCCGCCCCCAACTGTTGTTGTAGCTCCAGTTCAGGTACACCGCCGCGCAGACAAACAGCATGACCGTCACGATGATGATGTTGCGTTTCGCCTTTTTCACGTTTTTGCCTCCCAATTAGTCAGTTTTCATTTTCAGCACCGTTATTCGGTCGCTGCCGAAGCCGGTGTAGGCCGCCGCGGCCTCTGTCACGCGCAGCCTCACCGCCGCGGAGTCCGCGCCCTCGCACACTACCACCACCCCGCTCTCCGAGTAAAGCGCGCCCACCTGCCCCACGCCCTCCACCGTCGAGAGCACGTCCTCAAGCCTGCGCTCTTCCTCCGTGGCGCCGCTGCCGGAGGTGTCCGCGCCGCCGGCGGGCAGCAAAAGCAGCGCCGCGCCGGCGAGCAGCAGGAGGAGGATATACCTGTTTTTCATGAGCAGCTCGAGATATCGCTTCACTCCTGCACCTCCCATTGCTGGCGCGAGCGCGGTATGCCGAGGTCGGCCTCTATCGCCGCGGCAAGCGCGGCGCTGTAGCCGCCCGGGCATGTCACCGTGCAGCTCCGCGGCGCCCAGTACCCCGCGCTGTCCCACTCCGCCAGCACGCTCGCAGAGCAGCCCTCAAGGCCGAGGGTGCGCGCTTTGTCCAATATATATGCCGCGCACTCTTCCTCTATGACGGCGCGGTTCAGTTCCCTCGCCTCGGCCTGGGCTCCCTCCGCCGCGGCCCGCGCCGCCTCGCCGTAGCCGGATATGGCCGAGGAATAGGCGTCGAGGTCTATTTCAAGCACGGGCGAGAGCAGCGCGCAGGTCATGACCAGGCCGCAGACCAGTCTGAGCACCCTTTTCACCCTCCCCTCCGGGCAGAGCGCCATCGCCGCCGAGCAGAGCACCGCCGCGCCGCATATCGCGCGCACCCAGTCCGCAAGCACGCCCGTCATGCCGCCACCGTCCTTATCAGGGACGCCACCGAGATAAAGAGCATCAGCGCCGCGGCGCCCACCACGCCGAGCACCATCCCGAACACCCCGCCCAGCGAGGAGATGAGCTTCGGCAGCCGCCCGGGCGCAAAGGCCTCCGCAAGTGCGGCTGCGAGCTTGTACATCAGGTACTGCAGCCCGAGGGATATGAACGGCGTCAGGCACACCGCGGCCGTGGCCACGAGCCCGAGCGAGCCCACGGCGCCCTTTATCAGCCCTGCCCCCGCCACGACGGTGCCCGCGGCGTCGGAGATTATCCCGCCCACCACCGGCAGGGCCGTGGAGATGGCGCTCTTCGCCGTGCGGAGTGTCACGGCGTCCGCCGCCCCGCTCACGGCCCCGGATATGGAGAGATAGGCCGTGAAGGCCGTCATTATAAGCGCCGTCGCGCTCATGGCCAGCCACTTCAGTATCCCGGCCGCGCCCGCCGCGGCGGCGCTTCCGGTGGCCGCGTGAGCCACAGCCGCTGCCATATATATGTACGCGAGCGGGATTATGATACCCCTCGCGGCGGTTATCAGCACGTCCATGAAGAGCGCCGTGGCGGCGTATTTGGCCGCGGCCGAGGTCACGGCTCCGCCCGCGGCCGCGGCCGCGGTGAGCGAGGGCAGCAGCGCGTGAGAAAACGTGTTCAGCTCGCCGAGGGCCTCCGTCCCTGCGCTGATAAAGGTCCTCGCGTCCCCGATGGCAATGGCGGTCACGGCCAGCACCCCGGCGAGTGTGACGTACTCCTCCGCCTGCCCGTCGGCGAAGGCCTGCACGGCCGAGCAGAGCAGCGCGGCGCAGAGTATGGCCGCAGCGCTGCCCGCCGCGGGGGCGAAGAGCTCCTTTACGCGGGAGAGGGCCGCCTCCCAGAGCCGTGAGAGCATCCCCTCCGGCTCCAGCGCCTCCTCAACGGCGCCGCTGCCTATTATTTCCCTCGCCTCCTCCGGCAGGGCCTCCTCCACGGCCGACGCCCCATAGTCCGAGGCCGAGGCCGGCAGTATCAGCGCCATGGCGCAGAGCAGCGATATGAGCGCGGTGCGGAGCATGTCCATTCCCTCCCCTCAGGCCCTCAGCAGGGCGTCCACCGTGTCTAACAGCGCGGAGAGCAGCGGCAGCGCCGTCCACAGCGCGGCTATCGCCCCCGCCAGCTCGAGCGCTGAGCCGAGCGTGGCGCTGCCCGCGTCGCGGCAGGCGTCCGCGCCTATCCGGCAGACTATGCCTATCGCCGCGCACTTCATCACCGGCGCGAGCAGCGCGCTGCCGAGGCCGGAGAGCTCCCTTGCCCGCGCGAGCACCTCGCCGACGCCCCCGGCCAGGCCGAGCGCCGCCGCGAGCAGCGCGGCGCAGCCGGCTATGGTCAGGCAGAGCGCTATCTCCGCGTTGTGCCGCCGCACGAGCTGGGCAAGCAGCGCGGCGCAGATACCCCCAGCCGCCAACCTTACCGTCAGGTCCATCTCAGAAGGCGAAGAGGTCGCGTATCAGCTCGAAGAGCTCGTTTATTTTCTGCACCACGAGGAGCAGCACGATTATCAGGCCCGTTATCGTCACCATCAGCGCCTGCTCCTCGCGGCCCGAGCGCGTGAGCAGTATGTTCAGCACGGCGACGAGTATGCCCACCGCCGCAACCTTAAATATGAGATCTACCTGCATGTCCTCTCCCCAATTCTCAGTAAAGCATGATCGCCGCGATCAGCCCGAGGGCGAGCCCCGCCCCGGCGTACAGCCGCTGGCCGCTCTCCGCCCTCGCCCTCGCCTCCTCCGCGAAGCGGGAGAGGGCCGCAACGCTCCTTGAAATCGCCGCCTCCTGCTCCTCTGCGCCGTAGCGGCCGAGGCTCCTCCCCGCCGCGGCCAGCGCCTCCCGCTCCGCTTCCGAGAGCGGCAGGGTCCGCGCCGCGGAATCCCAGATTTCGGACACCTCCTTCTCGCCGAGGGCGGAAAGCCCCGCGGAAAAAAGGGTGAAAAAGCCCCTCGCCGCCTCCGGCCCCGAGCGCGCAAGGCGCCCGGCGGCCTCGTCCACCGGCGCGAGGCGCGCTATCTCCCCGCGCAGCAGCTCAAGGGCGGAGGCGAGCGCCGCTATCAGCACGGCGCGCCGCCTGAGCGCATACGCCCGCTCGAGCCCCGCCGCGAGCCCCGCCGCGGCCAGCAAAACCGCCCCGAGCGCCCTCACAGCCCGTCCAGCTCCTTTACCTCGTATTCCCGAATCCCGTCCGCGCGCCGCCGGACGGACACGAAGCGGGCAAATATCCCCTCGTCCAGCAGCCGGCGGTAGAGCCCCCTGCGCCGGAGCGAGCCCACGCTGCCTCCGTGCGCCGTGGCTATCAGGCGCACGCCGCAGCCCGCCGCGCCCATAACGGCCTCCACGTCCCCGGCGGAGGTTATCTCGTCCATCGCGAGCACCGTCGGGTTCATCGACCTTATGAGCATCAGCGCCGCGTCCGCCTTCGGCGCGCCGGTCATCACGTCCGTGCACGGCCCGACGTCGAAGTGCGCCCTGCCGCCGCTCACTGCGGCGATCTCGCCGCGCTCGTCCGCCACGGCCACCCGCTCGCCGGACTCGGAGAGCAGCCTGACTATCTCCCTTAGCAACGTGGTCTTGCCCGCGCCGGGCGGGGAGACTATCAGCGTGTCCTGGAACCCGCCCGAAAACAGCGCGCGGCGCAGCGCGTCGCCGCAGCAGCGCCGCTCGCGCGCTATGCGCACCGCGGCCGAGCTCAGCCGGCGGAGGGCAAGCTCCCCGTCCGCTCCCGCCGTCATCTCGCCGCACAGCCCGAGCCGGCATCCGCCCGCAAGCGGGACGTAACCGGCCCTCACCAGCGCGAGCGCGGTGTGCGCGCTGCCGTGGGTCGCCGTTTCGATCAGCGAAGCGAGGTCCTCGGGCGTCACCTCCCGCGTCCCAAGCTCCCTCTCTCCCTCCGGCAGCAGCACGGCCGGGCGGCTGCCGCTCCGCAGGCGGAATTCCTCCGCCTGCTCCATTTCCGCCGCGCCCAGGCTCAAAAATGCCTCCCGTATGCCCCGCGGCAGCAGCGCCGCGGCGTTTTCAAAGCTCTTGTCGCCTCTCATGTGGACAATCTATTCGCCCGCGCGCCGGAGTAGAACGCTCTCTTGCGCGCGCAGGCAAATCGTGTTAAAATGCTCAAAAAACACGGAGGCGCACTCTATGGACATTGCCCTGAAGGTCTTATACTTCGTCCTTATCGCGGCCGGCGGCTGGCTCTATTTCTATCTCGGCGTCCGGCAGCTCGTTTTTGGCCTTACCGTCGGCTATCCGCTGATAAAATCCTTCGGCGGCACTGGGGCCTTCGCCGGTCGGGAGGCCAGGAAGCTGAACACGGTGTCCGTCATTTTCTGGGCGGTCATCTGCCTCGGCTTTATGGGGATAGTTGTGCGCTTTGCCGCGCCCTACCTCATCGCCGGCTTCGCCCTCGGCGCCCTTGCCGGGCTTATAATGTACGCTAAGCGCCTCGGCCGCGCGACCTTCGGCAACTTCGAGGCCTTCTGCCGCAGCTACTGCCGCTTCGCCGGCGACGCCGCGCTGCGCGGGGCCATGGCGGAGTGCGACCTGGGCAAGATACACTCCGCGCTCGAGGCGCTTGGCAGCCCGCTGCGCTTCGAGTTCAAAAACTGAGACATAGCCGAAAGCTATGGCTGCATATCCAATATAGGCATTTGCAATGCCGCCCGCCTGGAAATATAATATGGGCCGGGACCGCTCTGGCGGCCCCGGCCCTTGCCCGTATATGCACGGGCGTACAATTCAGGAGGGATATCTGATATGGAATACCGCGTTCTGCCGCACGGCGGCGAGAAAATCAGCATAATCGGCCTCGGCAACAGCTCCCTCGGCGCCTCCGGGCCGGAGGAGGCCGAGCGCACGGTGGCCCTCGCCCTTGAAAACGGCGTGAACTACTTCGACATGGCCGCGGCGGACGCCACGCCCTTCGCCGCCTTCGGCCGCGCCGTGGGCTCGAAGCGCGGCGAGGTGTACTACCAGGTCCACTTCGGCGCGGACTACAGCAGCGGGCAGTACGGCTGGACGCTCGAGCTGGACGAGATAAAGCGCTCCGTGGAGTGGCAGCTTGAAAGCCTCAAAACCGGCTATATCGACTTCGGCTTCATCCACTGCATAGACGAGCTCGCCGACCTCGACGCCGTCGAGGCCCACGGCACGCTCGATTACATGCGCTCGCTCAAGGAGCAGGGCGTCATCCGGCACATCGGCATGTCCTCGCACACGCCCGCCGCGGTGAACCGCGCGCTCGACATGGGGCTTCTCGACATGCTGATGTTCAGCATCAACCCGGCCTATGACTATCAGCGCGGGGAATACGGCATCGGCGCCACTGACGAGCGCGCCGCGCTCTACCGCCGCTGCGCGGCGGAGGGCGTGGGCATCTCCGTCATGAAGCCCTTCTGCGCCGGGCAGCTTCTCGACGCGCGCACCTCCCCCTTCCGCCGCGCGCTCACGGAGTACCAGTGCCTGCAGTATGCGCTGGACAAACCCGGCGTGCTCACCGTCCTGCCCGGCGTGCGCAACCGCGCGAACCTGACGCGCGTGCTCGGCTTCCTCTCTGCCCCGGCGGAGGAGCGCGACTACTCCGTCCTCGCCGAGCTCAACCCCGGGGAGACGGACGGCGTCTGCGTGTACTGCAACCACTGCCAGCCCTGCCCGATGGGCCTCGACGTGGGGCTGATAAACAAATATTACGACCTCGCCCGCGCGGGGGACGCCCTTGCCGCCAACCACTACGCCAACCTCGGCAAAAAGGCCGGGGACTGCGTGGGCTGCGGCCACTGCGACTCGCGCTGTCCCTTCCATGTCCGCCAGTCGGAGAGGATGCAGGAGATAAGCGCCTATTTCGGCGCTTGAGCGCGCGCCCACATCCGCGCCGCGCGATAAAAAAGCCGCCCGGGAGAGTTCCCGGGCGGCTTTTCGCGTCACAGCTCGATGTAATATGGGCAGATGTCCTCGTAATGCCCGTCCTTCATCAGGAAGCCCCGGGGTATGACCCCGAGCGGCACGAAGCCCAGCCGCTCATAAAGGCGCCTTGCGCGCGTGTTGGACGCCACCACGGCGTTGAACTGCATCAGCCGGAAGCCGAGCGCCCTGGCGCGCTCAAGGCTGTCGCGCACAAGGGCCTCGCCTATGTGCCGCCCCCTGCTCATGGAGGACACGGCGTAGCTCGCGTTGGCTATGTGCCCGCAGCGGCCGACGTTATTCGGGTGCAGTATGTACATGCCCAACACCTCGCCGCTCTGCACGTCCTCCGCCACGGCGCACTCGCTCTGAGCGGCGAAAAACTCCGCGGCCTCCTCCGAGACCAGCTCCTCTGTCTGCGGGAAGGCCACGCCGTCGCGCACGACCTCGTTCCAGATCCCGGCCATGGCCGGCACGTCCGCCGCCGTATACGGCCTTATCCATATTCCATCCGGCATGTTTTCCGCCTCCAGCCGTAAAATTTACGTCATTATACCTCCGTTTGCCCGCCGCGGCAAGCCCAGAGCGCCTGGCGGGCTTTGACATCCGGCGAATTTGTGGTACTATATGCTGTATTGATGCAAGCTGCCGGGCGCGAGGACCCGCGCCGGCAGGGTCAGGAGGTAAAACCATGCTGTTCAGCGTTGAAAAGTCCGTATTCGGCTGTTTCCCCGGCATGAAAATAGTCTGCGTGGCAGCCCGAGGCGTCGGCGAGGCCGTCAACGGGGAGGCCGTTTCCCGGCTGCTGGCCGAGGGCTGGAAAACCGCCGGCGAGGCCGCCGCGGCCCACGGCAACCCGCAGTCGCACCCCTATGTCCTCCCCTGGGTGGAGCACATGAAGGAGGCCGGCGCCCCGCGCAAGAAGTTCCCGAGCTCGATAGAGGCCCTGCTGAAGCGCGCCGGAAAGGGCGGCGAGCCTTTCCGCATCCAGCCCGCCGTGGATTTTTACAACGCCGTCTCCCTCTCCTGCCTCGTCCCTGCCGGGGGATTCGACATCGACCAGCTTGAAAACGGGCTGGAGCTGCGCTTTTCGCGGGACGGGGACCGCTTCCAGGCCCTTGACAGCGACACCGAGGAGGCCATACCCGCCGGGGAGATCAGCTATGCCGACGGGGACATAATCGTGACGAGGCACTTTGTCTGGAAGCAGTCGAAACACGCGCTGATAAACCCCGTCACACGCAACATCGTTTTCGTCTCCGAAATCCCCGGCGAGCTGCCCGAAGAGACCACCGGCATCGTGGCCGGAAAAATCACGGACGGCCTGCGCGAGTGCTTCGGCGTGGAGGCGGCGGCGCAGATCGTGGATGAGGACAACAGCTCCGTCGAAATCGCCTGAGGGCTTCCCCCCTCTGCCGGCCGCTTCCGGAGCGAGCAAAAAGAGCGGGAGCCTGAAGCGCTCCCGCTCTCGTTTTTCCTGGCGCGCTCAGGGCGTCACTGAATATTCAAGTTCCGCGGCGATGCCGGGGATGTCCTCGCACGCTTGCATATATGCCGTTGAACCGCGCCGGGATTCAGCATCACCTTGCCTGACCTCTAAAATTTCTTAGACTTAAAGCAAGAAATATGTTATGCTATAATTAATGCCAACAGGAAGGCGGTGAGCGTATGGCGGGAAAAAACAAGTATGCTTTTGAGAGTAAAATCCATGTGTACAGGGCAACCAAGCGAATGACCCAACAGGAACTTGCCGATTTGGTCGGCGTGTCCCGCCAGACCATCATGCAGCTTGAAAGGAATCGGTACAACCCATCCATGCTTTTGGCTTACAGCATCGCAAGGGTGTTTGAGGTTACGATCGAAGATCTGTTTGATTTCCGGGAGGAATAGAAATGAAGGATTTATTCTATTTCTTAATGTCTGACAGGCAGGCAACTCTTATCAATATGGTTATTGGCGTTCTGCTGTTTGCAGCCCTCTTGTTTCTGTTCTTCTGTAAAAGCAGCCGGGATGAACGCGGCAGGAAAATTATTGGTAAAGCAAGCATTGTAGCGTTGATCTGCTTTGGTGTTTGTGCTACGCTGTTCAGCCATTATATGCAGTATATCGCCACACAGCAATCGCCCAATGGAGAAGTTCTTGTGCTGGATGCATTCTTAGCTGTAAACGCTGTTCAACTGATCTTCAATATTACAGTAGTTGTTGAGATAGCAGGAATACTTATTTTGAAACGCAAAGAGTAGCCTGTTATGTGCAGGTGTAAGTGGTCGCCAAAAGCGGCTACTTATTTTTGCTTTTATGTAAGAAATAGTTGACTTAATGGGTGAAATAATATATACTGAACGCAAGTAGAGACGTAAGTAAAATTAAATGCTGAGGTAAATTGCAAGCAGGAGGCGCCGTTATGAAAGAAAAAAATAACAACCAGACCTTTAACAGAGTACGAGCCGAATTAAAAGCAAATGGATACCAAGAAAAAGATGTCACAATCCCATCGGGTAAGTCAATGATTTTAGGGTTCCTTTACTCACTTCCGTTTATAGTATTTGGGGGCTTATTGTATCGCTTTCTCCTGATTGAAAGAGCGCATCTATCAGAAATCGGCGGACTTTCTTTTTACATTATGTTTATAGCCATTATTGCTGTCTCAGTCGTGATACATGAGTTGTTGCACGGTATCGGCTGGGCGATTACAAGCGGTAAAGGCTGGAAGGTGGTTCGCTTTAATATCAACGCAATGTTGCCAAGCTGCGCTTGTGAAGTGGTACTAAGGAAGCAGCCGTACTTAATTGGAGTTTTGGCGCCCTTTGTAGTATTAGGGTCAGGCAGCATGCTGTTTGTTTTCGTATATCCCGGCACAGTGTCTTTGCTTACTCTGATGGTTAATTTTATTGCCGCAGGAGCTGATTTACTTATCGCCTTTAAGGTATTAAAAGAAGGCCGGTGCCTGATTGCCGACCATCCGACAGATGCCGGCTATATTGCATTTTACAGATGATACATGGCGTCCGGGCACGGCAGGGCAACGATAAAATGAGCTGTTTTTCCAAACTGTCAAAATATCATCCTCCCTTGCCTGCGGGCAACCATGGGCGGCGGCAATTCCAGCCGCCGCCATTTGCCCTGCTCAGGCAGAGTTTCATATTGTTTCCGGGTCCAGCCAAGCTGGCGGACAGCATCAAAGCCCGCCGTTGTCCGTAACGGCCCGGAATATGCCATTCTCTGAGCTGCGGCAATTTCCTCCGTCTGTCAAGCGGCCGGAATTATTCTTTATCTGCATAAACCGTTGTTTTTCGACAGGGTTTGTGCTAATATAAACACGTCCAAAAGAGCCCGAATGGGCCCCAATATAAAATTAAAAGGAGAGCGAAAACCATGCTTAAACCTGAGCTTGAAAACGCCTATATCTCCATCCTGCGCGAAGAGCTCGTCCCCGCGACGGGCTGTACCGAGCCGATCGCCATCGCCTACGCCGCGGCAAGGCTGCGCGCGCTGCTCGGCGCCGCTCCGGAGCGCGTCCTGGCCGAGGTCTCCGGCAATATGATCAAGAACGCCAAGAGCGTCGTCGTCCCCAGCACCGGGGGGATGAAGGGCATCCCCGCTGCGATCGCCGCGGGCATTGTTGCCGGCGACGAGAACGCCGCTCTGCAGGTCATTGCCAGCGTGCCCGAGGAGAAGCACGCCGAGATCGCCGCCTATGTGGCAAACACTCCCATCGAAACCGTCTGCTCGGACACTACCCGTATGCTGGATATAATCCTCACCGGCTATCTCGGCGAGCACAAGGCGCTCGTTCACATAGCCAACAGCCACACCAACGTCGTCCGTGAGGAGCTCGACGGCAAGGCCGTCGTGGAGAAGGAATTTTCCGACTCCGCCGAGGACAGCCTGACCGACAAGAGCGTCCTCAATGTGAAGGACATCCTCGAGTTCGCCAATACGGTGGACCTCAGCAAGGTCTCCGACATGCTCGAAAAGCAGCTCACATGTAACCTCGCCGTGGCCGAAGAGGGCCTGCGCGGCAACTGGGGTGCCAACATCGGCTCCACCCTGCTCGCCGAGTATCCCGCGGACATCAAGATTGAGGCCAGGGCCTGGGCCGCCGCCGGCAGCGACGCACGCATGAGCGGCTGCGAAATGCCGGTCGTCATAGTCTCCGGCTCCGGCAACCAGGGCATCACCGCTTCCGTCCCCGTGGCGAGGTACGCCATGCACCTCGGCGTCAGCCGCGAGAAGCTCTACCGCGCCCTGCTCGTCAGCGACCTTATCACCGCCGAGCAGAAGGCCGGCATCGGCCGCCTCTCCGCCTACTGCGGCGCGGTCAGCGCGGGCGTTGGCTCCGGCGCGGGCATAGCCTACCTGCTCGACGGCAGCTATGAGGCCATTGCCAACACCGTGAGGAACGCCGTGGCCATCCTCAGCGGCACCATCTGCGACGGGGCCAAGCCCTCCTGCGCGGCCAAGATTGCCGAAGCGGTGGACGCCGGCATCATGGGCTACAACATGTACAAGAGCGGCAACAACTTCCACGGCGGCGACGGCATAGTCGGCCGCGACGTGGACACCACCGTCGCCAACATCGGCGTGCTCGCCCGCGAGGGCATGCGCCAGACGGACAAGACCATCCTGAACATCATGCTCACCCGCTGCGACTGAGCAGCGCCAGGCCGTGTCTCCGCCCGCCTCGCGGCGGCGGGAAACGGCGAATTTCAAACGCCTGAATAACAAAAAACAGCCCGCCGGACAATTCCGGCGGGCTGCCGCATATTCTCCTCATCTTGCCCGGCGGTCGTGGGCCGGGTCGCGGTAGAATTCCCGCTTCGCGGCGTACATGCGCCCCTCGGCGGTTTTCACAAGCTCCTCCACGTCCCCGACCGGGGCGGCGGCCCACGCCGTGCCCGCAGAGGCGTAATATCCGCTGTCCTCAAGCGAGGACACCATCGCTCGGCTCTGCACGGTCAGGAAGGCCTCGTACCCGTCGGTGACAAAGGCGATGAACTCGTCACCGCCCACGCGGTAGGCGTACTGCGCGCCGAAGCGGGCCCGCAGTTCCTTAGCCACGGCGCGGAGCATGCCGTCGCCGGCCTCGTGCCCACTGGCATTGTTCAGCTCATGCAGCCCATTCGCGTCCACGAATACGCATCCGAGCCCGACCGAGCACTCCCCGGCGAGACGCGGGAGGTCTATCTCATAGCGGTTGCGGTTGTAAAGGCCTGTAAGAGTGTCCCTCTCCCCCTGCCGCTGCATGGCGCGGTAAGTCCGCGCGTTGCCGCAGAGCTTGGCGAAGCTGAAGCCAACGCCCTTGAGCATGGCCGCGCAGCCCGCGCGCTTTTTCAGTCCTCCGGCTGAAAGGACGCCAAGTATAACCCCGTCGGCATCCTCGACCGGTATGGCGGCAAGGTCCGCCATGCCGTCCGGTGCTCCGGGCAGCAGCTCGTGCACTTCCTGAGCGCTGTGCAGCGAGATCTCCGTGCGGCCGTGCTCAAAGCAGCCTGCGAGCTTGCCGGCACTCTTTAACAAAGCCGTGCCGAGCGGCGTCTCGCCGCCTTCCTCCCAGAGATATCCGGAATCCGGCCCGTCGGCGTTTATCATGGTGAAGGCCACGCGCTTCGCAGGCAGCATGCGTGCAATCACCTCAAGGGCGTCCGGCACGTTCTCGCGGTGCTCGTGCGCATTGAAGAGCAGCTTTTCCACGTCGTATATATAGCTCAGAGCGTCCAGCTGGCGCTGCTTCTCTCCCGTCTCCCGCCTGACATAGCGCACAAAATAGAGCATGTATGCCAGGAACAGCGCTCCCTCAACGATCAGCAGAACGTTAAGCAGAGAACGTATCTCCCTCGTGCCGGAGAAAACGAGGGCCTCCGGCACGGAGAGCGCCACGCGCCACTCGTTTATGCTCAGCGGGGCGTAATAGAAGTAAAGGTACTCCCTAGTGGTATTAGAAACAAATACCACATAATTGCTCTCGCCGTCCACAAGCCCGCGGCGGAGCTGCCCGTCGTCATAACCCTCCGCCATCTCGCGCGAGCCTATTGCCCAGATGTTGCCCATCTCGTTGTGCCAGGTGTCTATCAGGAAATCTCCGGTGGCGCCGTCTATCACATACACCGCGGCCTCGCCGCCGTAGGGCATGTACGGCAGCTCGCGGTTCAGCGCGGTGAGGTCTATCACTCCGCAGAGCATCGCCACGGTCTCGCCGCCGCGCACGATCGGCACATAGTGCCGCACTACGTAGCCATCGCCGTCTATATCCGTCTGACGGTCGGATATATGCGCGCCATGTCCCGCCTCCTCCTCGAAGGAGAGATAGCCGGAGGCGTCCTTCTCCTCGCCGCCCGGCTCGACTATCACGTCGCCCGGCAGCAGCAGCTCGAGCCGTGAAAACGAACCCGAGCCCTCATAATTGCCCAGGTAGCGCTCCACATCGTCCGAATCCGGCTCCATATATCCGCCTATTGCGGCGGCTATCAGTTCAAGCTGCTCACGGTCCGAATCCATCCGGTGCTCCCAGCTTGAGGCAAATTCCTCCGCCTCTTCCGCAAGGCGGTCGAAACTGGACTGCTCTTCCATATTGTTTATGCGGCCTGTCACATAAAAGCTGGCCGTAACTATCGCAACAACCAGTATCAGAGTCGCAGCCAGCGGGCTGCGCCAGTGTACCAAGCGCGTCTGCATGTTGCCTCCCCCAACTGTTAAGCGTGTGATCGTTACTTATATTTTACAGACAGCACACATATTTTGTCAAGACTTCCGGCTGCTGTTGTACTCTGTTTGGCTGTCTTTCCGTTCATGCCGCCAATTGGACGCATGGGACGCATTTTCCCTGAACATGTTGAAAAAGCATGTGCTGCATGGTATAATATTTTGTTATTTGTCCATGGTCCGGCTCAGTTTCTTGGGCCGATGCAAATGACTTAACATTCATAATGTTCATATGCGCAAGGCAGGAGGGGTGGTGCCGGGCTTGAACACTGTAATGCGCCAGGAGAAAAAATACGCTATCGACATCGCCCAGGGCGCCGTGCTGAGCGCCAAGCTCGCAAGGATCATGATACCGGACGAGCACAACGGCCCGGAGGGCTATGTCATCCGCTCGATGTACTTCGACACCCCCGGGGACAGCGACTACAACGACAAGGTCGAGGGCCTTGAGCTGCGCCGCAAGCTCCGACTGCGCATATACGACCCGGCGCAGGGCTTCGCGATGCTCGAGATGAAGCAGAAATCCGGGCCGTACCAGCTCAAGCGCTCGCTGCGCCTTACGCGGGAGGACGCGCAGCGCCTCGCGCGCGGGGACTACTCGCCGCTCCTCGGCTATCCCGAGCCCTTTGCCGCGGAGTGCTACGAGCTGATGGCCACGCGCTGCTACCGGCCCAAGACCGTGGTCGAATACGACCGCACGGCCTACATAGCGCGCGAAAACCACATACGCATAACCTTTGACCGGCGCATTCGCGCGAGCGAGAGCGACATGGAGCTCTTCGCGCCCTGCCCGGCGTACAGCCCGGTGATGGACCCCTTCGGCCTCGTGCTGGAGGTGAAGTACAACGGCTTCATTCTGAGCTATATAAAGGACCTCCTGAACAGCGTGCACCGCCCGGAGGTTTCGGTGAGCAAGTACTGCCTCGCGCGGAGCTTCACGCTCGGCGCGATGGACTGACAAACGGGGGAAGCGGAAATGAGAGAATACCTTTTGCAGATTTTAGAGAGCGGCGGGGAGCTGACCGTCGAGACCATCCTGATACGCATGGCTGTGAGCGCCGTGGTGGCGGCGTTCATTTTCCTGTCCTACCGGCTCTCGCACGCCGGCAGCATATACAGCCGGAAGTTCAACGTCTCGCTCGCGGCGCTGGCGATGATAACCACGACCGTCATGATAGTCATCGGCAACAACATAGCGCTCTCCCTCGGCATGGTCGGCGCGCTCTCCATCGTGCGCTTCCGCACCGCCATAAAGGACTCACGGGACACGATATACATCTTCTGGGCCATAGTTGTCGGCATCTGCTGCGGCGCGGGGGACTACATGGTCGCCGGGGTCGGCAGCGCGTTCGTATTCCTCGTGCTGCTCGTGTTCGGCCGCATAAGGAACGACGCGCGCGTGCTCCTCATCCTCCGCTGCGCCCGGGTGGACGAGCAGAAGATGGAGGCGCTGATTTTCCAGTACTACAGCCGCAGGGCGACGCTGCGCAGCAAGAATACGACGCCCGAAACCGTCGAATTCATCTATGAGCTCAGCGGAAAATACATAAAGCGCGCCGAGAGCGCCGCCGGGCGGAGCATCACGGACGCGGTGTACGACACCGGCAAGGTGGACTATTTCAATATCGTCATGCAGAGCGACGACATAAGCGGCTGAGCGCTTCGGGCCGCAGTCTGGGGGAGGTGAGGGCGTGAAATACAAAATCGGCGCGCTGATAATGGTCATAGCCCTGCTTTCGGTAACCGCCATGGCCACGGCGGCGGACAGCGGGAGCGACAACAACCGCTATCACCAGCACCTCGAGGCTGCGGTGCCCTCCGGGCCGTGCACCTGCGACGGGAGCGAGCTCTGCACCCATCTGCCCATCATACGCATCGACACAGACGGGCAGTACATCCCCGGCGAGATAATATTCGCCGAAAACGGCGAAACCGTCCTCGGCTACACCACGGCGGACGACGGCTCGCCGGAGATTGCCGTCACCATCGAGACCATAGAGGGCGAGGGGCAGTGGCACCACGCCTCCGACGAGGCCACGTACAGCTCCACGGCGCTCTTCCGCATCCGCGGCAACTCCTCGCGCAACTTCCCCAAGAAGAACTACCGCATAAAGCTCGTAACCGACGAGACGGGCCTCAAGAGCAACAGCCTGCCCCTGCTCGGCATGAGCACGGAGAACGACTGGGCCCTGCACGGCCCCTTTCTCGACAAGACGCTCATGCGCAACTACATGTGGATGAACATCTCCGCGGAAATCATGGGCTACGCGCCCAACGTGCGCTTCTGCGAGGTCATACTCAACGGGGAATATCAGGGCGTCTACGTCCTGATGGAGACGATAAAGGAGGACGAATACCGCGTCGACCTGAGCGATTATGAGCCCGGCTCGGCGGCTACGAGCTATATACTGCTCATGGATGCAGCAGACGAGGGGGTGCTCATTGAAAACTACACCTGGTACACCCAGCAGCTTGAATTCAACGAGGTAGCGCGCACCGGCATACGGATCATCTATCCTCAGGAGGAATATCTCAGCGAGGATGTCGTGAGCTTCATCCAGAGGGACGTAAGCCGCTTGGAACGCGGGCTCTATTCCTCCGACATGGTCATCGGCAAATACGGCTACTCCGCCGAAATAGACGTCGGCTCCTTCGTGGACTACTACATCCTCCAGGAATTCCTCGCAAACAACGACGCCTTCTCCCGCTCGACCTATTTTTACCGCGACGTGCGCGGCAAGCTGACTCTCGGCCCGGTCTGGGACTACAACAACGTTTTGAACAACTACTTCTACGATTTTTCGCATTCCGGCTTCCTGCTCGCAAACCGCAGCTGGTACGGAAGGATGATGACGGACGAGACCTTTGTCCGCCGCGTTATCGCCCGATACAGGGAGCTCCGGGAAGGCGTCCTATCTGACGAGTACCTCGTGGGATACATAAACGACGTGGTCGAATACCTCGGGGACGCCATCGAGCGCAACGACGAGGTGTGGGGATACAGCTATAATGCTGACTTGCTCGGCCCGAACCAGCGCCGCGAGCCGGACTCGAACCAGACGCTTGAGGACGTAAACCCGGAAAGCCACGAGCAGGCCGTGGGCTGGATGACAGGCTACATGCTCGCCCGCGGCGAGTGGATGGACGAGCACATAGAGGACCTTCTTCAGTACTGCCACCCGTCCAAGACGGCGTCCCAGGCCGTGGAGTGAGGTGGGGGAATGAAGAAATTCATCATCGGTGCCAGCGCGGCCGTGCTGCTCCTCTTCGCCGCTTACTACATGGTCTTCGGCCTCGGCATATACATCGACCTTCACCCCGGCACAGACGCCGCGGCCGTCTTTCGCACCGAAGGGACGGACATCCTCCGTCAGGACGGCAGCGGCGGCTGGGAGGTGCTTGAAATAAAGGGCGTGGACCTCTCGTCGAGCGAGCCTGGCGGAGCGGTGTTGGACTTCACGCCGGATGAGGAGGACTACCTCCGCTGGCTGGAGCAGATAGGCGCCCTCGGCGCGAACACCGTGCGCGTTTACACCGTGCTCGACGAGGATTTCTACAACGCCTTTTATGAGTACAACACCACGCACGAAGAGCCCCTCTATCTCCTGCAGGGCCTGCAGGTGTCGGACGCCGCCAATTACGGCAGCCGCGACATGTATGACGTCGACTTCCTCGACCTGCTGCTCAAAAACGGCCGTGCGGCTGTCGACGTCATACACGGCCGCAAGCTGATCACGCTCGGCGACGTGAGCGGCACCGGCCGCTACCGCCGCGACATATCGGAGTGGGTTCTCGGCTATCTCGTCGGCCACGAGTGGGACAGCGGGAACATGGCCTATACAAACGAGAGCACGCTCTATCCCTCGTCCTACTCCGGCAGGTATTTCACCACCTCGGAGGACGCCACGCGCTTTGAGGCCGCCATGGCCCGCATAATGGACGAGATAACAGAATACGAGAGCTCCAAATACAAGACCCAGCGCATTATAGGCTTCGTGAACGGCCCCACCACCGACCCTTTTGAATACTCCGACTTCTACGCCGCGAGGCTGCAGAAGTACGTGCAGGCAGACGCCGAGCACGTGCTTCCAACGGAGGAGCTCTCCTCCGGCTATTTCGCGGCCTACAGGCTCAGCGCCGCAGCCCGCGGCCTGACGGAACATATTTCCGATGCGCAGCGCGTAAAACTCGCGCCCATCCTCGCCTCGCTCGACACCGGAGACATATACGAGGGCTACATCCACCTCATCACGGAGTACCACACCATGCCTGTCATAGCGGCCTTCGGCTTCTCAACGTCCCGCGCGCCTGTCCTCGAGGGCGAGCCGCCCCTGGACGAAGAGGGGCAGGGCGAAGCCCTCGTGCGCGTGTGCGGCGACTGCGAGGAAGCCGGCTGGGCCGGCGTGCTGGTCTCGACCTATCAGGACGTGTGGGACCGCCGCACCTGGAACACCTCGTACTCCACCTATGAGTTCCGCGAGCCGGTCTGGCAGGACGTGCAGTCCGACGGGCAGTGCTACGGCCTGATGGAGTTCTACCTCGGTGACAGCCGCGTGTGCCTTGTAGACGGTGACGCCTCGGAGTGGACGGCAGAGGACGTGGTCGTGCGCACGGAGGACGGCAGCCTCTCGATGAAATACGACGAGAAGTACGTCTATTTTTACGCCGAGGGCGAAAGCTACAGCCCCGGCGTCGAAGCGATATATATCCCGCTCGACATCACGCCGTATTCGGGCAGCACGTACTGCAGCAGCTTTGGCCTGCCGTTCGAGCGCGCGGCGGACTTCGTGATCCACATCGGCGGGACCTCGGGCAGCCGCATCGTTGTGCAGGAGCGATATGACACTCTCTGGGCCATGTACGCCTACGACCTGGCCCATGAGGACCAGTACGACGAGCCGCGTGCCGCGGATTCTCCCATATTCAGGCACATTTCCCTCATGGTGCAGCGCGCCGAGCCCATACCGGTAGGCAGCTGGCTCCCCGCCGTGACCCACGAGACCGGCCATCTGACATACGGGAACGCAAACCCGGATTCGCCGGACTACAACTCCCTCGCGGACTTCTGCTTCACGGAAAGCGGCGTGGAGATACGCATACCCTATCAGCTTTTGAACTTCTCCTCGAGCGCAGAAATGACCGTCCACGGCGACTACTATGAAAACTACGGCGTGCAGAGCGTGTACATCAGCGAAATCTACGCCGGGCTCTCCTTCGGCGCGGCGGACAGCCGCATAAGGATGGGTGCCTTCGCGCTCGAGGGCTGGGGCGATATCCTTACCTACAGCGAGAGGCTGAAGGACTCCTACTACATACTGCAAGCTTACTGGGCGGGGGGCTGACTCCGCCGGAGGGGTGAATTTACATGGGCGGCGAGGTCCTGATTTACGGCTACGGCCTGATTTGCCTAAGCATGCTGATATTCAACCTCATATACGCGGCGCACCTGCGCTCGGACGCCAAAAGGACCGTAAAGCGCACCGGGCGCATCGCGGCCCTGGCCGCGCCGCTGCTCGAGGGCGGCGGGCCCGCTCCCGCCTGCCTTGAGAGGCTCAGCCGCCGGCTCGAGAGGGCGGGCAACCTGCTCGCCCTCGACGAGTGGCTCCGTACTCTGGAGCCGGAGCGCGCGGAGCTGTTCTTTTCGCGCGCCGCGCCGCTCTTCGGCCGCCTGGCGGACGCTTACGCGAAGCGCGGCGAGATCGACGGCGCTTACTTCTGCCATTTTATTGCGGGCTGGGGAGAGCACCTCGGCCCCGTACGGGACGGGCTCGTGCCGAAGCTCGCGGCTTTCGCCCGGAGGAAGAGCCTCTACAGCCGCGTAAACGCCCTGAAGGCCCTCTGCGCCCTCGGCGACGGGCAGGCTGTGCTGGACACGCTCGCTTTTCTGTGCGACGATGCCTCCGGGGCCTATATCCACCAGAAGATAGTCGTTGAGACTCTTATGGGCTTTTCCGGCGACTACCACGGCCTCATCGCCCTCATCTGGGAGCGCTTCGGCCGCTTCCCCGCCGCCGCACAGCGGACGCTGCTGGACTACATACGCTTCCGCAGCGGGGAGTATTCGGACAAGATGCTGAAGATCCTCCTCGACGGCGGCCTCGATAAGGAGCTGCGCTTTGCCGCGGTGCGCTACTTCGGCCGCTATCCTGACGAGCGTGCAAGGGAAACTCTGCTCCGCTTCGCCTCGGACACGGACACGGCGCGCTGGGAATACGCCGCGATAAGCGCCTCCTCACTCGCCTCCTATCCGGGCGAGGACACGTTCAGGGCCCTGTCGAGCGCCATGCACAGCCCCAACTGGTATGTGCGCTACAACAGCGCCACGAGCCTTGAAAAGCTCGGCTTCGACTATGAGGACCTGCTCGGCGGCGCCGCGGGGAGCGACCGCTACGCGCGCGAGATGCTGACCTACCGGCTCGAAACCCGCAGACTGACGGCCGAGGAGGGCAAAAAGGAGGCGGTAAGGGCGTGAGGGATTTCATAATCGGCTTTTTGTTCTGCGCCGAGGCCTTTTTCGTGCTGTACATGATAGGCTATGCGAGCTTCCTCTTCCTCTCCGTCACCGTGGGCTCGTCGGAGCTGTACGCCGCAAGGCGGCGCAACGCCTTCAAAAACGAGCTGGAGAACGACTATTACCTACCCGTCTCGGTCATAGTGCCGGCGCACAACGAGGGCGTCACGATCGAGGCCACGATACGCTCCCTGCTCGCTCTCGATTACCGGCTGTACGAGATAATCGTGGTGGACGACGGCTCGACCGACGACACGGCGGAAATAGTCCGCGAGCGCTTCAACATGTTCAGGGTCAACCGGCCCATACAGCGCCGCGTGCCCTGCAAGCATGAAAGGGCCGTGTACGAGACGCGGGAGTGGAAGGTCCCCGTCACGCTCGTGTGCAAGGAAAACGGCGGCAAGGCGGACGCGCTGAACATGGGCATCAACGCCTCGAACTACCCGTATTTTCTGTGTATTGACGCCGACAGCGTTTTGCAGTATGATTCGCTCGACAAAATCGTGCGGCCCGTGCTCGAAGACGCCAACACCATCGCCGTCGGCGGCGCGGTGCGACCCTGCAACGGGGCAACGATCGAAAACGGCCGCGTCACGCGCTACAGGATGCCGAAAAACCTGCTTGCGAGCATGCAGGTGCTCGAGTACGACCGCAGCTTCCTGGCCTCGCGCATACTCTTTGACAAGTTCAACGGCAACATCATAATCTCCGGCGCCTTCGGCCTCTTCCGCAAGGATCTCGTCGTGGCCGCCGGCGGTTACGATACGGACACCATGGGCGAGGACATGGAGCTTGTAGTAAAGCTGCACGTCTTCTGCCGCGAGACCTCCCGCCCCTACCGCATACGCTACGCGCCGGACGCCGTGTGCTGGACGCAGGTTCCGGAAAAGCTGCGCGACCTCTGCAAGCAGCGCCGCCGCTGGCACATCGGACTCTTCCAGAGCATGATGAAGCACCGGCGCATCCTCGCCAACGTGAAATACGGGGCCGTGAGCTTCATCTCCTACTTCTACTTCCTGCTGTACGAGCTGTTTTCGCCGTACATCGAAATCTTCGGGCTGCTTACAACGCTCCTGGCCTTCGCCGTGGACCTGATAAACGTGCCGTTCATGCTGCTCTTCTTCGGCATCTACGTGGCCTATACGGCGATACTGTCGCTCACGGCCTTTTTGGCCCGGGTGCACACGGTAGACTTGAAGCTGTACCCCTCGGACATGTTCAAGGCCGTCGGGCTCTGTGTCATCGAGGTGAGCTGCCTGCGCTTCATCATGGCCTGGGTGCGCATGACCGCGCTGATAGGCTACCGGAAGAAGCGCGGCAACTGGGGCAGGATAGAGCGGAAGAAAATAGAGTTCAAATAAGCCGCACAAAACGTTGGGAAAAGAGTTTTTTATGCAGGACAACATTTTAATTTACGTCGCGGGAAACCCGGGGCTCTACCCCCTTGAGTACTACGACTCCGAAGCGGGCGGCTACGCCGGGGCAATACCCGAGCTGCTTCGGGCCTTCGCCTCAGGACGCGGCTATGAGCTCGTCTATTACGAGCCCGGCCCGGAGGACAACAGGGCGCACCTCGCGGAAAACATGCAGGTGGACATCATATCCGGTGCCGTCTCGGGAGAAGATTTCGAAAACAGCTCCGGGATCCTGCCCCTCTTCACCGCGGAGACGGAGGAGGGGACCGTGGAATACGGCCTCGCCCTCACCTCTGCCGCGCCGGATGGGCTTTACGAGGAGCTTGCCGCCTATGCCGCCGGGCGCAGCCAGTCCGCCGTGACGGGCGAGATACTCGCGGCGGCCGCCCCTTCGGAACGGCCGGAGGCCGGTCCGTCCGCTCTCCCGGCGCTCATCGCGCTCGCCCTTGCCGCCGCGGTGGCCATAGCCGCCCTGCTCGCCGCCCTGCGCCGCAGCCGCGCCAGGGCCCGGGCCGCAGAGCGCGAGCTTGAGACGGATTCGAATTCAGGGCTGCTGAACTCCCGCGGGTTCGAGCGCGCCTTCAACGCCACGGTGAACGACTCAAACCATGTGCTCTATCACATGGTCTGCTTCCATTTTGAGCTTGGGCATATAGAGCGCGTCAGCGGCCCTGGCGAAATACTGCGCTTCCAGCGCTTTATGGCCGACGTGCTGCGTCGCCATGCATCCGGAAATGAGCTCATGGCCGTCGGCATCAACGGCGACTTTTTCTCCCTGTGCCGGACTTCGAGCGCCGCGGAGGCGCGCGACTGGGCTCTCGGCGCGCTCAAAGATATGAAAACCTACACCTGTGCGGGCGCTTCGCTCCGCGACAGCGACGCCTCTGTCGGCATATTTCCTCTCTCAGCGCGCGAGCACGACTACTCAAGCGTCCTCTTTCACGCGCGCCAGTGCGCCATGAGCGCGGCGTGGGAGGGGCATAGCTGGCGCATATGCGGCGGCGACAACTGCCGCGCCTGTGACGATGAGCACGAGCTGCTCAGCGACCTTGAGCACGCTCTCGAATTCGGCGAATTCCAGCTCCACATGCAGTTTTTCGTCAGCGCGAAGGACTTCTCCATAACCGGCGGCGAGGCGCTCTC
This sequence comes from Candidatus Scatomorpha intestinavium, assembly GCA_018712985.1. GTDB lineage: Bacteria > Bacillota > Clostridia > Oscillospirales > Oscillospiraceae > Scatomorpha > Scatomorpha intestinavium. Next base: position 31,729 of record DVGA01000056.1, read on the forward strand.
CCGCTGGCAGCACCCGAAAAAGGGCCTGCTCGGCCCGGACCGATTCATCCCCCTGCTTGAGCGCGAGGGGCGGATAGAGCGCCTCGACTTTTACAACCTCGACAGGGCCTGCGCCTTCCTTCAGCAGCTTTATGCGGAAAAAAAGGGCGAGTTTTTCCTCTCCTGCAACTTCTCCCGCCGCTCCTTCGCCCAGCCGCAGCTCCTTGAACGCTGCCGGGAAATAATCTGCCGGTATGATTTCCCCCGGCATGAGCTGATAATGGAAATCACCGAAAGCGGCTACATCAACCCGGCCGAGGCCGGGCAGATGCGCGCAAACATCCTTGCCGTTCGCTCCCTTGGAGTCCAGGTAATGCTCGACGATTTCGGCATGGGCTACGCCACCTTCCACGACCTGCAGGAGTTCCCAATGGACGGGCTGAAGCTCGACAAGAGCCTTGTTGACACCATCGACACCGAGCAGGGAAAGGTAATAGTGGACGGCATAGTCCGCACCGGTCACAAGCTCGGGCTTGTGGTGCTCGCCGAGGGCGTCGAGGAGGAGTGGCAGGTGGATGCGCTCAAGGCTCTCAACTGCGACCTGCTCCAGGGCTATCTGTTTTCGCTCCCCATTCCCGCCTCCGAAGCGCTGCGCAGGGTCGCAGGTCTCGGATAAGCGCCCAGATATGCAAAAGCGCCGGATGGCTCACGTCATCCGGCGCTTTTTTCCTCGCTGTGCCGCTCACTTGTGGAGCGGCACGTCTTTCAGCAGCCTGTCCACGGCGTTTTTCCTGCCGCGCAGGCCTATGCCCACAAGGTTCAGCTCGTCCGTCCCGAACCCGGCCACGGACGCGCGGTTGTCCTCGTCGTTGTATGTCCCGAACAGCTCCTCGGTAAATATCGTAACAGCCATGTCCTCCCGCGCGAGCGCTTTTTTCAGCAAATCGCGCAGCTGTTCGCCGGTAGCGGAGTGAATCATAATCGGCTGCCTGGACATAGGCAGGTAGGTAACCCCGTCCCTGTCGACATACGGCTCGCCGACTATATCCTGGGTCCCGGCGATGCCGCTTATCAAAAACGCGGTCACATTCAGCTCCTGCCAGGCCTCGAGCCCCTCCCGGAGGACGACCTTTATTCTGGTGTCGAATTCCATGTCTTTCACCTCTTGCATTAATCGGGTTCCCGGGTTATTATATATCAACGGCGCGATTGAATCAAATTGAAGTATTTGATATTTTAATTCAGTATTTTTGAAAGAGGCGCGTATAGAGCGAAATATCTTTACACCGTCAAAAAAATAATTGAAACCGGCAGCTATCAGAGCGCCGCAGCGGCGCTCAATTACGCCCAGTCTACCATCACCTTTCAGGTCAGGCAGCTTGAAAACGAGCTGTCCGTCAAGCTGTTTGAAAAAAACGGCGGCAGGATGGAGCTTACACACGCCGGCAGGGAGCTCATGCCGGCGATAGACAGGGTCATCGCCTCGGCGGAAGAGCTGCTGAGCTGCAGCGGCGGCCGCGGCCTGCGCGGCTCGCTGACCGTCGCTCTGCCCGAGTCGCTGATAACGTACAAGATGCAGCCCGTACTCAAGGCCTTCAAGGAAAACGCCCCGGAAGTGCGGCTGTCGCTGCAGGTCATGAACTGTTACGCAATTTACGAGCGGATATTGAACGGGGAAACAGATATAGCCATACACTACGACGTCGGGAAATATCCCCCCAGCTTTGTCGTCGGCGAACTCGGCTCCTATCCGCTTGCGCTCGTCGCCTCCCCGGAGGACGATGAGGCGGAGCTGGTTTATAACGCCAAACCAGAAAAAGCGGATATGCCACATTCAGAACGACCCGAACGCGCTTTATTTGAAGCTTTTCCACCAGTATCTCCGCAAAAAGAACATCGTACTCGAGGCCGAGCTTGAGGTCTGGAGCATCGAGGCCATCAAGCGGAGCGTGATGAGCAACCTCGGCGTGGCAATCCTGCCCCGCTTCACTGTTGAAAACGAGCTCTCGCTCGGCCTGCTGCGCGAGGTAAGCACCGGTATGGCGGAGTCGCGGATAACGGCGCTCTTCGCCTACAGCCGCGGGAAATGGCGCAGCAGCGCGATGGAGCTGTTTTTGCGCCTTCTCCCGGAGTTCTATGAAAAATGGTAATAGCGCCTTCGCACGCATAGCAAGGCAAAACTGTAAATCCGCCGACTGAACAATCAGCCGGCGGATTCGCTTTCAGAGCAGCTCGCCATACCTGCGTATGTAGAGCTTTTTCACAGCTGTGGAAAGGGCCATATAGCCCGCAACCAGTGCTGCAAGGAACGTGAAATAAACCGGCGGCAGCGCCGTCAGCTCCAGGGCTGCGCCCAGCGGGGTGAAGGGTATCGCGGTCACCGCGAGAATCCCCGCAAAGGTAAGCAGCGTGACGGGGGCGGAAGCCCGGCTCTGTATGAACGGCAGCTTCGGTGTGCGCAGCATGTGGATAACGAGCGTCTGGCTCCACATGGACTCCACAAACCAGCCGGTCTGGAAAAGCGAGACATAGAGCGCCTGCGCCGCTGGGTCGGTCAGGTGCGTATAAACTTCGCCGCCCGTCAGCGCGGGGCAGAGCACGAAGTACATCAGAAGATATGTGGCTATGTCAAACAGCGAGCTTGTTGGCCCGAACCACAGCATAAAGCGGCTGATGCCGCCCGCGTCCCACTTCCTCGGCGATTTCACATACTCTTCATCTACATTGTCGTATGACATCGCCGCGCAGGAGATGTCGTATATCAGGTTGAGCAGTATCAGGTGGAGCGAGGCCATCGGCAGAAACGGCAGGAAAGCGCTCGCGGCCAATACGGAAAACATGTTGCCGAAGTTGGACGACGCGGTGATTTTGATGTATTTTATCATGTTCGCATAGGTCCTGCGGCCCTCGATCACGCCCTGCTCGAGCACCATGAGGTCCTTTTCCAGCAGGACCACCGAGGCGGTCTCCTTGGCGATGTCCACAGCAGTGTCCACCGAAATACCCACGTCGGCGGCCTTCATCGCGGCCGCGTCGTTTATGCCGTCGCCCATATAGCCCACGCTGTGCCCGCGGCTCCTGAGCGCGCTGACTATCCGCGCCTTCTGCGTGGGTGAGAGCTTGGCGAACACCGTTACCTCCTCCGCCATTTCCCCGAGCTCACTGTCGCTGATTGAGTCCAGCTCCGGGCCGAGGAGTATCCTGTCAACATTCAGCCCAACCTGCGCGCATATGGCGCGGGTAACTTTCTCGTTGTCCCCGGTGAGTATCTTCACGCCCACGCCGTAGTCCGTCAGCGCGCGCACCGCGGCCGCGGTCGTCTCCTTCGGCGGGTCGAGGAAGGCGAGGAAGCCTATCAGCACCATGTCCGACTCGTCCGCAACGGAAAACTGCCCGACGGGCGAGGGGTTCGTCTTCTGCGCCACGGCGATCACGCGCATCCCCCGCTCGTTCAGCTCGCCGGCGCGGCCGGCCACAAGGGCGCGCACCTCGTCCGTAAGCGGCCTTATCCCGCCGCCGCACTCGGCGTATGCGCAGCACCCGAGCATCTCCTCCACAGCTCCCTTCGTCACGAGCTGCGTCTTGCCGTCGGTGTCCCGCACCACGACGCTCATCCTTCGCCGCTCGAAATCAAAGGGTATCTCGTCCACCTTGGTGTACCTGCTCACGAGAGCTTCAGCGCCCAGCGCCTCCTGACGGGATATCACCGCTATGTCTATAAGGTTCTTCAGCCCCGTCTGGAAATAGCTGTTCAGGAAGGCGTGGCGCAGCACTCGGCCGTCCTCCTCGCCGTCGACATTCAGGTGGTACTCGAGCACCACTTTGTCCTGCGTAAGGGTGCCGGTCTTGTCCGTGCAGAGGATATCCATGGAGCCGAGGTTCTGTATCGAGTTGAGGTTTTTAATAATG
>DVGA01000057.1 GCA_018712985.1 Candidatus Scatomorpha intestinavium
CCCCCCTCTGCGTCCGCGTCAGCATACCCTTTTGGCCTTTTCTACCGCAGAAAACCGGGTTGATTGTGCGGAGGCATCTCTTGTTTTCAATCTCCAGGTCCTTGATACTGGCTCTCTTTTTGGCTTCCCGCAGGATAGCCGCCAGGGTGTCGCAGAAATCCACAGTACGGATTCTTGCGTTTGGGGGGGCCGATCTGTGTTTTCTTCCTTACGGAGTCATACCGCATACTTCGGTGAATGGTGATATGCTGTCCATTAAGGTCGATGTCCTGCCAGGGCAGCCCTCACACCTCACTGATACGAAGCCCGGCTAAATGGGCGAGCTGCATAGGCAGTAAAGCGGGATTATTGTTTTCTGCGCTTTCCAGGGTAAAAGGCCCCTGCGGGGGCTTTTTTGCTATTCCGCAGCGTTTTCGTACATCGCGCGGATCTCCCGCCGGCGCCGCCATATGGTCATCCAGCATATTATCAGGGACGCAAAGGCACAGAGCGTGACGCACAGCCGCAAATCCATGACCTCGCCGAGCGCGCCCACAGCCAGGCTAAGCACGCTGAAGGCCGCAGAGTAGAGCACGCTCTCAAAGGCGTTCACCCTCGCCCTCAGGCGGTCCGGCAGCGTGCTCAGCACGGCCGCGAGCCGCAGCGTGGCGCTGTTTATGCCGAGGAAGCCGGCTATCGCGCGGTTCGCCAGCATCAGCGGATACGGCAGCCAGAGCAGCAGCATGTCCATGGTCTCGTACACCTGATAGACCGCGAAGGCAAAGCCGAAGCGCCTCTCCTTCGGCATCTTCGTGGCGTAGCGCAGCACGCCGCCGAGCGTCCTGCCCGCAAATTCCGCCACGGCAAACAGGGAATACATCGCCGCGCTCAGCCCCGGCGTGGAGCTGAAAAAGGCCACAAAAATGGGCGCATACCCGCTCGCCACACCGTTAGTGACGGCCATATAGGCGAAAATGTTCAGCATCCCGCGCTCCTGCCGCAGATAGTCCGCGGCCTCCTTCAGGTCGGCGAAATAGCCGCGCAGGGAAAAGCGGCGGTAAGCGCGGCGCTCCTCCTCGGTGCGGATGCGGCTCTCCGTCAGCGCGGCGGCGATCGAGAGCCCGCCCTGCAGCAGCAGGATGTTCCCCACGCCGATCAGGTCCATCAGCAGCGCCGCCACCGGCGCCATGACCACCTGCATCACGGGGTACACCATGGAGGATACAGCGTACCCCTTGTCCATGCAGCCGGGCGGTATCAGCTTTGGGAACAGGCTGTTGTATGCCAGCTGGTCAAAGGCGGAAAGCGACGAGAGCAGCAGCGAAAACAACAGGTACAGCGTGTAAGTAAAGCCGCGGCTGTTCAGATACAGCCCCATGAGCAGATACAGCACTCCGTTCACCGCGTCCCCCGCCACGAGGAAGGGCTTGCGCGGCAGCGCGTCCATAAAGGGCGAAGCCACCAGCGGCACCACGAAGCCCGGCACGAAGTTTATGGCGATTATCAGCGCCGAGGCCAGCGTGCTGCCCGTCTCGTCGTACACGAGGAAAGAGAGCGCGAAATTCCCCGCTATGGCCCCCGCCGCGCCCATAATGGTGGCAACGGTTATAAGCGTGAAATCCCGCGTCCAGAGATTGTTTTTCATGCCCTCACCTCCTGAGGCAATTTTACTTCATGAGGTGAGTAAAGTAAATGCGGCTGTTTTGGGAAAATTGATGCCCAAAGCAGCCGCTGAACCGTCTTTAATTGTAGTAGCTGGGAAAATCCTTCAAAATGTCGAGCGCTCGCTTGTACTGCCTGTTGGCCCTCAGCCACTCGAGCACGCGGCCGAGGTGGAAGCCCGCGTAGCCCGGCGGCAGCTCCCCGCGCAGCCTTTGGAACAGAGCGAGCAGGCGCCGTCCATACTCCGCGCTCGAGAGGTAGTCCGGCTGCTCGAGCCGCCAGCGCAGCATGGCGCACATCTCGTCCACGACAGCGTTCTCGACCGCCGACTCCTCGCGCGGCGCAGCGCTTACGCGGCCGAGCGCGGCGAGCGCCTCCTCCCTCTTCCCTAATAGCTCGCAGGCGGCGGCCAGCTTGTGCAGCTCCATCGCCGTGGGCTCCGGGAGGGCCGAAAAATAGGCGTACCCCTCCTCCGCGCGGCCCAGCTCGATCGCGGTGCTCGCGCGGTTATAGCGTATCGTGCGCAGCGCGCCGGCGTCCCCGAGGTCCGCCGCTATCCGCTCCGCTATGCGGTAGTGCCGCTCCATGCCCTCGTACTGCCCGCTGTTGGAGCAGCAGTTGCCCATCATCAGCCGGGCCGAGAGCATGACCCGCACCCGGCCCAGCTCCGCCGCGGCACGGCAGGCCGAGCCGAACGAGTCGGCCGCGGAGATATAGTCGCCGCGGTTGAACTCGGCGTCCCCGGCTATCAGGGCAAAAACCGGCTCGCCGCTGAGCCGCCAGGCCTCGCCGGCCTCGCCGCGCAGCAGCAGCATCAGCGAGCGCTGCCTCAAGCCGAGCGAGCGCTCCGGCCAGTCCGGCGCGGGGCGGCCGCCGTCGGAGAGCACGATCTCAAGCAGCTCCGCGTCCGCCGCGAGGAGCGTGCGCTCAAGCCGCGGCATCGCCTCCCTAAGTGCGGAAAGGCACGCGGCCCCTTTGGCGCTGTCGAGGGCGAAGAAGGCCTCGTAGGAGCGCTCAATGAGCGCAGCGTCGGCCGGCTCCGCCTCCGCGGAGAGGCCCAAACGCCCGAGCAGCGCCGCTATGAGCTGTGCGTCGGCCCCGGCGGCGCCGTTTTCTATTTTTGAGAGGTAGGACACCGAGCAGAGCCCGCGGCAGAGCCCCTCCTGGCTCCAGTCGCGCCGCAGCCTCTCGCGGCGTATCGCCGCGCCGGCGAGCGCGGGGTTCACCTGTCCCTGCCCCGCTTGACGCGCATCCGGCCGCGGGGCAGCTCCTTTTTCGCGCTGGCAATGTACTCGCGCAGCAGCAGCTCGAACTTGTCCGCGAGCATCGCGCGGTTTTCCTCCCGGGAGAGCAGCTCGCGCGTCACCGCGGCGGCCTTGCGGAGCTTCTGCGCCGTCAAATCCGTGAGCGTCCTGGCCCCGGTGCTCTCGAGCGCGCCGAAAAACAGGTTGGTCAGCTCCCGGCGCTCGTCATAGCTCAGGTCCTCGGTCCAGCCGCGCATGGCCTCGCTGAACACGCGGGTGCGGAAGGGGAAATCGGCGCAGCGGACGAATCTCCGCCCCTTCACCTGCCAGGTGAAGCCGTTGTGCGCGGATATGCCCGTCTCGCAGCTCTCGACTATTTCAAAGTCGTCGTCGGTTTTCAGCAGCACGCCCACAAGGGAGTACTGCGGCAGTATAGTATGTATGCGCTCTTTAACCCGCCTGTAGCCCTCCGTGCCGCCCACCGAGTCGCGGAAGCCGGGCCCGTCGTTGTTGTACACGTCCAACAGCCGGGCCTGTACCTCCTCCGGCGCGGACATCGCGGCATATACGGAGAGGTTGCCGCCCTTCGAGTGCCCGCCCACGCGCAGCGGCTGCTCATAGCGCCAGGCCGCGCGGCAGAGATAGGCCGCGGCCTCCTCCTGCGCCGGGACGGTGCGCATCGAGCCCATGTAGAAGTCCTCCTTCCAGGCCACGAGCGTGTCATCCGTCCCCCGGAAGGCGACAAAGGCCGTGCCGTCCGGCACGAGGACGGTCACGGCGCAAAATTGCAGCTCGCGCCGCTCGTCCACGCGGTTTTCATAGTCCGCGAGGACAAGGCGCGAAAAGCGCGCGCTTTGCAGCATGCGCTTCACCATCGTCACCGAGCCGGGAGCGAGCAGCACGCCGAGGCGCCTGTCCTCGTCGCCGTAGCGCTCAAAATAGAGCCGCGCCGCCTCAGCAAGGGGCATTTCCCCGTCCGCCGGGACTATGCCGGTGAAATCGAGCGAGGTGAGCCTGCAGAGCAGCAGGTTGTCGACCTCGTTGAAGGGGGAGACGTCAAAGCTGAGGTCCCCCCTCCAGTCGATGTAATCTATCGCGTTCGCCATTTCAGAGGTTTTCAATTGCGTGGCGCATGTACGGGTTGTGCTCGCGCTCTATCGAGAGGCGGCTGCACTCCGCGTGGCCGGGATAGACCTCGTAGTCCCCCGGCAGATCCGCTATGCGCTTCAGGCTGCGGAGCTCCTGCTTCATGTCCCCTCCGGGGAAATCCGTCCGCCCGCAGGAGAGCTTGAAGAGCGTGTCGCCAGTAAACAATGCGTCGCCGCATATCAGCGTCACGCCGCCGGGGGTGTGCCCCGGCGTCTCCATGACGCGGAAGGTGAGCGAGCCGACGTGCACCTCGTCCCCCTCCGAGTAGAAAAACGTGCCCTCCGGCGCGCTGAACGGCCTGCCGAAACCGGATGTAGTGCCGTTTTCCTTCTCGCTGACATAGCACCTCGCGCCCGTCTCCTCGAGCACGCTCTCGAGCGCGCCGGTGTGGTCGAAGTGGGCGTGCGTGAGCATCACGGCCGCGCATTTCAGGCGGTTGTCCTCAAGGTAGTCGAGAATGGTGTTGGACTCCGCGCCGGGGTCTATCACCGCGCACTCAAGCGTGTTTTCGTCCGTCACCACATAGCAGTTGGTCTCAAGGTGGCCGACCACGAGGGTTTTTATAAGCATTTTACAGCTCCTCCGTATTTAGGATTATTGTCACCGGCCCGTCGTTGACGCTTTCCACGAGCATCTCCGCGCCGAATTCGCCCGTCCCGACCCTGAAGCCGCGGGAGCGGCACTCGCTTATCACGAGATCATAGAGCGGCACCGCCGTCTCCGGCCGCGCGGCCCTTGTGAAGCCCGGGCGGCGGCTCTTCGCGTCTGCGTACAGGGTGAACTGGCTGACTATGAGCAGCTCCGCCCCGGCGTCCGCCGGCGAGACGTTCATCTTGCCGTTTTCGTCCTCGAAAACGCGCAGTCCGCAGATCTTGTCGGCGATTTTCCTCGCCTCGGCCTCCGTGTCGTCCACGCTCACGCCGAGGAGGACGAGGAAGCCCTTTCCCATGCTTGCCTTCACCGCCCCGCCTATGCTGACGGAGGCGGAGCGCACCCTTGTCACAACAGCCCTCACGAGCTCGACCTCCTGACTTCGATCACGCCGCGCACGGCGCTTATCCTGTTCATTATCGTTTTCAGCTCAGCGAGATCCCGGACCTCCACGGTGACCACCGCCGTGGACTGGTCGTTGCCCACGTCCCTCGCGGTCAGGCCGCGCACCTTGGCGTTCAGCGCGTTGAGCACCGTGGCGATGTCCATTATCAGCCCCAGGCGCTCCTTCGCGAGGATGTGCAGCGTGGTGATATAGAGGTCCGTTGTCTTGTCCGCCCAGCTCACGCGTATCCAGCGCCCGTCGTCCTCGCCGTTCATGCGCTGGCGCAGGTAGTTCTGGCAGTCCGTCCGGTGTATCGAGACGCCGCTGCCGCGCGTGATGAAGCCGACGATGTCGTCCCCCGGGACGGGGGTGCAGCACTTGGAGAATTTTATCAGGCAGTTGTCGAGCCCCTCCACAAGTATGCCGTGCACGGCCTTCTGCGGCCGGGACACGCGCTTTTCCGCCTGCTCGTTTATCTTGTCGAGCACGGTGCGCTTTTCCGGCTTTTTGAGGTGGGCGAGCTCGTCCTTCACGCGGTTCACACTTCGGACGGCGGTCTGCCCGCCGTAGCCTATCGCGGCGTAGAGCTCGTCCATGCTCGGCACGGAGAGCTTCTTGAGTATGGCCGGCAGGACGTCCTCGTCCATTATGTCGGACATGGAAAGGCCGTTGCGCCGCATTTCCGCCTCGAAGAGCGTGCGGCCGTACTGGATGTTCTCCTCGCGGCGCTCCTTTTTGAACCACTGCTTTATCTTCGTGCGCGCGGACGAGCTCTTGGCCAGCTGCAGCCAGTCGCGGCTCGGCCCCGGCGCGCTCTTGGAGGTGCGGACCTCCACGATGTCGCCGTTTTGCAGCACGTGGTCGAAGGTGACGATGCGCCCGTTCACGCTCGCGCCCACCATGCTGTTGCCGACGCCGGAGTGTATCGCGTAGGCGAAGTCTATCGGCGTGGCCCCCGCGGGGAGGTTTATCACGTCGCCGCTGGGCGTGAAGACAAACACCTCGTCGGCGAACATGTCGATCTTCAGGTCGTGGACGAACTCGCTCGCGTCCGAGTCCTGCTGCGCCTCGAGCAGGCGGCGGACCCAGGCGAACTTCTCCTCGTCCCCCTCCTTGACGCCCTGGTCGCCGCTCTTGTACTTCCAGTGCGCGGCGACGCCGTACTCGGCCGTGAGGTGCATGTCCCAGGTGCGTATCTGCACCTCGAAGGGTATGCCCTCGCTGCCGATGACGGTGGTGTGCACGCTCTGATAGCCGTTCGGCTTGGGCGTGGAGACGTAGTCCTTGAACCTGCCCGGCACCGGCTTGTACATGTCGTGTATCATGCCGAGCACGTTGTAGCAGTCCGGTATGGTGTCCACTATGACGCGGAAAGCACAGAGGTCGAATATGCCGTTTATGTCGAGCTGCTGCGCGAACATCTTGCGGTAGATGCTGTAGATGTGCTTTATCCGGCCGTAGACCTTGGCGGTCACGCCCTCGGAGGCGAGGCGCTCCTCAATCTGCTTTTCCACCTTGTCCATGAACACGCGCAGCGTGGGCATGCGGCTGGAGAGGGCCTCGGTTATCTCGTTGTACCCCTCGCGGTCGAGGTAGTAGAGCGAGCGGTCCTCAAGCTCCCACTTTATCTTCTGCATGCCGAGGCGGTGGGCGATGGGGGCGTATATCTCCATCGTCTCCGCCGACTTCACAAGCTGCTTTTCGCTGCTCTGATAGTCCATCGTGCGCATGTTGTGCAGCCTGTCGGCTATTTTAATCAGGATGACGCGGATGTCCTTGGCCATGGCCATGAGCATCTTGCGCAGGTTCTCCGCCTGCTCCTCCTCGTGGCTGGTCCACTGGACGCGCGTCAGCTTGGTGACGCCCTCGACTATGTCCGCCACCGTCGCGCCAAAAAGCTTCTTCACGTCCTCGTGCGTTGCGGGCGTGTCCTCTATCACGTCGTGCAGCAGCGCGGCGATGACGCTGTCCTCGTCGAGCCCGAGCTCCGAGAAGATTATCTCCGCCGTCGCTATGCAGTGCGTGACATACGGCGAGCCGTCCCGCCGCTTCTGGCTGGCGTGGGCTGCCGCGGCGTACTCATAAGCCGAGCGGACCCTGTCAAGGTCCATGGCGGGGTTGCCCGTCCTTATTCTATCTTCGAGCAAGTGCCAGCACGCCTCGGGGTCGAGCGGGGTGTGCTCCGCAGGCGCCGCACTCATGGGCTTTGTCTCCTCCGGCGCCGCCTTTTTCTCTTCCGCCATGGTTTCATCTCCCTTCAGAGTATTTCTGTCTCAGCTGGCGCAGCCGTATTACCAGCGGGTGGGCGTCGAGATCCGCCTTCCCCTCCCGCTGCAGGACGTGGACGCTCAGCAGCGTGTCGCTGAGCGCGCCCGCCACGAGCCCCACGTCGCGCATCACGCGCAAACAGAGCAGCAGCTTGGCCGGGTGCATCCCCCCGGGGCGCCAGTGCGCCGCATCGGCGAGGCCGCCCTCCGCCGTGCCGCCGCGCCGCTGCAGCCAGCGCCAAACCTGCACGAAGTCCGAGCGCTGCGGGCAGAGATCCGAGCCCTCCCAGGGGCCTATATCCTCCGTGTTCCCGAGCACCTCCCGGCAGAGCGGCAGGGTGTCCGCCGCTCGCAGGGCGGTTATGAGCAGCTGCACCGAACGTACGCCGTGGTATTCGTTCACCTGCGGGAAAAAGGCCGCATCCACGCGGTCCCCGGCCCTTGCGCCGAGCTCTTCCTCCCGGCAGGAGAACATCACGGCGTCATAGGCCGCGCCGCCCTTCGCTATGCGCAGCCGCAGGTGCTTCCCGCCGCCTATCGGCGTCACGCGCTCGAGCAGCGCGTCCGTAATGCAGAGCGTGGGCCTCGCGTTGCCCGCGCCGTAGGGCTCCAGCCGCTCAAGCGAGGCGACGCAGTCCATAGTGAGCAGCGCCGGGTCCTCAACGCGCAGCTCGCACTCGAGCACGGCCGGCTCCGGCGGCGGGGCCTTTCTGTAGTATTCCTCAAGCGCGGCGCGGAAATCGTCCACGCGGCCGCGTTTTATAGAGAGCCCGGCCGCCAGCGCGTGCCCACCGAAGCCCTCGAGGCAGTCCGAGCAGGCGCTCAGGGCGTCGAACAGGTTGAACCCGCCGTAGCTCCGGCAGGATCCCTTGCCCTGCTCGCCGTTCAGGCATATCATCACCGTCGGCAGCGCGAACTCCTCCGCGAGGCGCGAGGCGGCTATGCCGATAACTCCCTGGTGCCAGCGCTCCGAGGCGAGGACTATCGGCCCGGAGGGCGGGGAGCGGCGCAGCATCTCGTGCGCCTCCTCCCAAATCTCCTGCTCGAGCTCCTGGCGGTGCCGGTTCAGCTGGCAGAGCTCCGCGGCGCAGTTCGAGGCGTCCTCCTCGTCGGAGGTGAGCAGCAGCCGCACCGCCGAGTCCGTCCTGCCCAGCCTTCCGGCGGCGTTCAGCCGCGGCGCGAGCGTGAAGCCTATCGTTGCGGCGTTCAGCCTGCGGCCGGAGGCTCCGCACTCGTTCAGCAACGCCCTTATGCCCGCCCGCGCCGGGTTCTCGAGCATCTTCAGCCCCCGCCGGACGATATACCTGTTTTCGCCGGTGAGCGGCATCACGTCCGCCACGGTCCCGGCGGCTATCAGGTCCGCGTACTCGTCCAGCACCTTGCCTGCGGCGCCCTCCACAGCGCAGAGCAGCTTGAACGCCACCCCCACTCCGGCGAGGCCCGGGTTCGGATAGGCGCTGTCCGGGCGCTTGGGGTCCACCACGGCCACGGCCTCAGGCAGGGAGCCCGAGCCGCACTCGTGGTGGTCGGTTATTATCATGTCTATGCCCAGCTCTTTGGCGTGCCGGGCCTCCTCCCTCGCCGTTATGCCGCAGTCCACCGTGACGATGAGCTGAGCGCCGTGCGCGGCGAGCGTGTCTATCGCGGCCATGTTCAGCCCGTAGCCCTCTTCAAGGCGGTCGGGTATATACGGCTCGCACTTCAGCCCCTTTGAGCGGAGATAGAGCGTCATCATGCAGGCGGAGGTGATGCCGTCGACGTCGTAGTCGCCGAAAACGGCCACGCGCTCCCCTCGCCCGATGGCAAGGCGGAGCCTCGCCGCGGCCTGCGGCATGTCCGGCAGCAGCATCGGGTCGCAGAGCTCCTCCTCGCCTGCATTGAGGAACCTTGCGGCCTCCCCGGGCGCGCTCATCCCCCGCCCGGCGAGCAGCGCAGCCAGAAGCGGCGTGCATCCCGCGCGCAAAAGCTCCGGAGGTATCTCCGGTCCCTTATCCGGTATATCCCATCTGACATATTTCATCAGGCAGCTCCTGGTATCGAAAAGAAAAATGTATCCGCCGGCCCTTCGGCACACCGCGGCAATTATAATAATGTTATATTATATCATAGCTTTTCCCAATCGCAATAGCCAATGTCGCTTGACACCGCCGCCGTTGCAGTGATAACATATAAAAAATGCCGGTGTGGTGGAACTGGCAGACACCTGGGACTTAAAATCCCATATCCGCGAGGATGTACGGGTTCGAACCCCGTCACCGGCACCACGTCGGCGCAAAGTCCGCTCAACTCCGTTTCCGGCAACAGCCAAAGGCTGTTGCCGAAAACTGCGTTCGCTTCCTTGCGCCTCCTCTCAAATCCGAAGCCCGCCGGCTTCGGATTTGGTTTTTCGCGTTTCTTTTCGCCCGCTGCTCTTCCTTTCAAATCCGAACCCGCTTCGTTGGGCTTCGGATTTGTTTTTTTGCGGAGGATTTTGGGCAAAGCCTGCGGCTTCGCTTTTCAAAGGTTTGCTTTCTTCATAGAGCGCATAGGGGGCGGCACATGAGTGGCGCAGCATTCTTTTGAGTCCGCTTTTCTGCAGCAGCTTTGCAAACGGCTCAACTGCGGGGAGCGTCCTTCGGCCGGCTTCATCTCCGTCCGCTCCACTCTATCCGCCGGATTATCTGTCATTGCCGTTTCCTTTAAGGCATAAAGCAAGGAGGCCGGGCTCCCGGCCTCCTTTTGCCGTATTAAGCTGTTTACAGCTCCACAAACCGCATGAGCATCGCCGCGGCCTGCGCGCGCGTTGCCGTGCCCTGAGGGACGAGGATGCCGTCGTCCATGCCGGTCACTATGCCCTGCCCGAGGGCCCAGTTGAGGCCGTCGATTGCCCAGTCGGAGGCATCCGCCGCATCAGTGAACGCGCTGATGCCGTTTCCCGCCGCCGCAGGCTCGCCGGCGTAGCGCCAGAGCATCGTCGCGAGCTGCTCGCGCGTTACGAGCCCTGCCGCGTCCGTGCCGTCGCTCACGCCGTTCGCCATTGCCCAAGTGCGCGCCGTCTCGATCCAGCCCTCGCCGGTGACGGTCTCGCCGTCGACGCGGGCGAGTATAGCCCACACCATCGCGCGGGTCATATTGGCGTCAGGCTCGAACGTCGTTCCCGACGTGCCGTCCATCAGGCCGTTTGCGTAGACGTAGCTCACCGCGTCTAAGTACCACGCACCGGCGCTCACGTCGGTGAAGGGCAGCGCTGCGTCATCGGTGAAGTACACGCGCACGGTGACGTCGTGATCCGGCATGGTGAACGTTGTGCCGTCGATGCGCTCACCGTCCACGGTGATGTAGTCAAGCTCATAGCCGGCGTCGGGCGTGGCGGTGACGGTGATGGTGCTGC
>DVGA01000058.1 GCA_018712985.1 Candidatus Scatomorpha intestinavium
CTCCTCTCGCCAAGGTCATCAATGACAACTTCGGCATCATCGAGGGCCTCATGACCACCGTTCACGCCGGCACCGCCAGCCAGAACGTCGTCGACGCCTTCTCCAAGAAGAACTGGCGCCTGAGCCGCAGCTGCTTCGAGAACATCATCCCCTCCACCACCGGCGCCGCCAAGGCCGTCGGCAAGGTCATCCCCGAGCTGAAGGGCAAGCTGACCGGCATGAGCATGCGTATCCCCAGCGCCGACGTCTCCATCGTCGACCTGACCTGCCGCCTCGAGAAGGGCGCCACCTATGACGAGATCTGCGCCGCCGTCAAGGCCGCGGTCGACGGCCCGATGGCCGGCGTCATGGAGTACGTGGACGAGGAGGTCGTCTCCAGCGACTTCCGCACCGATCCCCACACCTCCATCTTCGATGCCAAGGCCGGCATCAGCCTGAACCCCAACTTCGTGAAGCTCGTCGCCTGGTACGACAACGAGTGGGGCTTCTCCAACAAGATGCTCGACCTCACCGCCCACATCGACAGCGTGCGCAACAAGTAATCTGCTATAATAAAAGGCGCGCAGCGAGCAATCGCGGCGCGCCTTGTTCTATTTGCGGCGGGGCCGCGCCCACGCGCTTTTTGGAGGCTCTATGGATCTCAGACCAGTTGGCATATTCGACTCCGGCCTCGGCGGGCTGACCGCCGTGCGCGAGCTGCAGAAGCTTCTTCCGGCGGAGGACATCGTTTACTTCGGCGACACAAAGAGGGTGCCGTACGGCGGCAGGAGCATAGCTGAGCTTGAGGAAATCGCGCTGGACGACACGCGCTTCATGCTCGAACACGGGGTGAAGGCCATACTCGTCGCCTGCGGGACAGTGAGCTCGAACTGTCTCGGCGTCGTCTCGCGCACGGCGCGTCTGCCTGTTACGGGCGTCGTGGTCCCGGCGGCGCGCGAGGCCGTGCACGCCACGAAAAGCGGCAGGATAGGCGTCCTTGCCACTGTCGCCACGGCGAGGAGCGGGGCCTTCGGGCGGGAAATCGCCGCAATGGCGCCGGATATGGAGGTTATCAGCGAGGGGACTGGCGAGCTCGTGCCGCTCGTTGAGGCCGGGCGCACCTCGATAGACGACCCGGGAGTGCGCGCCGCGCTGGAGCGCTGCCTGAGGCCGTTTGAAAACGGGGCCGTGGACACGCTGATACTCGGCTGCACGCACTATCCGCTGCTCGCCGGGGCGATAAGCGAGCTGATAGGCGCGGATGTAAAGCTCATCGACACGGGCGCCGCCGGCGCGCGCGAGCTGGCCTGCCTGCTGAGGGAGGCGGGGATAGAGTGCCGCGCGAGGAAGATCGGCTCCTGTGAGCTGTTCGCCAGCGGGGACGAGGCCGAATTCCGCCGTCTCGCGGACGTGTTCCTTGCCTGAAACGCACATATCGAAAAGCCGGAGCGGTATCGCTCCGGCTTTTGGTTTGATCCAGCCTTGTGCCGTAGGATCGAGAAGCGCAGCGCGGCTTATATGGACGGGCAATGCTGCCGCATGCAGTGCGGCGCAATGCCAACCGAGCGGGCCCATCCCACGGCGCTCCTCGCCGCGCCATGCCTCCACACGCAGTGTGGCGCTATGCCCCCGCCCGCAGTGTGGGGCGCCGCCCGGTGAGGAGAAGGCCGGCGGTGACGGCTGTCAGCGGCGCGACGGTGACGAGCCCGAAGCAGCCGACAAGGGTGTGCAGGATCTCCGCGGCGACGTACTTGAGGTTGAAAATGGTGTAGAGCGGCGTGCCCTGTGCCATGAATACCATCAGCAGGGAAATGTAGCCGCCGGAATAGGCCAGCAGGAGCGTGGTGGTCTGAGTGCTCAGTGCCGCGCGGCCCACGGTGAAGCCGGATTTTATCGCCTCGCGGGCGGTGATGTCCGGCTTTTTTTCCACGACCTCGGAGATGCTGCTCGTGATGTCCACGGAGAGGTCCATTATGGCCCCGGAGGAGCCGATGAAGATACTCGCCATGAAGATCCGCGTGAGGTTGAGCTGCGAATAGCCGGAGTAGAGCAGGCTTTCGGAGTAGCTCATCACCGCGCCGTGTATTTTGAACAGGTCGGTGAAGATTATCCCCATTATGCACGTCACCGCCACGGCGAGGACACAGCCGGAAAGGGAGGCGAGCGCGCGGCGGTCGAAGCCGTATACGAGCGAGACGGTCATTGCGGCCATTATCAGGACCACGCCGAGGCCGAGATATACGGGATTGACGCCGTTGAGGCTGTACGGCACGAGCACCTTCCATATCATGAGCACGCACACGGCGAAGCTGACGAGCGCGCGTACGCCGGTGCGCCCGGCGAAGAGCACGAGCAGTATGACGAACAGCGCCGCGAGCACCAGCTCGGAGGGGACCCTGTAGTGGTCTATCATTGATACGTTGAGTATCTCCCCGTCCTGGTGGTTGATGCGCACCAGAGCCTTGTCCCCGGGGGAGAAGAGCTTGTCCTGCTCGAGGGAGCCGTTGAGCTGGTTGTTGCCCTCGCATATCGCCCCCTTGAATTCGCCGGAGAGTATCTCCAGCTCGCAGAGCTGGTCCCCTGAGCGGACGAGCCCGGTGTCGATTATAAGGCTGTCGTTCGTCGAGAGCACGAGCGCGGGGCAGATGATGCTCTCCTGGTATACGATGTTGTCCTCGTAGCCCGTGGGCATGATCAGGAGGACGAGAATGAGCGCAAGGCCGACCATGATCGGCCCGTACTTTGAGAGAATGCGGCGAAAACCTGTTTTGTCCATACTACCTCCGGTGTCTTTTCCGCAAAAGCCGCCCTCCGGTAAACGGAGGGCGGCCGGCCGGTTTTTTTACAGGCGATTACTCAACGCTGAGCAGCTCCGCCATCTTGTCGTAGATGTCGGTGTTGTCGTAGTAGCCGTTGAAGGCCTCGCTGCCGACGCCGTCGGCAAGGACCGGGACGGGCAGGCCGGTGTGGCTGTAGCTGGTGAAGCTCACGCCGGACTTGTTGTTGATGATATGGGTGATGGTGACGCTGAGCGGCTCGTAAGTGCCGTAGAGGACGTACTCCTCCTGCTCGTACTCGCTGGCGGCGGTGCCGTTTACGCTCTTTTCATAGGCGGCGCGGAGCTGCTCTATCTCGTACTCGGTGAGGATGAGCTTGTCGCCCTCCTCGCCCTCGACCTTGAGGCCGAAGAGCTCCTCGATGTCGGCGAGGACATCCTCGAACGGGGTCTTGTTCTCCTTGTAGCCGGCGACGTACTGCTCGTCGTACTCCACGAAGGAGATCTTCTGGCTCTCGAGCAGGCTGAGGTAGGTGTCGTAGTCGGTGCCGGCGAAGCCGATGGTCAGGCCGCCGGTCTCGTGGTCGCCGGTGACGAGGATAAGGGTCTCCTCGGGGTGCTCTTCGGCGAAGTCGATGGCCACCTGCACGGCGTCTGCCAGGGCGAGGGTGTCGTTGATGGAGGAAGCGGCGTCGTTGGCGTGGCAGGCCCAGTCGATCTTGCCGCCCTCGCACATCATGAAGAAGCCGGTGTCGTTCATCAGGACCTCGATGCCCTTCTCCACGTAGTCCGCAAGGGACCACATGTCGTCGGTGCGGTCGATCTCATAGGCGATGGAGTCGCCGTCGGCGAGGTACTCGTCGATCAGGATGGCCTTGTCGCCGCTGCCGATCTCATCGGCGGAGGCGTAGTCGAAGGTGACGGTGTAGCCGGCCTCCTCGGCGAGGTCGTAGAGGCTCTCGGACGGGTTGGCCTCGTCGTAGCCCTCGGGGCTGAGCAGGCCGCCGCCGGCGAAGTACTCAAAGCCGCTGTCGACGAGCTCGAGGCCAATCTCGTAGTAGCTGCTGCGGCTGGCCTGGTGGGCATAGAACGCGGCGGGGGTGGCGTGGTTGAGGTTGACGCTGGAGATGACGCCGACCTTCCAGCCGAGCTGCTCGTGGACCTTCTCGGCTATGGTCTCGTACTCGATGGTGCCTGTCTCGTCCACGTTGATGCTGCCGGAATAGGTCTTGAAGCCGGTGGCGATGCTCGTGGCGGTGGAGGCGGAGTCGGGAGCGAAGGAGTTGGAGTCATAGGTTACGGCGCTGCCGGCGGCCTCAAAATTCATGAAGTTCAGGGCGACCGGGCCGTCGAGCACGGCGCCGCCGTTGTCGTCGAGGCTGGGCTCGGCCTGCATGTAGTCCTCGTCCTCAAGGGCTCCGAGGTAGTCGGCGGTGGCCTGTATCTGCGGGTAGCTCATGCCGTCGCCGATGAACAGGAAGACGTATTTCGGGGCGGCGCTGTCAGACTCTCCGCCGGTTTCTCCCTGGGCGGAGAGCGGGGCGGCGCCGGCGGTCACGTCGGGCGTGGGGGCGGCCGTGTTTTCGGCCGGGGCCTCGCCGCAGGCGGCGAGCATCACCATGACGAGCATGGCGGCGAGAATCAGTGCGGTTACCTTTTTCATGTTTTCCCTCCGTTGTATTTTTGAAAGGTACGCACCGAATAATACCCACGGCGGATAAAGTCCTCCACCGCCTGGCGGTAAAATCTTTGTAATGGCGTGTCAGCTGTAGAGCGGCAGGCAGAGGCTCCACTCCGTCCAGCCGCCGGGCTGCGCGGACTCGAGAGCGCCGATCTGAGCGGCAAGATATTCGGAGGGCTCGGCCTCGTACAGCCGGCGCAATGCGGGCAGGACCTCCGGCGAGAGGGAGGCGAGATAGTCCGTGTCCACCTCCTCGAGCGATCCGGAGAGGTAGGCGTCCACATTATAATCTGCAACGCGCCCGTCCACGGCGCAGAGGTTGAAGATTATCCAGCCGGCGAGGCCCACGGCCGCGAAATACGGCCAGAAGCGGAAGCTCGGGCGCAGCGCCTTTACGCAGGCGAGGACAAGGCAGCAGAGTATGAAGGCCATGGCCCAGAGCGTCATTGCGCGGAGCACGCTCATGCCGTAGGCGAGGATGTAGAGCCGCATCCGCCAGAAGGCGGAGACGAGTATCACCGCCGTGAGCGCCGCGAGCAGCAGGCACAGGGCGCGCACCGGGCGGGAATGCCCCGCGCGGACGGCGCAGAAGAGCAGCGCGGCGAGGTTCACCGCCGCGACGATCACGAGCTGCATGAAGCCGCTGCGGGCGTATTCGGCCCAGCCGCCCTCCATCGCGGCCGCTTCCGCGCCGCCGAAGAGGTATTCAAACTGCACGGCGGCAAACAGGGCGTAGAGCGCGCAGAGCAGCACGAGGGCGGTGATATACGGGACCGCGGGAGGGGCCTCGCGTTCCGCGGGCTCATAAGCGGCGTTCGGTTCGGCGTGGCGGAGGAAAAATATCGCCGAGAAGAAGCAGAAGGCGAAAAACAGCGTGGCGATCACGTCAAAAACTGTGCTCAGCGCGTCGAGTTCGAACAGGTAGTCCGCGATCGAGCCGAACACGCCCTCGAACACCGCGTCCGCCGAGGCGAGCAGCGCGCCGCAGAACAGCAGCACCGGCAGTGCGCAGAGCGCGCCGAGCAGCACTCCGGTGACGCGGCCGCGGCTCTCGCCGCTCCTCAGCGAGGCGAGCACGCGGAAGGGCGCGCCCCAGCGGGAGAAGAGCGCCCTGAACGACAGCCCTATTGCCTCCGGCACGCAGAGCGCGTCCGTCAGGGAGCGCGCGGAGAGCCCGGCGAGGGAGAAAAAGGCGAGCGCCGAGGCGCAGAGTATGAGCACGCAGTTCACGGCGCGGACCGAGGCGTCGCCGTATACCGAGCAGCAGAGCGCGAGCAGCGCGGCGCCGGCGAAGAGGAAGGCGTTATAGCGGTTCCATCGCGCTCTTTTGCCCAGAAAGAGCAGAACGGCGGCCCAGATCGCCGCGGTCACGGCGGTTATGCCGAAGGCAAGTCCGCCGTAGCCGAAGGCGAGGTCTATAAGGTCAACAAG
Source organism: Candidatus Scatomorpha intestinavium (assembly GCA_018712985.1). GTDB lineage: Bacteria > Bacillota > Clostridia > Oscillospirales > Oscillospiraceae > Scatomorpha > Scatomorpha intestinavium. The sequence continues at coordinate 5,868 of DVGA01000058.1, forward strand.
CGGGAAGGCGGCGCGCCAGAGCAGCGCGAGGGCGAGTGCCGCGGGGAAAAGCAGATAGTCGCGGGCGGAAGGGCGGTTATTATCAATCATTTTTTCCCTCCTCGGTGTACTCAAGGATGTCCCCCGGCTGGCAGCTCAGAGCGCGGCAGAGCGCGTCGAGCGTGGAAAAGCGGACGGCCTTCGCCTTGCCGGTTTTCAGGACGGAGAGATTGGCGAGCGTGATGCCCACGCGCTCGGAGAGCTCCGTGAGGCTGAGCTTGCGCTTCGCCAGCATTACGTCGAGGTTTATGCGTATCATGGCGGCACCTCAGATGGTCAGGTCGTTTTCCGACTGCATGTCCGCCGCCTTGCGCGTCAGATGGGACAGCGCGGCGCAGCAGACGCTCACCGCCGCGCCGACCGCGCAGAGTATCACCCCGCCGACTATGAGCGATATGTGCAGCAGATGGAAAAAGGCCAGGACGAGGCCGGCTATCATATATAGCACCGTGTCCAGCAGTGCGAGCAGACTGCATGTTTTCAGCCGCGCTGCATTTTTGTGGCAGAAGCTGTTATCGCGCCGTATCTCGAGCGCGATGCGCCAGACAAGGACGAGAAAGACGTATACCGGCACGGTAGTCAGCCAGAAAAATATCAGGCAGGGAAGATAGGCCGGCTCAAGGGCCGGGTTCGCCGAAACGATGTCCTGCCCCACCGACGGCACGAACACG